>NZ_JBHTMP010000080.1:0-28263 GCF_042679305.1 Micromonospora sonneratiae | reverse complement strand
CCGAGTTGCGGACGTTCATCGAGTCCCGGGCGTTGCGCGAGGGTATGCCGGGTGCGGACGTACGCGCCGACCTGGCCCGCCGCCACCTGTCCGAACCGGTCAGCGCACTGCTCGACGAGCAACGGCAGTGGTGGTACGACTCTGCGCCCACGGTTGCACTGACCCGACACCTACTGAATCGGAACCAGATACCCGATGTCAGCATCGAGCCGGTAGCTGCACAGGGCCGCAGCCTGTTCCGGGTAGCCCCGAAGGGCTGGGCGGGTACGGGCCGCCTGACCTGGACCTGCGAGGTCGTTCCCGCTTCAGAGCCGGATGGGCGGGTCGTCAGCTTCCGGGGCGGTGGCCGCGAGCGGCACTTCCACCTGGTGGTCGACAGCCATGCCGTCGACCCGCGCGGGTCCGGTCCAGACAGCGACCCGGCGATCGAATACCGGTTCCGGAGCAAACTCCGTTCCACCATCAGCGCCCTGGTCAAACTACAGTACGAACGACCAGGCGAGCTGGCGTACCGACGCTCGGATCGGCTGGCCGCAAACGTTCCCAGCGTGCTGGCGGCCGGCGTCACCATCACATTCGCCGCAGCGACCGGTCATCCGGATCTTGCAATCAGACGAACTGTCGTCACCGCAGGTGAAATTGCAACGAACAATCGCCTCAACCGGTACGTAACCAGCGTCAAGCTGGAACGCAAGCACGACCGGGCGTTGGCCCAGTTGCCGGACCGGACCGGGATCGCCGAGGGCGAGCTTCAGCGGCGGGTCGATACCAGCCATGACCGCGCGAGTGAGTTGGCCGCGACCGTGCTGGGCGATCGCGCGGCGGCCATACGTACCCGCTGGCCAGACCCGGACGTGGCACCCGCTTCCCAGCAGGTGCCCACATCGCAGATCAAGTTGGTCCGCAATGCGGTACGACAGGAGGTCCGCCAGATCCAGCGGCTGCTCACCGCTGATCCGATCGAGTTCCTCAAGAAGATCCGGTCACGGCCGGATGGCAGCTATCGGCTGACCATGCGCGGCGATACCCCCGGTGTCGTCGTCCATGTCGAGGTGGAGTACACCGCCGATCCAAGCAAGATCAACGTTGACTACACCGACGGGCGGATCACCCTTCAGGTGCCGCCGGAACTGGGCACCGCCCCGCGACCCGAACTACACAGAGCCGTCCGCGACACGCTCACCGACATCGCGAAGCGTCAACACGAACTCACCCGACACGAAGCCGGTGCCAGGGCACACCTGGAGAAGGCCACCCTGGGCGCAGCCCCATCCGCTCCCTTCAGCTACAACGTGGGCGAAGCTGCGCGTGAGGGCTTGGGCGGCCTACAGGTGACCTCAACCCTCGCCAAGGCGCTGGCGCAGGTACTGATCGACCGCTTCAACGGGCTGCGCAGCCGGGAGGTCGCTGACCTCGTTGAACGGCACGACTTCCAACACTGGGGCCGACTCAGACCCGCCGAACGCCGTAGTGTCGGCAACCAGATCGGGGAATTGGCCGACAACGGGCAGTTCCTCGCCACCGCTGGAATCGACCGCCTGGCCGACACTCCACGCCTCCCCGCGCAAACGCCAACCTCCGCCGCGACCGGCCACGCGGCTGCCGTCCGGGCGGCCCAGGAGGGCATGATCCGGGTAAACGTCCAGCACGGCAATCCCTTCAAGCTCGCCCACGTGGTACGGGACACCAATGGCAAGCAGACCGAGTTGGTCTATCGGTCGAGCAAACTTGGCCGGGGATACAACATCGAGATACGCATCAGCTTTGGCACGGCTGATGACGGGCGTCCGGTCACGCCAGGCAGCGATCGCGTCGGTCGAGGCAGGTTCAGCTTCACGGTGAACGTGGAGGCAGATCCCGGCCGGATCACCGACATCGTGGCGCATGTCGGGGACAACATCCTGTTCGACCGGGAGAACCGCCTCCCGAACGGCCGGTGGATCCGGGAGGACCTTCTTCCGATACTGGCCCAGGGAACTTCCGCAGCCGGTACCGGCGTTCTCACCAACAACCCCGCATTGGCCGCGCTCGCGGGCATCTCTGCCCTCGGCCACGGAATCAGCCGCCAGGTCGCCCGGCTGCACCAACTACGTCTCAACGACATCGCCTTCAACAAGGCGCTGTCCGAGGCGCACAACGAAACCACGACCCCGAACCATCTCCGACGCCGGATCAGTGGGCAGCAGCAACCCGTCGAGGAACTCGAACAGCGGGTCAGGGAGATCGAGGAGCGGTTGGCCGCCGATCCCCGTACCGCCGGCCCGGTGACCAACCTACGGAACCTGTACGGCGATCTTCCGCCCGCCGACCAGCATCTGCTCCCCGAGGTCGACAGGCTGGTGGCCGCCCTAAGCGACCTGCCACAGAATGCCCTGATCGCGACCCTGGCTGACGCGGAGCATACCTTCCGGCTCGTCTTCACCGGCGCGAGCGGACGCCCCGAGAACCTGACCTTCGAGCTCCGTACGGGCCTCGGAGGTCAGGTCCACGGCATCGTCACCGGGTACCGGGTCGACTCCGACGTGACCTTCGTGCTTCAGGTCGACCCGGCCCGGACCCCGCAACAGATCGCCGACGCGGTCCGTACCTGGGCCGTTCTGGAGATGCGCCGGATCGCCGGTCAGCCGACCGGTCTACTCGGTGCGAAGGCCCGTTGGCTGACCTTCGCCAGAACCGTGGGCACCCAGGCCCTCGCCTCCGCAGTCTCGTTGGTCACCGCCGATCCCCTGAAACGGGCCGAGGCCCGGGACCGACAGATCGCGTTCAGCGGCAACGCACTGACCGGTGCGGGCTCCAAGGAGCTTGCCGACATCTCGTACGACGGCAACGAGGCGGTGTCCACGCAGACCCGTACCGAGCTGCTCAGGCGAAACATCAGCACTGCGGTCGAGGAGCACCTGTCCGTCTTCCAGGCAGAGACCGACGCGCTCTTGACCCGTACCCAATGGGCGTTCGACCGCCTGCAACACCTGGAGCAGATCGCCGCCGACCTGCCGCCGGCCGAACGACCGACACCGTTCCAGCACGGCCCACGGACCCTGCCGGACACCCCGGTCGCCTGGGGAGACGACGGATCCGCCACCTCCGCCAGCGACGGATGGTCGTTCGACCCGCAGGACCTCGACCCGACCCAGCGTCCCGGCGAGACGCCACAACAGGCTGCCGAGCGCGTGGATTGGGCCCAGGTGGCCAAGATATTCCTCGACCTCGGCGACCATGCGCCGATGATCGACATCACGGCCCACGACACCACCCACGCGAGCGATGGTGCACACAGCCTGGAACGCCATGGTCCCGACATTCCGATGGGCCGCGACCCGAACACCCGCACCGTCGAGGGTCGGATCTATGGCGATCAACCCTGGGATGGCCCGGCGAACTACTCGTACCGGTGGCTGAGCAAAGCGACGATGAACCGGGTCATCAACGAGTACCTGACCGTCAACTGGACGGGCGTCCGCGAGGATCTCGCGCTGTTCGGCGTGCACCGCAAGGTCTTCAGCGTGAGCAATGCCGTCGGTGAGGGGTACTTCAACCGTGGCATGTATGGAATCGGCCCCCGCAATGCCCAGCACCACGTGACGAGCCTTGTCCGGGTGACCATGATTCTGGTGCCCGGTAGTGATCCCGCCCGCGCCTTCATCATCACCGCGTTCCCGACGGGTAAGGGAGACTGAGGGCATGGGGATCTCGAACGTGCCGGAGCCGCTGCGGAGAAGGGCGGAGGAGGCCGCACGGCAGCCCGCGATCGAGGTGGTGCGGTCGTTCCTTGGTGGGCACCTGGCCGACGCGGAAACCCTGGACGAGGTTCGTAACGATCTCCGGCGGATAGCGCAGACCACGGTCCGTGGTCTACGCCGCGACCTGGCCGCCATCGAGAGCATCCTTGCCGAACCCGCCCAGCCCGGCGTACTGGCCCAGCTCGTCGCATGGGACGCCAACTGGG
The DNA here is from genome assembly GCF_042679305.1 of Micromonospora sonneratiae. NCBI lineage: Bacteria > Bacillati > Actinomycetota > Actinomycetes > Micromonosporales > Micromonosporaceae > Micromonospora > Micromonospora sonneratiae. The sequence continues at coordinate 24,317 of NZ_JBHTMP010000080.1, read as the reverse complement.
TCCTGGACGACGCATCGGACGCCGCAGCCGCAGTTTTCCTACGGCGACTCGCAGACCTGCTCAGCGAGGTCATCGCCGAACGTCAGGCCGACGGGCAGCGCTGACGGGCAAACCCCTGTCTTGCCCGCCGCTCATTCGCTACGAACAGCAGCCCGCTGACCATTCGAGCGAAACGCCTCCTAAGCGGACCAAAAAATATCAATAGCCGCTCGGTTGCCTACCGAACGATGACGCCCGCCGCCCTGTCGGCCCTCGAGTTCCAGGCGAGTGGGATGCCAGAATCAAAAGGCGTTTGCCTATCGGGTTTGGACACACACCACGGGGGTGTTGGTCTTGATCAAGTGTCCTGAATGTTTGCTGAGCATTGACGGCCAACCGGCCTACTGCCCTAATCCCGAATGCGGTCAGCTACTGCCGACCGCCCCGCAGCCCACCGGGGCGGCACCGCCGAAGACGAAAATCAGCACGCCTGCGGAGCCCCCGGTTCCGGTCCCGGTTCCGGCCGTGTCCTCAACACCGGCCGTGTCCTTAACACCGGCCGTGTCCTCAACACCGGCCCCGACCCGGGCACGACTGCTGACCCCTGCGCTCATCGTCGTCGTACTGCTGCTGGCGGTAACTGCCATCTGGGTAGCCAGACCACCATCCGTACCGTCGACGGCAGTTGCAGATGGAAACCCGCCGGCAGCGGCACCCGATCCGGGAGGCGGCGCACCGACAGGAACACCTACGCTGATCCTGCCCCCGTCGCCTGGAACGCCCCGGCCGAGCAACTCAACTTCCACCGGTGCCGGCCAACCTCGCCCCTCGGACCCCAGGGCCACGCCGTCTCGGCCAGGTACGACGACCAAGGCCGCCCCCAAGGCACCGGCCCCTACCCAGTCCTCAACCGGAAGCCGACAGGTGGTGGACCCACCGGCCAGGCCGTACCTGACCGCCTCGGCGAGTGCGTCCTGTTCCGGCTGGGGGGAATGGTCGGTAAGGCTCAGTGCACAGCTGCACAACATGTCCGTCGCCTACGATCCACATGGCTCTCTGCTCGTCGACGACGGCACCATAACCGGGTGGCCGATCAGCGGTGACGGATCGTCGAGCTACTCCGGCACTGTCCCGATGTCGTACTCCGGGGACACGCTGAGCCGCCCGTCCACCGAGTGGAGCGTCACGGTCTATCCCAACAGTGACATGTCCGGGACGCCGATCCGGGTGTCGGGCACCATTTCCCGGCCAAGCGGATGCTGACCGTCTGTCCAGAGTGCGGCCAGGTCGACGAGTCGGGTGGAGCGTACTGCCTCAGTCCGTCATGTGGTGCTCTCCTACCGCAACCGACCTCGGCCCGCCGGGACCCGGCCAACACCGAGACCGTCGTCCGAGCAAGCAGCTCAGCCGGCAGGTCCGCAAAGCCGGACGACAGTCCCGGCACAGCACCTGACGAATCCAGCCGGGCAACCGGTAAGCCTGCCAAGGCAGTCAGGAAATCCGAGAAGGCAGTCAGCGAATCCGGTAAGCCAGCCGGAAAGCTCAGGCTGGAGCAGGAGAGCAGCGGGCCCGACCGGCCGACAACCGACGGACCGGGCCGGATGACCGGTAACGAAGCCGACAGCGGGTCCGGCGAGCCGGCGACCAGCCCCGACCGGCTGGCTGATGGGTCCGGGGAACCGGCCGGTCGACATGTGCCGGAGAACCGCCCACCGCGACGCCCGCCGGCACCGGTCCACGGCGTCGTTTCCGCCGCCGGCAACTGGATCACTCGCCGGCGGACCGGATCCCGGCCGCCGACACCGGCATCAGCGACCCGCGAGTCGTCGTCACCCTCGTCCCGCCCCAGGAACGGCAGGAACGGCAGGAACGGGTTGGTCCTGCCGGTTGCCGTGCTCAGCGCACTCGTCCTACTGGTGAGCGCTGCCTGGCTGGCCGGTCGCCCCGACAGCCCGGCTGCCCCTGAACAGGTTCCGCCACTGGCGGCACCACCCGTCCCGGTTACGACCACCGCTCCCGGTGCTGCCGTACCGGTCCCGCCCACCGCCGCTGCCGGGACGACCGGTCCACCCCAGTCGGCACAGCCGACCGGGCCGGGGACGACGCCACCGCGAGCGCCGGCGCCAGCCCGTCCCGGCCCGGCCACCACGACCAGGGCAGCGCCGCCGGCACCCGCCCCGACCACGACCAAGCCCAAGACGACCACCACGCCCAGAATCAGCGTGACGGTCCCGTCCCGGTGTTTCCTGTTCGGAGCGGACCTACACGGCACGGTGGTGAACGGTGGCGGCCGGACCCTCCAACGGGTACGGGTCTACCACGGCCAGTTCGGTGATCTCCCGTCCACCACCTTCTGGTTGACCAAAGGTGCCTCCTGGGACGGCTTCACCAACTCGACCTTCGACACCACCGTGCCGAGAGAGTTCGACCGATTCGGCGTGTCGGTGTACTGGGAGGTGACCGTGTACTTCAATGACGGGGCGACCGCCTCCGCCAGTGGTACGTCCGAACTCGAACTCTGCGACTGAGCCGGCGGGCGATGTCCTCCGGGGAGGCCCCGGGGACATCGCCCGCCGACCACACGTGCACGCGAGATGGTCGGCTACTCGGCCGCTGCCTTCTTCGGGGCGGTCTTCTTCGGAGCAGCTTTCTTGGCGGCCGTCGTGGTGGCCTTCGCGGTGCTCTTCTTGGCCGCCGTCGTCTTCTTGGCAGCGGTTGTCGTCTTCTTCGCCGCCGCCTTCTTGGCCGCCTTCTTCTTCGGAGCCGGTCCCTTGGCCCGCTTCTCCGCCAGCATCTCGGACGCCTCTTCCAGGCTCAACGCCTCGGGTGTCTGGCCGCGCCGCAGCGAGACGTTGGTTTCCCCGTCGGTGACGTACGGGCCGAACCGGCCGTCCTTGATCACCAGCGGCTTCTGCGTCAACGGGTCGTCGCCCATCTCCCGCAGTGGTGGAGCCGCCGCCCGCCGCTGCCGGGTCTTCGGGGCGGCCAGCAGGGCCAGTGCCTCGTCCAGCGTGATGGTGAACATCGTCTCTTCCGAGTCCAACGAGCGGAACTCGTCACCACGCTTGACGTACGGCCCGTACCGTCCGTTGTTGGCGAACACCTCGGCTCCGTCCGGCGCCACGCCCACCATGCGGGGCAGGCTGAGCAGGCGCAGTGCCTCATCCAGGGTCAACGAGTCCGGACTCTGCGAACGCAGTAGCGACGACTTCCGCTCGCCACTGGCCACGTACGGCCCGAACCGGCCGGACTTGAGCAGGATCGGCTCGCCGGTGGCCGGATCGTCGCCGAGCTTGCGCTCGCCCCCGCCGCCGAGGAACAGTTCGTGCACCTTCTCCAGGGTCAACTCGTCCGGTGCGACGCCCTCGGGAATCGGGGCCCGGTCCCCGGCAGCAGTGGCTTCCTCGCCCTCCGCCGGAGGGGTCGCCTCCTCGCCCGGTACCCGCCGTTCCAGGTACGGCCCGTAGCGGCCGACCCGGACCACGACATCGCGCCCCTCGTCGTCCCGGAAGAGCGGGATGGAGTTGACGCTGCGGGCGTCGATCTCGCTGAGGTTCTCGGTGACCAGCTTCTTCAGGCCGCCCGCCCGGGCGATCGAGTCGTCACCGTCGACCGGTCCACTGCCGAAGTAGAACGAGGTGAGGAAGTCCACCGCCGCGTGGTCACCACCGGCGATCTCGTCCAGCTCGTTCTCCATGGTGGCGGTGAAGTTGTAGTCGATCAGTCGGGGATAGTGCCGCTCCAGGAGCCCGACCACCGCGAACGCCAGGAACGACGGGATGAGCGCCTGGCCGCGCTTTGCGACGTACCCCCGGTCCTGGATGGTCTGCATGATCGAGGCGTACGTGGACGGGCGGCCGATGCCCAGTTCCTCCATGGACTTGACCAGCGACGCCTCCGTGTAGCGGGACGGCGGCTGGGTGTGGTGCCCCTGGGCGGTCAACTCGTCGGCGGTCAGCGGCTGGTCCCTGGTCAGGTTGGGCAGGCGACGCTCGGCGTCCTCGGCCTCGGCGGTCTCGTCGTCGGAGGACTCGACGTACGCCCGCAGGAAGCCCGGGTCGGTGATCGTCTTGCCGGTCGCCCCGAAGTCGACCTCCTCGTTGCCGGTGGAGGTCGCGCGGATGCGTACCGAGACGCTGGAACCGATCGCGTCGGTCATCTGCGAGGCGATGGTCCGCCGCCAGATCAGCTCGTAGAGCTTGAACTCCTCGCCGGAGAGCTCGTTGGCGACCTCCCCGGGGGTACGGAAGTTGTCCCCCGCCGGCCGGATCGCCTCGTGCGCCTCCTGCGCGTTCTTGACCTTGCCGGTGTAGCGGCGCGGCTCCGGCGGCACGCTGCGCTCGCCGTAGAGCTCGGCGATCTGTCGACGGGCCGCGGCGATCGCGGTCTCCGACAGGTTCACCGAGTCGGTACGCATGTAGGTGATGTAGCCGTTCTCGTACAGCCGCTGCGCCGTGCGCATCGTCTGCTGTGAGGAGAACCGCAGCTTGCGGGCCGCCTCCTGCTGGAGGGTGGAGGTGATGAACGGGGCGTAGGGACGCCGTCGGTAGGGCTTCTCCTCGACCCGGGTCACCTTGAACGGCCGTCCGTCGAGGCGAGCGGCCAGCCCCCGGGCACCTGCCTCGTCGAGGTGGCGTACGCCCGAGCCCGGCCTGATCCGCCCGGTGGTCGGCTCGAAGTCCTTACCGGTGGCGATCCGGTCCCCGTCCAGGCTGATCAGGGTCGCGTTGAAGGTACGCGGGCCTTCGCCGGCGTTCTGCACCGCCAGGGTCGCCAGAATGTCCCAGTATTCGGCGGAACGGAAGGCCATCCGCTGCCGTTCACGCTCGACCACGATCCGGGTGGCCACCGACTGGACCCGGCCTGCCGACAGCCCGCTGCGCACCTTCTTCCACAGCACCGGCGAGACCTCGTAGCCGTAGAGCCGGTCCAGGATGCGTCGGGCCTCCTGCGCGTCGACCAGGTCCCGGTCGATCTCGCGGGGGTTGGCCACCGCCGTCTGGATGGCCGACTTGGTGATCTCGTGGAAGACCATCCGCTTGACCGGCACCTTGGGCTTGAGCGTCTCGACCAGGTGCCAGGCGATCGCCTCGCCCTCGCGGTCCTCATCGGTGGCGAGGAAGACCTCGTCCACCTCCTTGACCAGCTTGGTCAGCTTCGCGATCTGCTGCTTGCGGTCCGGTGAGACGACGTAGAGCGCGGTGAAACCATGATCGACGTCGACCCCGAGCCGCGCCCACGGCTCCTTCTTGTACTTGGTGGGCACATCGTCGGCATTGCGCGGCAGGTCGCGCACATGGCCGAAGCTGGCCTCGACGACGTACCCCGGGCCGAGATAGCCCGAGATCGTCTTGGCCTTCGCCGGCGACTCGACGATGACCAGACGGGTGCTCTTGGCGTTACTCGGCACGTCTCTCCCCGACCTCACTCACAGTGTGCTGCCCGGACCGAACGTCATGCCCGGACAGTTTGTTCCTGTTGACCGTCCTGGTCACGCTCGCCGCCGTACCGCGCGCCGCCGCGCCGACGGTCGAACGTCCAACGTAACGCGCTCCCCGCCCCCTGGGTTGCGCGGGCCGCGAACCAGCCCGCTGAGCAGCGGTTACGTCGAGGTGCCACCGTCGTGCGGACGGTAACCCGGACGGCGACACGGTACACCCGTAGCCGGCCTCTACGTGGCCCATCGCCCCGTTGCGCCCGAGCCGAGCCGGCGAGCGTCCGCTGACCGGGCGGCTCGGAAACCACCTGTCGGACATCGGACTTGACAAATCTATATCGCTGAGCGTGATCGGGCCACTCCCGATCACGTCGGGGGTCCCGGCCATCGCTGTGGTGGCGCGGCGGGTGGTCGGTCACCCACCAGTTCGGCCAGGTGGGCGATCCGCCGCCGGCCGGTGATCCGGTACGCCGGACCGCCCGCCCCCGGGGCCAGCAGCGCTGCCGGTAGACCGATCGCGGCCAGGGCCGTACCGACCGGTTCCCAACAGTCCCCGTCGTCGGGGCCGAGCCGCAGCACGAACCCCAGCCGGTCAGCGTCACCGGCTGCGGCGCACCACAGCCGGAGCCGGTGACCGTCGAGGTGGAAGCCGGCGGGTGGGTGTTTCGCTTCGCCACGCAGCCACCGTGTGGCCAGCGGGGCGAGTGCGGTGGTGTACGACGTACGGACCCCGTGCTGCTCCTCGCCGACGCCCACCCAACTGGCGGTCAGGCCCCGCTGGGCCAGCTCGGCGACCAGTACGTGCACCCGCCAGGCGGAGTCCACCACGACGGATACCCGGGCCGTGCCACCCATCCGTACCACCTGGCCGGGCCCGGCCAACAGACCGGCCAGATCAGCGGGGCTCGGCCGGACGGCCTCCACCCCGAGCAACGAGAGCTGCTGGCCCCCATCGGGCCGGTTCAGCGACACTCCGGGACCTCGTCGAAGGCCTGCTCCAGCTCTGGTGAGTTGAGCTTGCTCGTGTCCACCGCGCTGGCACTGTATTCCTGGTTGAGCGTGTCGACCACGGCCTTGACCCCGTCGTAGAACGCGCCGGCCTCACCGGTGCTCAATGCCTCGATCGACCTCTTGGCCTTGGCGTAGGCGTCACGGACGGCGCTGAGCGAGGCGACGAAACTCCGGGAGACGACGGCACCCTGCTCCACGTCGGGCACCCCGGCGTCGGCCACCTTCTGCCGGGCGGTCTCGCTGGCCTCCTCCGCACCGCCCAGCAGCCGGACCAGGTTCTCCTTGGCCTGGGCCGGAGTGGTCTTGGCGGTCATCTGCTGCTGGGTGCTGCTGGTCAGGTCGCTGATCTCGGCCCGCCACGGGGCGAGCGCATCGCAGACCGACGCTGCCCAGACCCGTGCCGTGGGCCCACCACCACACGCCCCGACGAGCAGGACGAGTGTGGTCAGGACCACCGTGAGCCTTCCGGCGGCTGCGGCACGGGGGGTACACATGCGTTGCAGCGTACGGCTTCGACAGCCGACCTGGGGATACCGCGTGACCGGCCGGGGCCCCTCCCCGGGTGGGAGGTGCCCCGGCCGTACGTGGATCAGGCGGAGACCGTCTCCGGCCGCTGGTCCGAGCTGCCGCTACCGGAGTTGCCCGGCCCGGAGCCCGGAGCGGACATCGAAACCGGCTTACGCTTGCTGAAGAACACCGCCACCACGATGATCAGGGTCGCGACCACCGCGACGGTGACCCGCAGGGTGGTGTTCTTGTCGCTGCCGACGCTCCAGGCCACCACGGCCGGTGCGATCAGCAGTGAGACCAGGTTCATCACCTTGATCAGCGGGTTGATCGCCGGACCGGCGGTGTCCTTGAACGGGTCACCGACGGTGTCACCAATCACCGTGGCCGCATGTGCGTCGGAGCCCTTGCCGCCGTGCGCCCCGTCCTCGATCAGCTTCTTGGCGTTGTCCCAGGCACCGCCGGAGTTGGCCAGGAAGACCGCCATCAACGTGCCGGCCCCGATCGCACCGGCGAGGTACGACGCCAGGGCACCCGGCCCGAGGCCGAAGCCGACCGCGATCGGTGCCAGGATGGCCAGCAGGCCTGGGGTCATCAGCTCCCGCTGTGCGTCCCGGGTGCAGATGTCGACGACCTTGCCGTACTCGGGGCGCTGGGTCCGGTTCATGATGCCCGGCATCTCCCGGAACTGACGGCGTACCTCCATCACCACGGCCCCGGCCGACCGGGAGACCGCGTTGATGGCCAGACCGGAGAAGAGGAACACCACCGCCGCGCCGATGATCAGGCCGACCAGGTTGCGCGGGTTGGCGACGTTCAGGGCGTTGAGGATCTCCGAGGTGACGTCCGCCACCCCGGCGTCGCCGTACGCCGTACGCAGGGTGTCGGTGTACGAGCCGAACAGCGCGGTCGCGGCCAGTACCGCCGTGGCGATCGCGATGCCCTTGGTGATCGCCTTGGTGGTGTTGCCCACCGCGTCGAGTTCGGTGAGGGTACGGGCACCGTGCTCGTCGATGTCACCGGACATCTCGGCGATGCCCTGCGCGTTGTCGGAGATCGGGCCGAAGGTGTCCATCGCCACGATCACACCGACCGTGGTGAGCAGACCGGTGCCGGCCAGCGCCACGGCGAAGAGCGACAGCGTGATGGAGCTGCCACCGAGCAGGAACGCCCCGAACACGCCGGCACCGATCAGCAGCGCGGAGTAGACCGCCGACTCCAGACCGATGCTGATGCCGGAGAGGATGACGGTGGCCGGGCCGGTCAGCGAGGTCTTTCCGATGTCCTGCACCGGTCGCCGGTTGGTCTCGGTGAAGTAGCCGGTGAGGGCCTGGATGGCGGCGGCCAGCACGATGCCGATGAGGACGGCACCGATGGCCACCACCCGGGGGTTGCCGTCCACGTCGGCCACGCCACCACCGAAGTCGGCGAAGTCGGCCGGCAGGTATCTCCACGCGGCGATGGCCACCAGGATCGCGGAGAGCAGGGCGGACAGGTAGAACGCCCGGTTGATCGCGGTGAGTCCGGAGCGGTCCGAGGCCCGCAGCCGGGTGATGAAGACCCCGATGATCGCGATGATCACACCGATACCGGAGACGATCAGCGGGAAGACCAGGCCGTCCTCACCGAACGCGGCACGGCCGAGGATCAGTGCCGCGACCAGGGTGACGGCGTACGACTCGAACAGGTCGGCGGCCATGCCGGCGCAGTCACCGACGTTGTCGCCCACGTTGTCGGCGATGGTCGCCGCGTTGCGCGGGTCGTCCTCCGGGATGTGCTGCTCGACCTTGCCGACCAGGTCGGCGCCGACGTCGGCGGCCTTGGTGAAGATGCCACCGCCGACCCGCATGAACATCGCCAGCAGGGCGGCGCCGAAGCCGAAGCCCTCCAGCACGGTCGGCGCGTCGCCCTTGAAGAGCACGACGACCAGCGCCGCGCCGAAGAGGCCGAGGCCGACGGTGAGGAAGCCGACCACACCACCGGTACGGAAGGCGATCTGCATGGCGGCCTCGCGACCGCCCTGCGCCTGCCGGGCGGCAGCGGCGACCCGCAGGTTGGCCCGGGTGGCCAGGGCCATGCCGGCACCGCCGATGAAGGCGCTGAAGACCGCGCCGACGACGAAGAACGCCGAACGGCCGACCTTCACCAGGGTCTCGTTGCCGTCCGTCTCGTGGACCGGCAGTACGAAGAGCAGCACCACGGCGATCACGACGAATATGCCGAGGGTTCTGAACTGACGCAGCAGGTAGGCCGAGGCGCCCTCCTGGACCGCCCCGGAGATCTCCTGCATATTTGTGGTGCCCTTACCGGTTGCCAGCACCGCCCTGGTCAGGGCGGCGGCAAAGCCGAGTGCGACCAGCGCGATGACCGCAGCGATGATCACGTACGACAGGTTCGCACCGGTAAGGGACAACCCGCCGCCGCCAGCGGCGGCCAAGGTCCCGGACATCTATGTCCTCCTGTACCGAACACTCGCGCCGCCGACGGACGAACCGGCCCGGGGCGGCTCACGCGGATTCGCAAGTGTCTTTGCGCGCCGACCCATGCCCGCGGACCAGCGATGATCACCTGGTCGCGCTGTTGCGCGACCAGGACACTTGCTGATAACCCCGGGTACTCTAGCCGCCCACGGTGTCAAAGGTCACACGCCGAACGGGTCGTGTCGCGGTGATCTTCGTCGTTGTGTTAGCCCAACGAAGTGATGTATAAGCGCCGATATCGTCAGCGGCCGATCGGCCAGACCATCCGCACCTCGGTGCCGATGCCCTCGTCCACCGGGCGCACCTGAAGGTCCTCGACCAGACCCGCCAACAGGGCGAAGCCGACGCCGACGGTGAGCGCCTCGTCGGTCAGGGACTCGTCGGCCAACTCGTCCGGGGGAAGTGCGGCCAGACCGAGCCCGGCCTCGATGGGCGCCCGGTCGATCACCCGTACGGCGTATGCCCCCAGATCGGACATCTCCACCTGTACCAGATCGGGCACGGCGTACTGGACGTGCAACGCAACCGCCCGGGTGCAGGCCTCGCCGATGGCCAGCCGTACCTCGTCGAGCAGTTCCTCGGCGACGCCGGCCCGACGGGCGACAGCGACACCGACCAGCCGGGCGGTACGCACATGGACCGGCGCGGGCGAGAAGGACAGGCGGACCGTCGACATCACGCGTCGGAGCCGGCCGGCCCCGGACCGGTCGCCGAATCGACTGTGGGAAATATCGGGAACACCTGGTCGAGCGCGGTGATCCGGAAGATCTTGAGCAGTGGTTCCTTGTCGCAGACCAGACCGAAGGTGCCACCGGCCGCGCGTAGCCGCTTCAACGCCCCCACCAGCACACCCAGTCCGGTCGAGTCGAGGAAGTCGACCCGCCCCAGGTCCACGACCACCTTGCGGGCCCCGCCCTCGACCAGTTCGACGAGTCGTTCCCGTAGCCGCGGGGCGGTGTAGACGTCCACCTCGCCGCCGACCTCAAGCACCGTGTGATCGTCGACGGTGCGGGTCGCCAGCGACAGCTCCATCAGTTCCCTCCTCTGCCCACCAGGACACCCCTGGGCATCTAACCACCGGTCGTGCAACGACGCATCGAGGTACGCCCGTACCAGCCGTTACCCACGCCCCGGCTTTTCCAATGCACCCCGACAGTGCGAGAGTGCAGGGCGTGACCTCCGCAGCCACAGTATCGGCAGGCTCCGGGGCCGACTGGTCGGGTCCGGCCGGCAATCCGACACCGGCCGATTTGCTATACCGGCTGCGGGCCCGGAGCCTGACCGCCGGTGACCCGGTCACCCATGTCGAACGCATCGCCGCCAGCGCCGGCACGACCGCCCCATGGCCGGACTGGGTGCCCGAGCAGTTGCGGGCCGCGTTCGCCAGTCGCGGAGTGATCACCCCCTGGCGGCACCAGGCCGAGGCGGCCACGCTCGCACACGACGGGCAGCACGTCATCGTCGCCACCGGCACCGGTTCCGGCAAGTCGCTGGCGTACCAGTTGCCCGCTCTGACCCGGCTGCTGGCTGACCAGCGGGCCACGGCGCTGTACCTCGCGCCAACCAAGGCGCTGGCCGCGGACCAGTTCCGCGCCGTCTCCGAGCTGGACCTCGACGGGGTACGACCAGCCTGCTACGACGGGGACACCCCGCGCGCCGAACGGGAGTGGATCCGGCGGCACTCCCGGTTCGTGCTGACCAACCCCGACATGCTGCACCACGGGCTGCTGCCCGGCCACGCCAACTGGTCGACCTTCCTCCGCCGGCTGGCGATCGTGATCGTGGACGAGTGCCACACCTACCGTGGCGTCTTCGGCTCACACGTCGCCCACGTGCTGCGCCGGCTACGCCGGCAGGCCGCCCGGTACGGGCAGTCCCCGGTCTTCGTACTCGCCTCGGCGACATCGGGCGACCCGGCGGTAGCGGCCGAACGACTCACCGGCCTTCCTGTGACAGCAATCACACAGGATCACTCTCCCCGGGGTGGGCTGACCTTCGCCCTGTGGGAGCCGCCGCTGCTACCCCCGGCGTCCCCGGCTCACCCGATGCACCCCGCAGCGTCCCCGGCGCTCCCCAAGCACCCGGTGCGCCCCTCAGCGTCTCCGGTGCTCCCCACGCACCCGCCGGAGCAGACCGCTCCCGGCCAGGCACCCGGCGAGAGCCTGTTCGACGGTGGCGCACCGGTACGTCGCTCAGCGATACGGGAGACCGCCGACCTGCTCGGCGACGCCGTCGCCGCCGGGGTACGGACCCTGGCGTTCGTCAGGTCCCGACGCGGCGCCGAGGTGGTCGCCACCACCACCCGACGGGCGCTGGACGAGGCGGTGCCCGGTCTCGGCGACCGGGTCGCCGCATATCGGGCCGGCTATCTCCGGGAGGAACGGCGGGCGTTGGAGCGGGCACTCCTCTCCGGGGAACTGCTCGGGCTCGCCTCGACCAACGCGTTGGAGTTGGGCGTCGACCTGGTCGGACTGGACGCCGTACTGATCTGTGGCTATCCGGGCACCCGGGCGTCGCTGTGGCAGCAGGCCGGGCGGGCGGGACGCTCCGGACAGGAGTCGTTGGCGGTGCTGGTGGCCCGGGACGACCCGCTGGACACCTATCTGGTGCACCACCCGGAGGCACTGTTCGGCCAGCCGGTCGAGGCGACGGTGCTGGACCCGGCCAACCCGTACGTCCTCGGTCCGCAGTTGTGCTGCGCTGCCGCTGAGGCGCCGCTGACCGAGGCGGACCTCGACCTGTTCGGCGCGGGGGCGGCGGAGGCGGTCGAGGCACTGGTGGCCGCAGGGGCGCTACGTCGCCGCCCGACCGGCTGGTACTGGCGGCACGCCGGCCGACCCGAAGTCGACCTGCGGGGCACCGGTGGTACGCCGATCTGCGTGGTCGAATCGGCCACCGGCCGCCTGCTCGGCACGGTCGACCCGGCGTCGTCGCACTTCCTGGTCCACCCCGGCGCGGTGCACCTGCATCAGGGCGTGTCGTACGTCGTCGACGAACTGGACCTGGCCGACGGATGCGCCCTGGTGCATGCGGAGGAGCCCGACTGGTCCACCCATGCCCGGGACGTCACCTCCGTGTCGGTGGTGTCGGTCCGGTCCCGGCTCGACGCCGGCCCGGTCAGTCTCTTCCTCGGCGAGGTCGACGTGACCAGCCAGGTGGTGTCGTACCAGCGGCGGCGGATCGCCACCGGCGAGGTTCTGGACACCCGACCGCTCGACCTGCCTACCCGTGAACTCCGTACCGTCGCGGTCTGGTTCACGCTCTCCGAGTCGGCGTTGGTGGAGGCCGGTGTCGAAACCGCCGACGTTCCCGGCGCACTGCACGCCGCCGAGCACGCGGCGATCGGGCTGCTGCCGTTGGTCGCGACCTGCGACCGCTGGGACATCGGCGGTCTGTCCACCGCGTCGCATCCGGACACCGGGAGCCCCACGGTCTTCGTGTACGACGGCCACCCGGGCGGCGCGGGGTTCGCCGAGCGGGCGTACCAGGCTGCGGAGTCGTGGCTGCGGGCGACCCGGGACGTGATCGCCGAGTGTGGTTGCGAGGCGGGGTGCCCGTCCTGCGTCCAGTCACCGAAGTGCGGCAACGGCAACAATCCGCTGGCGAAGGCCGAGGCGGTGCAGGTGCTCGACGTGGTCCTGGCCAACCTGCCCGGGGATGAGCCCGATGAAGAGGCTGGCTGACGCCGACATCGACTGGTGGACGGTCCCGCACGATCGGTAATCGCGTCCCAGCAACAGGAACCGCGGCCCCGTCAAGATCTTTAAGACGGTACGCTCCAGCCGGGCATAAGCTCTCTCAGAACCGCAAGGAGGGTGAGCGTTGTGGTGTTGCGAGAGGTCGAGCAGGATGACCTGCAGGTGTTCTTCCAGCACCAACTCGACTCCACGGCCAACCGGATGGCCGCCTTCACCGCCGAGGACCCTGCGGATCTGGCCACCTTCCTCGCCCGATGGAGCCGGTTCCTGACGGACGAAACAATCGTCAAGCGGACGATCATCATCGACTCCCATGTGGTCGGGCACATCATGAGCTTCGTCCAGGATGGCGATACCGAGGTCACCTACTGGATCGACCGGGCGTACTGGGGCCGGGGCATCGCCTCCCAGGCACTGGCGGAGTTCCTGACGCAGGTCACGACGCGTCCTGTGCACGCCCGGGTGGCAAAGGACAACATCGGCTCCCAGAAGGTCCTCCAGCGCTGTGGGTTCGTCATCGTCGGCGAGGACAGTGGCTTCGCTCATGGGCGGGGCGAAGTCGTCGAAGAGTTCGTACTGCAGCTGACCGCATAGCGGCCCCGTCCCGGGTGTGGTGGCTGCTCCTGCCGGCCTGGCGACTGAGACCTCGGACATGGCGGCTTCTCCTGCCGGCCTGGCGGCGGGGGTACCTCGGTCTGTCTCAGGGAGACTTCGGGTCGATGGCCTGGGCAAGGAGCCTCAACCACGGATCGGCCCGGCTCGGGCGGTTGCCGTGGCCACTCGTGTCAGACCAGGCATCGGTTCGACCGCCACCTGAACGGTGATCTCCACATCGATTCCGTCCACCGTGCACGAGGTGAGCCTGCCACCGTTGGCCGAGGCGATGACCGAGGCGCGGGCACAGGCCACGGCTGGGCCTTCCAGGGCACGGGCCGCCCCGGCGAGTGCCCCGAAGTCGGCCGCGACCCGGGCCTGGTGCCGGGCAACCCGGGCGGCCCCGACCGCCGATCCGGCGATACCGGCCGCCACCAGCACCAACCCGATCACCAACAGCCACAACGAGGCACTACCCCGTTCTCGACTCACTCTGCTGCCGGGTGCGGTCACGGGGCTGCCTCCGGTGCTCCGGGCTCGACGGCCGCCACCGCCGTGCCGGTGACGGTGATTCCGGGTAGTCGGGCACCGAACGCGCGGACGGGCGCCCGTACCGTCACTGTCACGTCGTCACCGGTCACCGCGACCGACACGGACGCCCCGGGCGGTGCGACACGCTGCCCCGCCGCCACTCCGGGCTCCCCACGGGAGGCTGCCAACGCCGCCTCTCGTGCCGCGTCCACACACTGGGCCTTGGTGGTCACCGCAGTGACCGAGGTGAGCCCCGCCAGCAACAGCAGCATCAGCGCCGGCAGGCCGGCCGCCAGTTCGGCGGTGTACGAACCCCGGTCGCGGCCGGCCAACCGGCGCCGGATCACTTGAGCGCCCGGTTGATGACGGCCATCAACGCTGCCTGCACGCTGCCCGACGTCAGGACCTTCAACAGGATGCCGGCGAAGGCCACGGCGGCAAGCGTGCCGACGGCGTACTCTGCGGTGTTCATTCCAGCGTCGCCCCGTAGTCGGGCGAAGAGCTTGCGCACGACGATGTTCCTTTCTCGATGGGTTCACAGCACGTCGCCGAGCACGGCGACGATCACCGGCACCAGGCCGGCGAGAATGAAGGCGGGCAGAAAGCAGAGGCCCAGTGGCAGCACGATGAGTACGCCGGCCCGACGGGCGCTCGCCTCCGCTGCGGTGGCCCGATCAGCACGCAGTTCGTCGGCCAGCCGGCTCAGCGCCCCGGAGAGCGCGGCACCGCTCGACGCGGACCGAATGGCCGCCGCCGCCAGCCGTTCGGCGCCTGACACCGATGCCAGGTAGGCCCATGCCTCTTCCGGACCACCGCCGAGCAGCAGCGTCCGGCCGACCAGATCCAGCCGCTCACCGAGCGGGCCGCCGAGCGCCTCGGCCACGGCGACGACCGCCCGGTCGACGGGTGCTCCGGCCCGTAGAACCGCTGCCAGCAGGTCGGCCGCCAGTGGCAGATCATTGACCGCCCGTAATCGCCGGGCACGCGCCGATGCAGGCTCGAACCGGCGCAGCAGACGGTCCACGACGACCGCTACCAGCGTGCCGGCCAGCACGCCCGACCAGCCACCGAGTACGACCGCTGCGGACAGCCCGCCCAACGCGGCACCGAGGCGGATCAGGTCCGGTCGCCGCTGGGGCCGTCGGTTCTGTTCGATGCTGATCCTGTTGAGCCGACGGCGAACCGTACGGCCCGTGGGGGTGGCCGCGACAGCCACGGTGAGTGCCACCCCGGCCAGGCAACCGGCCACCGTCAGCTGGGCGGACATGGGAGCGCTCGGGTCGACACCGGACCGCCGGAGGTATGCGTTGTGCGGTCGGAGAAGTGTTCGTCGCCGTCTCCGGAGATGCGCGTCGCACTGCTACTGAGCCGGTCAGCCCACGCCAGACCAGCGAACTGTAGGCCCATGGCACCCACCGCACACCCCGCGCCGACCGGCGTACGGAGCAGCACGTCGAGTGGGTCCACGCCGATCGCGTAGCCCAGGGCGATCCCGCCGAGTGGCAGCCCCGCCAGCAGCCAGGCAGTGGCCCGCGCGCCGGCAGCCTGTGCCGCAGCGGCGGCCAGACCACGTCGGGTCGCCCGGACGTCGGCTTCTATCCGCTCGACCAGGTCGGCCAGCGGCGCACCGGTCTGCTCGGCCAGGCGAGCAGCAGCCCTGGTCAGGTGAGAGATCCGGTCGTTGCCTCCGGGCCGGGTGGAGCCAGCGTCCGGCCCTTCCGTCGCGACTGCCGACATGGCTACCGAGATCGGCAGTCCGGCCCGTAGGTCGGCGGCGAGGCCACAGAGTCGGTCAAGTTGCTGACGTCGTGCACCTTCCGCTGCTCGTGCCGCCGACCGGCGAAGCGCCAGGCGCGCCGCGAGGCCGGCATAGGCGGCAGCGACCACTGCCGCGACCGGTCCACCCGCCCACGCCCCTGCCACAGAAGCGGCGACGGCTGCCAGCATGGTCACCCGTCGTGGTGCTGCGCTGATCCGGACCTGCAATGCCCGCCACTGCTGCCGCCCGATCGGTAGTCCACGATCACGCTCTCGTTCGCCGCTGGTCCACCATGTGTCGGTGGCTGCGCGGGTCGGCTCAACCGCCCAGGTCAACCCGGTCGTCCTGGCTGGTCTGGCTGGCCCGGCTGGTCCCGTTGAGCGATCCTGCTGGTCCGATCGGTCCCGTCGTTGGAGGACTGCCCGCTGCCGCAGGCGCGAACCGTACGCCGGCCAGGCGGAGAGCAGCGCCGCACCGAGCAGGCAGGTCACGACCAGCCACCACTGCGTAGTCACTGCGGTCGCCCTGCGCTGGTCGGAGCCGACGGTCGTCCCGTACCGGTCAGAACCGACGGTCGTCCCGCGCCGGTCAGGGCCGGTGGCTGTCCCGTACCGGTCAGGAGCGCTGGCACCGGCACCGACCGGGCGGCGATCAGCCGGGCGAGCGCGGCGGCAGCCGGCCCCGGACCACCGTCGCGTTCCCAGGCAGGTACGACAGTCACCAGCCGTTCCTGACCGGTGGGCAACAGCAGGCAGACCGCCTCCAGCACCCTCCCCTGGCTCGATCGGCGTACCTGAAGGAGCACCTGAAGGGCGGCGGCGACCTGGGCATGCAGGGCGGCCCGGGGCAACCCGCCGAGCAGTCCGAGTGCCTCCAACCGAGCCGGTACGTCTGCCGGCGCATTGGCATGCAACGTGCCGGCCCCACCGTCGTGTCCGGTGTTCAGGGCGCACAACAGGTCGACGACCTCCGCCCCTCGGCACTCCCCCACCACCAGTCGGTCCGGACGCATCCTCAGTGCCTGACGGACCAGGTCGCTCATTCCGACCGAGCCGGCTCCTTCCACGTTGGAGGTACGGGACTGGAGCCCGACGACGTGCGGGTGGACCGGCCGTAACTCGGCGGCGTCCTCGACCAGAACGATCCGCTCGGTCGGCGGTACGAGTCCGAGCAACGTGTTCAACAGGGTGGTCTTGCCGGAGCCCGTACCACCGGTGACCAGGTAGGCCAGTCGGGCGGCCACCACGGCGGCCAGTAGCTCCGCCGCTGGACCGGGCACCGTCCCCTGCTGGACCAGTTCGTCGAGGGTGAACGGCCGCTGCCGGAAGGTCCGCAACGACAGGTAGGGGCCGCTGGTAGCGACCGGTGGCAGTACGGCATGCAGCCGGGTGCCGTCCGGAAGCTGCGCGTCGACGTACGGCGATCCGTCGTCAAGCCGACGGCCACACGACGCGGCCATTCGCTGTGCGAGTCGGCGTACCTCGTCGAGGTTGCCGAGCGGGACGGCCACCTGCCTGAGTCCGCTTCCCCGGTCGACCCAGACGCGCACCCCGTTGACGAGTACGTCGGTGACGTTCGGGTCGGCCAGCAGCGGGGCCAGTGGACCGGCGCCGACGAGGTCGTCATGCACCCGATCGGCCATTCGCAGAACGGTCGTGTCGCCAAGGACGGCAGCACCGGGGTCGGCGCGTACGGCGGACACGACGGCGGCCGGTGTGACCGCCATGCCCTCGGCGGCGAACCGCTGCCGCACCCGGGTGGCGAGTTCCTGCCTCATGCCGCTCCCGTCCCCGCCATCGGGACACCGGAAATGTCCGCGATGATTCGCTGACACAGCACGGCCAGCGGGCCTCGGCCGGAGGACGCCGGTGCTTCACCACGTTCCAGGCCGCGACTCAGGCCCGGTTCGGGGCGGAGGGTTCCGGCCAGCGGCAGGTTGAGTGCCTTGGCCACTTCGCGGGCCTTCAACCGTCCGGGTGCCGGGCCACGGACGATCACCGACAGCTGTGTGCAGTGCGGGCTGGCAGCGGCGACGACCCGGGCTGCGGCGGCGGTCGCCCGCAGCTCGGCAGGTACCACGACAAGCCCCTGGTCAGCTGCCTGTAGTGCGATCACCGCTGGATCGTCGAGTTGCCGGGGCAGGTCCACCACGACGATGTCCCGGCCGCGTCGACCGGCGTCCATGGTGGCCGCCATCGCCTCGGCGGGCAGGGGCAGCAGTGTGCCCCGGTCCCAGGAGAGCATCACCAGGTCCCCGCTGCTCGGCAGGGCGCGGACCAGCGCCGGAGCGTCCATCCGCCCGTCAGCGCCGGTGAGGGCGGGCCATCGTAGGCCCGACATCTGCTCCCAGCCGAGGATCAGGTCGAGTCCCCCACCGAGTGGGTCGCCGTCCACCAGGAGCGTGCGCAGGCCGGCTCGGGCGGCGGTGACCGCAAGCCCGCCAGCCAGCACGCTGGCCCCAGCGCCGCCCCGGCCGCCGATCACCGCAACGACATGTCCCGTACCTTGACCGGGGTTGCCGCCGACGGCGCTGTCGGCGAAGCGGTCCACCAACCAGGGTTGAGCAGCCGGCAGCATCGCGACGTGTTCGGCACCCAGCAACTCCGCCAGGTCCCAGCCCGGGTCGCCCTGGCCGGACCGTCCGACCATCACCACCCGGGGTCGGCGGGGTAGTCGGGCCCGCAAACAGGCCTGTGCCTGGTCGGTCCCAACCATCACCAGCGGCGCGGCAGCCCATCGGGATCGGGCGGCCGGCGGGTCGGGTGCCACCTCGACCTCGGCCCCGCCCGCCGCAGCCAGCCGCAGCAGGTCGTCGAGCAGTTCAGCGTCCGAGGTCAGGACCAGCGGCAGGCGGGGTGCGGCTGATACGGAGGTACGGGATGGCATCACGGCCTCCAACGGGCGGATCGTGTGGCTTCATCACCGCCACACCGTGCCCGCCAAGGGCCTGATCCAGCAGAGCACTCGGCGCAGCCTGTGGATAACCGACCCGGCTGTGGACAACCGCCGGTCAGACAGTTGGATCTGCTATCAGAGCTACCTGGACAAGGACGCTGACGGACATTTAGCCAGTGCTCACTCGGCGATAAGCCATGGATATCGGGGTATCCACGCAAGTCCAGATCGACAGCAGTTCAGCCGAAAGCCAGTCACCGAACATTCGCCGCCAGACAGAGCGTCGTCACCAGGGCGTCGCGATTGGGAGGAGGAGTCGTCATGGCGCAAGCCACCTCGACCGTGGTACTGGAGCCGGCCGCGCATGAGGTCGTCCAGATGACGTCCCAGCCGCCGTTCCTGTTCCAACTCGGGCCAGAACGCGGCCGGGCGAAACTGGACGAGTTGCAGTCACGGCAGGTCCCCATGCCCGACGTGGACATAGACGAAATGATGGTGATTCCCGGAGGTCCCAGCCCAGAGGTAAAAATCCGGATCATTCGGCCGAAGGGACACATGGGTGGCGCACCGAGCGGACTACGCAACCGGGTCCGGGCGGTGGCACAGGACATGATGCGGCCCGATGGCTCCCGCCACCCGCAGCCGGTCATCCTCTTCGTACACGGGGCAGGATGGGTGTTCGGTGATGCGATCACCCATGACCGACTGGTTCGGGAACTCGCCGTACAGGCCGACGCCACCGTGGTCTTCCCCGAGTACAGCCGGGCACCGGAGGCGCAGTTCCCGATCGCTCTGGAGGAGTGCTACGCGGTCGCGCAGTGGATCGTCGACTACGGCACTGAGCATGGCCTCGACGCCTCTCGGATGGCGATCGCCGGAGATTCCGTCGGCGGCAACATGGCCACGGTGCTCACCATGATGGCAAAGCAACGTGGGGGCCCACAGTTCCTGCAACAGGTGCTCTTCTACCCGGTCACCGACGCCAACTTCGACACCGCCTCCTACCGGGAGTTCGCCGAGGGCTACTACCTGGGTCGTGAGGGCATGATGTGGTTCTGGGACCAGTACCTGCCCGACACGAGCCGCCGTTCCGACCCGATGGCATCGCCGCTACGGGCCAGCATGGACCAGCTCAAGGGCCTGCCGCCCGCCCTGATCATCACCGACGAGGCGGACGTACTGCGGGACGAGGGCGAGGCGTACGCGGCCAAACTACGTCAGGCCGGCGTGCCGGTCACCGAGGTCCGCTACCAGGGCATGATCCACGATTTCGTGATGCTCAACGCCCTGGCACACAGCGCGCCGGCCCGCGCCGCCACCAGCCAGGCCGCCATGACACTGCACGGCGCGCTGAACCAACCCTGATCGCCTCCAGTCGACGTCGTCCCGGCCCGGTCAGCCTCGTCGAGGTTGACCGGGCTTACCGGCTCAGTCTGCGGTGGCTGCCCCGTGCCGAGACCGCTGCCCGCACCGTCGACCCGGGCACGGTGGTGGTAACCGCAAATCTCGCGGAACCCATCCGCCCGCACAGTCGGAGGGCCGGGAGGTTGTCCCGCTTCGCCTGCAGATACATGCGATCGGTGGCCTGAGTACGGGCCCAGCACGGGCGGTAGTTGCAGGACGTCCACACGGCCTCCCACCCCTCCCAACCGGGCAACCGGGCGAACGGGCACTCAACGTTCGGGCCGATAGCGCAGCAGCCCTCGGACCGAAGCGACCCTCGTTTGCCTCCGCCAGGGCAGGGAAGCCGTACGGCACGGCCGGAGGCAAGGAGACATGATGATCGAGGTCTGCCGAACCATCCGTACCCCACCCGAGCGGATCTTCGCTGTGCTTGCCGATGGTTGGAGTTACGCCAGCTGGGTCGTCGGCGCCGCCCACATACGGGCCGTCGACGAAGGCTGGCCCACCGTGGGTACCCGAGTCCACCACCGGGTGGGCCCATGGCCGCTGCAGATCGAGGACCAGACAGTGGTACGCGAGATGGAGCCGAACCGGCTGCTCGAACTCGACGCGCACGCCGGGCGACTCGGCGTCGCTCGTATCCGCCTGACTTTGGAGCCGGTCTCGGACAACATGACCAGGGTACGGATGGGCTGGATGGCGGCCGCAGGGGTCGCCCGCTTCTTCCCGGAGGCCGTACTGTCGCCGATGCTGCGCCCACGCAACTCGGAAACACTGCACCGCGTGGATGACCTCGCCATACACCGACAACTCCGCGCAGCGTAGGTGAGGCAGCCGTACCCGATCACCGCTCAGCGTCCGACAGGAATTGCCCCTCTACGGTGGCGTGCCACCTGGGCGGGACGGAGCCGGAAAGGTAAACGTTGATCTTTGCCGATCGGGACGGTGCCCACAACGACGATAGAACTTCGACGGCGGCTGTGTCTCCGGTCACTTGCGTGGGCCGGGCTGCTGGGCCGAGTTCGCGACAGCGACTGACCACCTGACCGGAGGAGGGGGTTGAGCAGGGCGAGAAGGCCCCCGAAGAAGGAGACGACCCCCGTCGGGGGGAAAGTGACGTGACGTAGCAGCGAGTGTGATCAACTGTCGTACCGCGTGGTCAGACGCATCGGTCCTGCCGTCAAGCATGATCGAAGTCAGCCACGCGGTACGGCCTTCGCTGACGATCCGCTGACTTTCGGGACTGTGATCCGCTGCCGCCGCAGCAGCCAACGCGGCTTCAGTCCCCCGTGCCTGTCGATGTGCTCACACAGCTCAAGCGGACGATACGCGCCAGGAACACCGCGCCCTACGGCCACCCAGAACGCCTTGGCGTCGCCCAGGTGTCCGCTGCCGGTGTACCAAGTCAACCCTGAGTTCTCCTCACGCAGCGCCCAAAGAGCCGTCGAGGCAAGGCCGTGCCGCTGGTACTCCTCAGCGGTATACGGCTTGTCCACCCAGGCGGTCTTGCAATACGGGCAAACGATGTACTCAACCGCAAAGGCGAACTGTCCTCCAAGGTTCGCCTGCCGACATCGCCATCCAAAGTATCGACCAGAAGCGGTGTCCTGCCAGGGCGTGTCAAGGGTTGGAAGCTGACCAACCACATACCTTGGACGCTTGTCAATCCGACCACGTGTCACGTGGTACAAAGCCTCTCGCAACGGGATCCGACCAGACCAACGCCCCACGTTTGTACACGCCTGCTCACGCAGACGCCGAATGACACGCTCGACGTCCCCTGCCACGGGCTCAACATTAGCGGCAGTACCGCGCGCTACAGGGATCGACAAGCAGCAAACGGTTTAGGAGGGCGACAGCGGCAGCGTGACCACTGCGCTCGTGACCTGGTCGGGCGGGCTACTCCTCCAACCCACCTGTCAAGATCATTGCACGTACTCTGCGCAAGGCGTCACGGTCGCCGGACCGGTGGCTGTGCGTGGCAAGACATGATCTGTGCGCGCCTCTTGCAGCGGGAGCCGATACGCAGCCGTTCGAAATGGCGCTATTCGCGCTGCTCGTCATCATCCTCGGCTTCATCTTCGTGGGCCAGGGTTACGTGACCGGTGGCGCAGAACCCGTAGCAGAGCACCTCTCCTTCATATATACCTGGGCTCCCGGAGGATGGTGGCCTCGCCATCCAACGGCAACGCTGCGCCTCGGCTGGGCAACGACTGCAGTCGGTATGGCTCTGCTACTCGTCGCGGTCTACCGGCAACTGTCGGCATAGCCGGCGCTTGAAGCCCAGTCGCCAGCTTGAAAGATCGTTTGTGACTGCCACCGCTCTGTCCGTTGTGCCTGGTCGGCGGCGGTATGACAGTGACCGCTCTTGCCCACTGGTGACCGTTTACGGCACGGTCTTCTGACACATGGCTGGCACGGTTTCAGTGGTGCGGCCCTGATCGCGGACCGGAGGGGATTTGAACCCCCGGTGGGGCATGGCACGCCAGCGGCCCCACGCGCCTTCGAGCCGCCGCGCGTGCACAGATCGGCTCTGAGCGCTGCAATAACCCGGCTCTGCCACCGGTCCAGGAGCCATTCTCCCGGAGGGCAACCCGTTAGAGTATTGGCTATTGCCATGTGGCATGCCCGGCTCTGTGGTGATGCGGAGACCCGGTGCCTACGGCTTCCCGTTTCGGTCCAGCCGGGCTACCGTGCACCTGGACCACGTACTCCGGTGGCAAGTCGCGAAGCGGCGCGGCAGCGATCGCCCCGACCTCGACGGCGGCCGACCACCCTCGCGATCGTCACGGTGCTACGGCTGGAAGCCGTACGATCCCGGGGCGTGGACCGAGAACATCTGATGCGCCTTCTGAATGGCCCGCAGGAGGCGTACAGCGCCTGCCGTGCGTCATTGCAAAGCGGCGCGACATTCGAGGTCTGGGACAAGCTTGCACTGGCGAGTGATCTCGCCAGCATCTACCGGTGCCGCGAAGAGACGGTTCGGCTTGCTGGGTTCCCCACCGATAGTTACCGGGTGGCGGTCGACGCGCTGGCTGCGCTGGGAGACCAGCAACTGCGCCTCGGAGTCGTAAGACCTGTCGGCATGTTCAGCCGTTTCGTGCTCTTTCTGGCGGCCGATGCTTCGGCCATCGTCGCCTGTATCGGCCGTGACCGAAGCTAGCAAGCTGGCAGCACCAGGTAGCTGCCGGCCGATGCCGGCCGGAGGCCGCCAGCAGGCCGAGCGTGGGCGGGCCGGCGCCGCGCTTGCGCGGCGCCTTGATCCTAAAGAGAGTGTTTCGGCAGTCAGAACGCCACGTCATGTGTCCTGTCACGGGACATGCTTGACACTCGCGTCCAACCACATGCTTGACATGATCCTCAAGACACTCGCGGAGGCTTTTCACGGTGGGCGACGCAAGAGGCCGCGCAGTGAGGAACAAAGCGCCCATGGATGATCACCGACGCTGCCGTCTCTCCGTCAGCGACGATGAGCTGGAGCTTGCCGGGCCGCCAGCTGCATTCCGCGCCCTCAGCCGGCTGCTACGCCAACATGCTGAGCCCTTCGAGGTGGCGGTCACCGACGGGGCCGTCAGCCAAGAGGCGACGGCAGGCCCGCTGCTTGTCAGTCTGCAAGGCGGGACCACGCTGCATTTCTCCGGCGGGCATGAGTGTCTCGACATCATCTGGGACGCACTCGATGGCGTGGCCGAGCAAACCGAGACCGCCGATGACCGGACAGTCCGCCGGCATCAGCACATCGAGTACTTTCCTGGTGACGACTACCGGTCGCCGGGCTCAATTCCATTGGTCATCGTGGCTGACTGGCCAGAAGCGTAGGTGCACGACTGCGGCGCGGTGGCGCTGACTGTAACCCGGGCAACTGAGCAACCAAGACCGACTGTCGCGCATGTGCTGGGACGGATCTGTCAAGCATGTGGTGGGACTAGTACGGCAGCCGCCGTTTGAGATCTTGCTGGTGGAGCGGGGTGGACGCGAGGCGGCCACCGCGTGATCGTCTGTACGTTGTGGACATAACTTCA
>NZ_JBHTMP010000079.1:0-29647 GCF_042679305.1 Micromonospora sonneratiae | reverse complement strand
ACGCCCGAAGCTCGGCCCGCTCATCCGACGACATCTCCACCGACACAGCCAACCACAACACATCTCAAGTAAAGACATCGGGATCACGAGACACTAGCCCGCCAGGCCTGGTCGACCAGGGAGGAGGACGTTGAACGGACGTCGCCACAGCGATCCATGTAGTAGGCGGTCGAGTAAGCTCCTCCGGATGGCAGAATCGACCAATACCCA
Organism: Micromonospora sonneratiae; assembly: GCF_042679305.1. Classification (NCBI taxonomy): domain Bacteria; kingdom Bacillati; phylum Actinomycetota; class Actinomycetes; order Micromonosporales; family Micromonosporaceae; genus Micromonospora; species Micromonospora sonneratiae. Next base: position 29,437 of record NZ_JBHTMP010000079.1, on the reverse strand, counting down.
TCCGGTTCGCACCGTCCGGGTTGGTGAGCGAACCGCCGATATCGACGAGATGCTGGCGCCCCTGGTCGAGGCGCTCTGGCGCAACGGGTTTGAGACATTCACCAGCTGCCAGGACGCCGGTGAAAGCAACGCAGGCTGGACGGACACGTTGCCCCACATGGACGTGTACGTCCAGTCGCGCAAAGGATGGGCCTTCATCGACTTTCCCATCCAGGACGGCCTCCGGTTTCTCAGCGCCATCGCGCAGGCCGGCCCCCGTGACGCGTTCTACGTAAGAATGACGCACTGGGCTGCCCCACATGCCTGGGACGTCACGGTCAAACCGATGGACCTGGCGATGTTCGATGAGACCCTACCGTCGAGTTTTGCGCTGCGTCTGCTACAGGTCTGCTTCCCTGCCTCGGACCTGCCCGAGATCCTTCGACGGCTCGACCGGTACGAAGCCGGCGAGCTCGTCCCACCCGCACCTACGGACTGGACGACGGTTGGCCGGCCTCGACCGGTGACCGCTGTTCGGGTGGAGGTACGCGCCTTCGCGGATCTGGGGCCGCTACCCGCCGAGGAGACGGCCGAGCAGGACGATATCGAGGAACGAGAGCGGCGCCTGCACCAGATCGCCGGGCCGGTCACCGACGATGAAGCGCGGCTGCTGATTGACTGCTTCGGAGTCGACAGCTGCTACGGCTTGTCGTGGACGCTGCTACATCTTGTCGAGACGGCGCCTACATTCCGCATTGACGCCAAGCCGCCGGCCGGGGCCAACGAGTGGGTCGTGCGCCTGTGGCTACGAAACCGCAACGCGGTCCACGAGGCATAGGCGCGAGAGTCAGATGCCCGCCGACGGCAGTGCGCGATGCACGGTCGTACCGAAGAGGGGGGCCAACCGGCGAATGTCTGGGGGCATCGAAAGGCTTGCCAACGTCATCGTGCAAGCCCCAGCGAACCGGCCAAGCTGGCCTCAGTTCGGCCTGACTGATGGCGCCAGAAACCCCCGACGACCCCTCGCGCGGATGATCAACACAGTGGCTACCGCCGCCGATACCCAAACGGTCAGCCGCACCGGCAGAGCCATCAGGCTTTCCGGCGGTGGAGGCAGCGCCACCATCTGCAGTGCGGCGCCAGCAGGCACCAGTAGTGCCGCGAGTGTCCCGGCCAGACCGGGTCGCCGGATCAACGCACCGGCAACCCCGAGCGCAGGGCCGAGCACCACGCTGGCGATCAGCCAGTACCGGGTCGCCATGCCCCACCATGCACCGCCATCGAAGAGCACGTCCATGCCGTAGTAAGCGGTGGTGGCGAACACCAACGCGACTCCCCCGGCTACCGCGCCGCGCAGCATCCCCACAGCGGGTCGTGTACGCCGACTCACCAGCCAGCCCGCCAGCACAGCCGTCGCGGCCCATGCCCATCCTGCGTCGAGAACCAGGCTCACGAACTCTGCGACCTGCGACCAGCCACCACGCTCGGCGCGCGCAGTGCCAACTTCGCCGAGCCAGATCGGCACATGGTTCACAACCGAATCGACGGCACCCAACACCATCCCTACGACCGGTCCAGCCGCCACCCACCGCACGCGATCATGCTCCCGCATCATGGCAGTCAGTGTGCCGGAACCGGGCATGAGCGACTGGCCCGAGGTTTTCGACCAGAACGAGACGAGCCGCTGCTCCTCCTGCATCAGCAGCCCTTCAACCACCGGCTCAGCGAGCCAGGTGACGGTCAGGCCCCGCCGAGGTCCGTACAGTGTGCAATCGTCGCATCGTCCGCCGCCACGTCGTGGCACGCCTCCGCCTGCCGTACGCGATGGATGATCTCGGCGGGTCCGCTCGACGCCAGAATGGCCATGACCCCTGGCCAGTCGGCGAGCTGGAACCGGTCCACGATGCGGCTGGCTCCGTTGCTGAGCAGGGCGGCACCGGTCAGCTCGGAGACCGGACAGCTTCCGGTGAGCGCCTCGTCCGCCGCCTGCGGGTCGTCCTTGGCCAGCCAGAAGCCCCCCGGTTGGTTCCGGTTGGCACGCAGGTCCCGGAGGATCCGGTGGTACTCGTCGCTCCCCTCCGCGACACCCTTCAGCAGGGATTCGTACGACCGGCTGATGACCACCTCTCGGGGATCGGAGACGACGAGCGGGGCAGCGTCCGCTCTGTCGAGCACGACGACCGAGTCACCGAGCACCAGGTACTCGACGAGGCCGCCGGACAGGCGCAGGATGGCCACGGTCGCCGACGGACTAATCGGGTTGCCTACGTCGCAGGTGTCCCGGTGATCGTCCGTCACCTGTTCGATGGCCTCGGCCAGCAGCACCGAAAGGCTGCGGTCCCGCGCGAGTGCCAGCAGGCCGAGAAGGCTGCCGCCCAGGCGGCTGGCGTACCAGGCGACGCCGTGCCGGCAGATCGATTCGGTGCCGGGGATACCGGCACCGTCGATCAACACCGCTGCCGCCGGTAGGGCACCGGTGAAGTCCTCGTTCGCGCGGCCGGGCCGCGCAGCGCTCGTCATCGTCACCCGCATGTCCTGCCGCCGCCCTCCCGCCGACGAAGGCATCGACCTTAACAACCTCCGAGATGCACCGGGGCACCCGCGCCTGCCGCTGGTCCACACGTCACCGCAGGGTGAGCGGGGTCTCGGATTCGACGCGGGTCAGCTTCTCCGGGTTACGGACGTAGTAGAGGCCGGTGATCCGGGCGTCCTCGACCCGGACCGTTATGATGCCGTCGAGTTCACCGTCCAGGCGGACGACAAGCGCCGGATTGCCGTTGACCACGGTCGGTTCAACCGTGAGCGTGCCCTCGACCTTGCCCAGACCACCGAAGAACATGCGGACCACCTTCTCGGCACCGGTGACCGGTCGTAGCGCAGCGTGCTTGACGCCACCGCCGTCGCTCACGAGAACGACCTCAGGGGCGAGCACGTCGAGAAGGCCCTGTAGATCCCTGGTTTCGACCGCGCGCTGGAACGATTCCAGAGCCGCCCGGGTCTCGCTGGCGGAGACCACCTGGCGAGGGCGGCGGGAATCGACGTGCTGGCGGGCGCGGTGCGCGATCTGGCGTACGGCAGTTGGGCTCTTGTCGACAGCGGCTGCGATCTCGTCGTAGCTGAAATCGAAGGCCTCACGCAGCACGAATACGGCGCGCTCGGTTGGCGACAACGTCTCGAGGACGAGCATCAGCGCCATCGACACACTCTCGGCTAGCTCGATGTCCTCGACCACGTCCGGCGCGGTGAGCATCGGCTCGGGCAGCCAGGGACCGACGTACGCCTCCTTGCGTCGCCTCATGGCGCGCAGTCGGTTGAGCGACTGGCGGGTCGTGATCCGGACCAGGTAGGCGCGCTGGTCGCGTACCTGCCCCAGGTCGACCCGGACCCACCGCAGCCAGGTTTCCTGAAGAACGTCCTCCGCGTCGGCCACCGATCCGAGGATCTCGTACGCGACGGTGAAGAGCAGGTTGCGGTGGGCGACGAAGGTCTCGGTCGCCAGGTCGGTGGCGTGGTCGCTCAAATCCCGACCTCTCCCGTTCTCGGCCGGCCCCTGGTTGTCGGCGGTTCCGGCGACGGCATGCAGCTCACCGGAGACGTTCAATTGTGCATCCACGGCAGGGTCCTCCTTCGCTGGCAGCCGTTGGATCCGACCCACCTGTTGGTGTGATCGAGAATGGGACACCACCCGGCGCACGGCTGTGACACGCCAGGTTGCCGACGATCCGTTGCGCAGAGATCCGTTGATGAACGCATGCGTGCAGCGACGCTCCGTGATGCGGGGCGTCGCCGCACGACATGTGCTCCGACTCCGTCGTGGTCGGACCGGACCGACCATGGCGCCTGGCTAGGCTGTCTGTTCAGCGGCGGGCCGCGTCTCACGGCACTTCGCCCGCAGTTGCTGCTGACGCTGGTCATCCTTGAACCACAGGGAGCGCGAACCGGGCTTGCGCGCCTCGTACGCCAGTTGCTCGACGGTGTGCTTGACCACGAACTCCTTGAGTTTCGCCGCCGGGCGACCACCGAGGTAGAGCCTCATCGCGGTGTCGTTTCGGTGGGCGAACTGGAAGATGCCGGCGCGACGCCCCAGGCTGAGGCACTGGCCGGCGAACCCTACGTCGACCGGCTTGGGCTGCTGGCCCGCGATCCGGCTGAGTACCGTCTCGGCGGCCTGCGGGCCCAACTGAACCGCGGACTGGCAGCCCATCCGGTACGGCAGGTCCGACGGTGCCGCCGAGTCACCGGCCGCGACGATGCGTACGTCGTCCACGCTGGTCAACGTCTCGTCGGTGAGCAGGCGGCCCATGGAGTCCGTGCTCAGTCCACTGTGGCGGGCCAGGTCCGGCACACCGAACCCGGCGGTCCAGATGGTCACCTGGCTCGGCACCTCGCGGCCGTCGCTGAGCTGTACGGCATCACGCGTCACAGCGGTCACCTGCGTGTCGGGGCCGTCGAGTACGGTCACCCCGAGCTTGGCCAGCCACCTGGCAACCGAGCGTCGCCCCCGCGAATGCAGGTACGGACCGAGTACCCCGCCGCAGACCAGGGTCACGGCATGTCCCGCCTCTGCCAGTTCGGCGGCGGTTTCGATGCCGGTCGGACCAGCTCCGACAACCGTTACCGGGGCCGTTGCCGGCACGGCGGCGACGACCGTCCGTAGCCGCTGCGCCTCCTCCAGGGTGGCGATCGGGTAGGTGAACTCCGCCACCCCGGGCACACGCGGATGGGCGCTGCCACTGCCCACCGCGTAGATCAGATAGTCGTAGCCGACCGTGCCGCCCGACGCCAGCGTCACGCCGCGCCCGCCCGCGTCGATCCGGGTCACGGTGTCGACCAGCAACCGGACACCGTCGGCCAGGATCCTCCGGTAGTCGACGACCGCGTCGTCGGACCCGCCCACCAGTTGGTGCAGGCGGAGCCGCTCGACGAAGGTCGAGCGCGGGTTGATCAGGGTCACTGTCACGTCGTCGCGCTGCGTCAGGCGGTTGGCTGCCATTACGCCGGCGTATCCGCCGCCGATCACGATGACATCGGTCTTCCCAGTCATGGTGTCTCCTTCAGTTCGAGGGGTTCAGCCTCGAGACACCGTGTGATCGATCGTTGTGACAGCGCGTGAGGCACGTCACTCTACGGACGTGGCGCGCCGGTGACCTGCGAGCAGCACGAGGGCCTCACGGATCGTTCCGAGCCCATCGCGACCCACGGCTCGTTCCGAGCCCATCGCGACCCGGGCCCGCTCGCCGGAATCAGGTCGCCACGATGTCGGACGGCCTCGGGCTTTCGCCCGCGACTACGCCGGTACCACCCCGGCCTGAACGGGCCGCAGACCACTGAAGATGACCGACGCCAGCCGGTCGGCGTGCCCGGGGTCGGACAGGTTGCCGTACAACCAGGCCGCTGCGCTGATGAGGGCAAAGACGTCGTCCGCCGACACGTCGGCCCGGATCACCCCGGCCGCTCGGGCCCGTTCGACCAGTGCCCCACCGGCTTCCGACATCCGTTTGCACGCCTGGTGCAGCGCGGAGGTCGCGTCGTCGAGGCTGCCCAGCAACTGGTCGGCCAGTCCGCTGTAGGTCGCGCCGTGCTCGGCGACAGCCCGCATCCACCGGTCGAGCGCCTCGTCGGGCGGGGTGGTCCGGTCGGCCAGGAGTTCGTCGCCCAGGACGAATACGGCATCCTGCCGGTCGGACAGCAACGCCATCAGCAGGGCGTGCCGGTTGGGGAAGTGGGCGTAGAGCGTACCGATGGCGACCTTCGCCCGCCGGGCGATCTGCTCCAGCGAGGCCTGGGTGCCCTGTTCCCGCAGAACAGCCTCGGCCTCGGCCAACAGCCGTTCGCGGTTACGCCGCGCGTCCGCGCGTGGACGCCGTACCGGCGTCGGTCGTGATGACTCCGACATAACTTGAGTGGTCCTCGACTTACTGCTAGCTTCTTGAGGGCGCCTCATCTTACTTCGGAGGAAACCCATGATCCTGGTGACCGGAGCGACCGGCACGATCGGTCGACACCTGGTACGGGCACTCGACGACGCCGGGGCGTCGTTCCGGGCCCTGGTACGGGACGAGGCCAAGGGCAGAAAACTGGGCTGTGACTTCGTCGTGGGAGACCTCGACGAGCCGGCATCAGTGTCAGCCGCCCTGAAGGGCGTCGACCGCTTGCTACTCAACAGCGGAGGTGCGCTCCCGGTGCCCGGACCGCAACCGATGGTCCGGCAACAGATCGCCGCCATCGACGCGGCCCGCACAGCCGAAGTCGCGCAATTGGTCAAGGTGTCGGCGTGGCAACCCGGCCCCGAGGCGAAGCTGTCGGTGCGGGCGCACTGGGAGATCGAGCAGCATCTCCATGGGTCGGGCCTGACGTGGTCGACCCTGCAACCCACCGGCTACATGCAGAACTTCTTCACCGGCGAGGGCGGGTTTGCCGGTGACAACACGGTGGCGGGTCCGTACGGCGAAGGCCGGGTCGCCTACATCGACGCGTACGACATCGCCGCCTGCGCCGCCGTGCTGTTGACGAGCGATCCCGAGGACGCTGGCACGGTCCACCCGCTCACCGGTCCGGAGGCGCTGACGCACCGGGAGATCGCGGCGAAGCTCGGCGCACCCTTCCGGGATCTGCCCCCCGCCGAGGCGGCTGAGGACCTACGGGCGCGCGGGCTGCCCGACTGGTTCGTGACCGACCTGTTGTGGCTCTACGCGGACATGGCGTCCGGCGGCATGTCCGAGGTGATTCCGACGGTACGGGAACTGACCGGGCGGGCACCGCGCACGTTCGACGAGTTCCTGGCGGCGAACCGCAGCTCGACCACCTTCCGGGTCGAGTAGCGATCGACAGAATCGCCTCCGGCAGTCTGAGGCGCACGGTATCCCGGACTCGGATGAAGACGTGATCCGTCACGACGGAGATGCGTTCTGGCTCTGCCGGTAGCACCCGCCACCAAAAATGTCGAACTTTATCGACATCCGAATGCTGTCGATCGTCCTCTGTAGATATGGGCGCGACATGACCATATGGCCTGCACTATTGTTCGTACCGATGACAGAGGACAAGTGCATCACCGATTCTCCGGCCGGCTGCACTCAACGTGCGTACCTGCATCTGGAACGGGACGTCGAGTTTACCGACCCGCCGTACACCCCCAGCCATATCGCTCTGATGGTGTTCGACCCCGACGAGGTCACCAGGCTGGTAGGGCTTCAACCGACCAAGGCATGGCGTTCCGGCGATCCGATATCGGGAACCTCGAGATTGCGCCGGTTCAGCAGCTGGAAGTACGAGCTACCAGAGGTGCACAACTACATCACCGAAGAGGTCGTCGTTCCCCTGCTGGACGCCATCGAGCCGTACGCCGACGGCATCGACACGGCGTGCCGCACCTTGGGCATGCGCGCCGGCATCATGGTGGTCATCACCATGCACGGCGACCGCAACACCGACGATGGTGAACCTCACGTGTCCACCGCCGCCATCACGTACACGTCGCAGACCCTGCGGCGGCTGGCCCGACTGGGGCTAGCCATAGAACACGACCAGTACGTCTTCTTACCCGACTAGTGGATCCGGCGCCGCCGGCTACTGGGGACGGACCGGGAGCAGGTTGCGTTCGGCGAAGACCTTCTTGGCGACGAGGGTGGCGTTCACCGCCCGCGGCACGCCGCAGTACACCACCGCCTGTAGCAGCGCCTCGACGATTTCGGAGGGTGTCAGGCCGGCGTTGAGCGCGCCGTTGACATGCACCTCAAGTTGGGCCTCGGCCCCTCCGAGACCGGTGAGTATGCCGAGGGTCAGCAGTTCCCGGTCGCGACGCGGCAGTTCGGGCCGGACGTAGAGGTCTCCGTACGACCAGGTGACAGATCGGTGGCTGAGCTCGGGCGAGACGTCGGCAAGGGCATCGAGCAGCTTCTGTGCGGCGCCACCGGCGGCCTGCTGTAGTGCCTCCAGGCCACGCTCGTACTGTTCGTCAGCATCAGCGGTCATGGTCGCGCCCTACCCTTGAGTCGTCGTCTGGTCGCCCGGGGTACCAGCCCCGGGCCCTGCCGATACCCGAGGTCGTGCCGGATAAACAACTCATCTTCCGCGTGACGCTCCAGCCCGGAGCAGCCGTGGCGCTCTGCGACTAATCCACCAGCGTACGGCCGGTGAGGTGCAGGAACACGTCCTCCAGACTGCTGCGCCGCACCAGCACGCTGGCCGGTGACAGCCCCCGGTCGTGCACCTGCGCCACGGCGGCATCCCCGTCCGCCACGTAGAGCAGGATGCGGTCGGGTAGCACCTCGGTCCGCTCACCGATCCCGGCCAGCTTGCCGGCGAAGTCCTCCTGGGACTCGGCGGCGAACCGCAGCTCGACCACCTCCCGGGTCGAGTAGCGGTCGATCAGGTCGCGCGGTGCGCCCTCGGCCACGATCCGGCCGCCGTCCATGACGACCAGTCGATCGCAGAGCTGCTCGGCCTCGTCCATGTAGTGGGTGGTGAGTACCAGCGTGACGCCCTGCTGCTTGAGCCGGAACAGGCGCTCCCAGACCAGGTGCCGGGCCTGCGGGTCGAGCCCGGTGGTCGGCTCGTCGAGCAGCACGATCTCCGGCTCGTTGACCAGGGCACGGGCGATGGTCAGCCGGCGCTTCATGCCACCGGAGAGCGGCTCGACCTTGCTGGCGGCCCGCTCCGAGAGCTGTCCGAAGTCGAGCAACTCGGCGGCCCGGGAGCGGGCTGTCCGGCGTGGAATGCCGAAGTAGCGGGCGAAGGTGGTCAGGTTCTCCTGGACGGTCAGTTCCGGGTCGAGGTTTTCCTGCTGCGGGCAGACGCCGAGCCGGGCCCGGATCGCCGGCCCTTCGCGGCGGGGATCCATTCCGAGGATGCTCAACTCGCCGCCGGTCGGCGGGGAGATGCACCCGATCATGCGCATGGTCGAGCTCTTGCCGGCCCCGTTGGGTCCAAGGAATCCGAACGCCTCGCCCGCGCGTACGTCGATGTCGATCCCGTCGACGGCGGTGAAGTCGCCGAATCGTTTGATCAGCCCTCGGGCGTGGATGAGAGGTCGCTCGGCCGTCACGGTGACGACCCTAGTCGGGCCGCCCGGCCCGCCCCAGCGACTTTTCCCCGACTTTCGCCCACATCGACGAAAGCTGGCAACGCATAGATGGAAGTTCAATCTGCACTCGTCTATCTTTTGAGTTCAGTCGTGAGTGAGTACGGTCCGGCTCAACGAGATCCAGGAGGGAAGCCATGGGTACAGCAGCCACTCCCACCCCGCACTCCAACCCCTGGAGCCGACGCGGTTTCCTCGGCCTCTCCGCCTGCGCGGCGGCCAGCGCGATTTCCATCTCCGGGCCGTGGCACGGCCTGGCCCAGGCACACGACGGCGGTCCGGTCCGCGACCACCGGGGCACCCGGTTACCGGTCGGCAGGATCGGCATCCAGCTCTATTCGGTACGCAGCGACCCGGCACCGTTCGCGGAGAAGCTGCCCAGGCTCGCCGCCCTCGGGTTCAAGGAGATCGAGTTCGCCGGCTATGGCATCGGCAACCCGACCGACGCGGACATCCTCGCGATCCGCCGCATCCTCGACGACAACGGGCTGCGGGCGGTCGGCGCACACCTCGGCTTCGGCACGTTCTGGAACGACCTGACCCGGCAACTCGACATCGCCGAAATGTTGGGCATGGCACACGTCGGCACCGCCGACGCACCCACCGGCAGCCGCTACCGGGCCGACTGGCGGGCAGCGGCCGACCGCTACAACGCCGTCGGCGGGGCGGCGCGGGCCCGGGGCCTGAAGTTCTACCAGCACAATCACGATGGCGAGTACGATTTCCTGCTCGATGCCGGACCGCTGGACGCGGGCGGCAAACCGACCCGGTCCAGCGGCGTACGCGGACTGGAGTACTTCTTCGACCTCACCGAACCCGACCTCGTCCACTTCGAGATGGACATCTACTGGGCCTACCAGGCACAGGTGCGGTTCAGGTCGTACGTCGACGAGAGCGGCGCCACCCGGACCGACGTCTTCGACCCGATCCGGACACTGAGCCGGCGACAGCAGCGCTTCCCGCTGTTCCACGTCAAGGATGGCGTACTCAACGCCGGGGGGACGAGCCTGTCGATGACCGAGTTCGGGGTCCCGGGTGGATACATCCCGTTCGAACGGTTCTTCGACAGCCTCGCCTCGATCAACGATCACCACTACATCTGGGAACAGGACAACGCCGGTTCGACCCCGCCCGAGCAGGGCGGCGTCTACGGCGCGGCGAGCCGCAGCTACGACAACATGAGGGCGCTGCGCTTCTGAGCGCACGAAAGTTAGATCACAAGCAGATCGTCTACAACGGAACTATCTGCTACGGTCACTCCCGTTGCCTCGTCCAACGGGAGGACCACATGTCCGCTACCTCTACTCCTGATGCGCCCCGGTCGCGCTGGCTCGCCCTCGGGGTGATCGCCTCGGGGATGTTGATGATCATCCTCGACGGCAGCATCGTGACCGTGGCGATGCCGGCCATCCAGGACGACCTGGGTTTCTCATCCGTCGGCCTGAGCTGGGTCGTCAACGCCTACCTGATCGTGTTCGGCAGCCTGCTACTGCTGGCCGGACGGCTCGGCGACCTGATCGGCCGCAAGCGCATGTTCCTGGCCGGCACCGCGGTGTTCACCGTGGCCTCGATGCTGGCGGGTGTGGCCACCTCCCCAGCGGTACTGATCGCCGCCCGCCTCCTACAGGGCATCGGCAGCGCGATGGCCGCCGCGGTCAGCCTGGGCATCCTCGTGACACTCTTCACCGAGCCCAGGGAACGCGCCAAGGCGATCGCCGTCTTCAGCTTCACCGGTGCCGCCGGGGCCTCGATCGGGCAGGTACTCGGCGGCGTCCTGACCGACTCACTGAGCTGGCACTGGATCTTCTTCATCAACCTGCCGATCGGGCTCGCGGCGCTCGCGATCGCCATACCGGTGCTGCCCGCCGACCGTGGGCTCGGCCTTTCGGCCGGAGCCGACGCCATCGGCGCCCTCCTGGTGACCGGCGGACTGATGCTGGGCATCTACACCGTCGTCAAGATCGAGGAGCATGGCTGGACATCGGCGTCCACGCTCGGCCTCGGCGCCCTCGCCGTCGGCCTGCTCGTTGCGTTCGTCGTCCGCCAGGCCACCGCGAAGAACCCGCTCATGCCGCTACGGATCTTCCGTTCCCGCAGTGTCTCAGGGGCCAACCTGGTCCAGATCCTGATGGTCGCCGCGCTGTTCTCGTTCCAGATCCTCGTCGCCCTCTACCTACAGAACGTGCTCGGATACGGCGCCGCCAAGACCGGCCTGGCAATGCTCCCGGCGGCGGCGGTCATCGGCGCGGTGTCTCTCGGCGTCGCCGCTCGGCTGAACGCCCGCTTCGGTGAACGAAACGTCCTACTGGTGGGGCTCGTGCTCCTGGTCGGCGTCCTCGGGCTGCTCACCCGCGTCCCCGTACACGCGAACTACCTCACCGACCTGCTCCCGGTGATGCTGCTGGCCGCAGGCTTCGGGCTCGCCCTACCGGCACTGACCACGCTCGGCATGTCCGGCGCGCGCAGCGACGATGTCGGACTCGCCTCCGGCCTGTTCAACACCACCCAGCAGATCGGCATGGCGATGGGCGTCGCGGTGCTCTCCACACTGGCGGCATCCCGCACCGACAACCTGCTGGCGGACGGTCAGAACCGGGCCGCGGCCCTGACCGGCGGCTACCACCTGGCCTTCGCCGTCGGTGCCGGGCTGCTCGTCGCCGCCTTCGTCGTCGCGTTCACCGTGCTACGCCAGCCCGGGCAGCGGCCCATCGCCGGGGAGGAATCCAGCTCCCCGGCCACCGCGCACGCCACTGCCGTCTGACCCTCCCCACAACCACGTCTGACCCTCCCCACGACCAGCGAAAGGTAGATCCGATGAGCACGATCGAGAACGGGACCGTGACGAACGAGGAAGAGCAGAAGCCGGGTGCCGGACCCGCGCCCCGGGTGCTCACAGAGGAGGAACTCTCCCGACTGTTACGCCAGCAGCAGTTCGGCGTACTGGCCAGCGTCAAGCGCAGCGGCCACCCGCACCTGTCCACCGTGCTCTACCACTGGAACCCCGAGGAACGGGTACTACGCATCTCCACCACGGTCGACCGGCTCAAGGTCCGTCAACTGCGGCGCAACCCGCAGGCCGCCCTGCACGTCAACGGTCCGGATGTCTGGTCGTTCGCCGTTGCCGAGGGCGAGGCGGAGGTATCGGAGGTGACGACCGTGCCCGGTGACGCGATCGGGCAGGAACTGCTGGCGATGACACCCGGCTTCGAGGATCCCGCAGACGAGGCGGCCTTCCTCGCCCAGTTGGTGGCGGACCGGCGCGTGGTGATCAGAATCCGGGTGTCCCGGCTGTACGGAACGGCCCTCGACATCCCCACCGGGGACTGACCGGAGATCGGGCGGGCACGAGAGGTTCGAGCCTGGCGGACGGTGGCCAGGTCGGTCCCGGTGGCCAGGTCAGTCGCCGGGGGTGGCCGCGCTCCGGGCCAGCGACACCAGCTGCCCGGTCTCCTCGGCGAGCGCGTCGTCGACGGTCGTACCCGGGTCGTAACGCACCGTCCAGCTCAGACCGTCCACCCCGCTGACCCGCCGGGCGGCCACCCGTACCCCACCGCCGCCAATGCGGTGGTGTGTGGTGTACGCGACCGACCGGGTCACCCGGGTCCGTACCTCATGTGGCAGGTCACCCGGGTCGACCAGCAGATAGGTCAGCGCCGGCCGGTCGGCGACGACGAGGTAGTCGTCGCGCTCCTCGACCAGCTCGGCCGGGGTGACCGTCAGCTCCCGCCCCGACCAGACCGCCTTGAGGATGTCGTGCCAGCCCAACCGCTGTTCCTGATCGGGCAGCCAGAGCCCGTAGTTGGTCGCCACGACGACCCGGTCGCCGTTGGCCACCGACGACCAGGCCAGCACCCGTTCGTCACGGTCCAGGGCGGGCCGTCGGTCGGCGGGCAGCTTCGGCCGACGTCTGAAGATCCCCATCGGCTACAGACCTCCCGCTGCCTGCTCACGCAACGCCCGGGCGTGCTGCTCCAGGGAGAGCAGCTCACCGAAGAGCGCGAAGTACTCGTCCTTGTTGGCCACCGGGTTGACCCGCTGCACCTTCGACTTGAGGTTGGCGATCCGGGCGGTGACCGAGCCCCACTCCAACCGGGCCAGGGTGATCGAGACGTAGCGTGGGTCCGCGTCCCCGTCGAGCCGGAGCGGCTCGACGGCCAACTCACCCACCAGCGCCTGGGCGGCCAGGTCCGGGCAGGCGTCGCGGATCTGTTCGATCCAGACCACACCGCCGGTCGCCGCCGCCGCGCCGCCGGCCTCGGCCACCGCCTGGCGCACCACCAGGTGTACGGGGTGCTGGTAGACCTCCGGGCCGAGCGCGTCGAACATCGGTCCGGCCAGCACCGGCACCTGGATGGCGAGCTTCAGGGCCTCCCGTTCGACCATGGCCTGCGGGCTGTCCCCGGCTGGCGCGGCCGGGGTCGCCCGGGCGGCCGACGGGGTGGGGCCGGCAGCACCCTTGTCCGGGGTGGCTGCGGCGGCCAGCACCGCGCGCTGCACCGGCTCGATCTCCATCCCGAGGTCACCGGCGAGCTTGCGGACGTACTCGGGGCGCTTCTCCCGGTCCTTGATCTTGGCTACCAGCGGTGCGGCCCGGCGCATCGCCTCGACCCGGCCGTCGACGGTGTCCAGGTCGAACCGGCTGATCACCTGACGCAACGCGAAGTCGACCAGCGGCTCCCGGCGGGCGACCAGGTCGCGTACGGCCATGTCGCCCTTGGCCAGCCGAAGGTCACAGGGGTCCATGTTGTCCGGGCTGACCGCGATGAAGGTACGCCCGACGAAGCGCTGGTCCTCCTCGAAGGCCCGCAGCGCCGCCTTCTGCCCGGCGGCGTCCCCGTCGAAGGTAAAGATGATCTCACCGGCGATCGCGTCGGTGTCCATCAGCAGCCGACGCAGTACGCCGATGTGGTCGGCACCGAAGGCGGTGCCACAGGTCGCCACGGCGGTGGGTACGCCGGCCAGGTGACAGGCCATCACATCGGTGTAGCCCTCGACGATGACCGCCCGGCCCTGCTTGGCAATCTCCCGTTTTGCCTGGTCGACGCCGTAGAGCACGTGCGACTTCTTGTAGATCGGCGTCTCCGGCGTGTTCAGGTACTTCGGGCCGTCGTCGCCGTCGAAGAGCTTGCGGGCGCCGAAGCCGATCACGTCGCCGGTCAGTTCCCGGATCGGCCAGAGCAGCCGGCCCCGGAACCGGTCGATCAGCGATCCGGAGCGGGCCTCCCGGGCCAGCCCGGCGGTGATCAGCTCGGGAGCGGTGAAGCCCTTCTGCCGCAGGTGCCGGGTCAGGTGGTCCCAACCCTCGGGGGCGAATCCGCAGTCGTACCTCTCGGCGGCGGCCCGGTCGAAACCCCGTTGGGCGAGGAACTCGCGGGCCGGACGGGCCCCGGCGGTGCCGAGCTGGCTGGCGTAGAACTCGACGGCGGCGGCGTGCGCGGCGACCAGCCGCTGCTTCTGCCCGTGCTGTTGGCGGATCGGGGCGGCACCGGTCTCGATGTAGCGCAGCTGGATACCGGCCCGACCGGCCAGCCGCTCGACCGACTCGATGAACGTCAGGTGCTCGGCGTCCATCAGGAACTTGATCGCGTCGCCACCCTGACCACACCCGTGGCAGAAGAAGACGTTACGGGCAGGTGCCACGGTGAACGAGGGCGTCTTCTCGTCGTGGAACGGGCACAGGCCCTTGAGGTTGCCGCCCCCGGCCGACTTGAGCGTGACCGTTTCGGAGATCACGTCGGCGATCGAGGTGCGCTCACGGACCAGCGCGATGTCCTCGTCCCGGATCCGGCCCCCCGCCATCCTCGCCACCCCCTCCGGCGTACATCCTGCCCTGCCGCCTCGGGTGGTGGCACTTCAGGGGGCCCGTGCCGGCGGGTGACTGGGTCGACTGCGGGTAACGGCGTGGCCAGTTTTACCGACACCGTGTCGGCATGATACCAACGACGTGTTGACAAGAGGTGCTGCCGACGGGACGACGGCACAGCTCCACGCCCGACTTCGCCACAGAACGGGACCAAAACAGCATGATGACCGCCCTGGGCAAGCTAGTCGCCCAATCCCGGACCCGCGCCCTGCTGGTCGTCGGGATCTGGATCCTCCTCGCCGGAATTCTCCCCCGCCTCACCCCGACCATCGACGAGGTCAAGGAGGACGGCGGCTCCAACGCCGCCCCGGCCGGCGCGGAATCCGCCGCCGCCCGGGACCTGCTGGTACAGAAGTTCCCCGACCAGCAGGGGGTGCCCGCAATCATCGTGATCCGCAATCCGGGCGGACTGCAACCCGCCGACCAGGCCGAGGTGAAGCGGATCAGTGACGCGATGACCGGCCCGGACGCCCCACCCGGGGTGGCCGGCGCGGTCTCCACCACGACCGTACCGGCACCGGCCGCACAGGCGCTGCTCTCCGAAGACGGCACCACGACCATGATCCTGGTACCGATCGAGGGAATCCCCAGCAACGACGAGCGGTTCAGCGAGACGGTCAAGAAGATCCGGGAAATCGCCGGCCCCGGCCAGGGAGCTACCGAGATCCGGCTCACCGGGCCCGCCGGCATCGCCACCGACGCCACCGAGGTCTTCCGCAACGCGGACTTCGTCCTGCTCGGACTGACCGTACTGCTGGTGCTGATCATTCTGCTGCTGATCTACCGGTCCCCGCTGCTGGCACTGATCCCACTGCTCGGCGTCGGGGTCGCAATGCAGGTGACCAACGCGGTGGGCGCGGCCCTGGCCGAGGCCGGCATCATCAAGATCGACTCGTCCGCTGCCTCGATCATGACGGTACTGCTCTTCGGTGCGGGCACCGACTACGCCCTGTTCGTCCTGATGCGCTTCCGGGAGGAACTGGCCGACACCCCGGACCGCTACACGGCGATGCGGGCCGCCCTACGCAAGGTCGGCGAACCGGTGATCTCCAGCGGCGGAACCGTGGTGCTGGCCCTGCTCACGCTGCTGCTGGCCACCGTTCCCAGCACCCGGGAATTCGGCTCGTTCCTGGCCCTCGGCGTCTTCTTCGTGCTGCTGATCAGCCTCACCTTCGTCCCCGCCGCCGTGGTGCTGCTGGGCCGGGCCGCGTTCTGGCCGATGAAGCAGGCCCAGCGCGTCCCGGACGAGCGTTCACTGTGGGGCCGGGTCTCCGGTCTGGTGTTGCGCCGGCCCGGCATGGTCGCCGCCGGTACCGCCACCATGCTCGGTGCGCTCGCCCTCGGCTTCCTCACCTACACCCCCAACGCCAACCTGGTCAGCGACTTCCGTGGCGACACCGACTCGCTACGCGGACAGCAGATGCTCTACCAGGCCTTCCCGGCCGGACAGCTCGCCCCGACCACGGTCCTCGTCTCCGGCGCAGACCCGTCCACCAGGGCGACTGCGGTCGGCGAGGCGATCCGTGGCGTCGACGGGGTCAGCCGGGTCGGCCAGCCGATCCTCTCCGCCGACGGTCAGACCGCCCGGTTCCAGGTCGTCTACGCCGACGACCCGTACGGCACCCCGGCCCTGGACCGCACCGAGCGGGTACGCGAGGTCGCCCGGGCGGCACTGCCCGACGGCACGGTCCTGGTGGGCGGGGAGAGCGCGAACGCGCTGGACAACCGCCGGGGCAACATGCGGGACTTCCTGGTCGTGGCGGCGGCGATGGCCGTACTCATCATGGTGGTCCTGGTCCTGCTGTTGCGCGCGGTCCTGGCTCCCCTGGTGCTGCTGGCCACCACGGCACTGTCGCTGCTGTCCGCCCTCGGGGCGACCAGCCTCACCTGGGTGGCGCTGGCCGGCCAGTCCGGCACCAACGACCGGGTGCTGCTCTACTGCCTGATCTTCCTGGTCGCGCTCGGGGTCGACTACAACATCCTGCTGGCCAGTCGGATCCGTGAGGAGACGGCGGAGCACGGCTTCCCGAAGGGCATCGGGATCGCGCTGACCCGTACGGGTGGGGTGATCACCTCGGCCGGGCTGATCCTGGCCGCCACGTTCGCCGTGCTGATGACGCAGCCGTTGAACACGCTGCTCCAGTTCGGCTTCGCCATGGCGGTCGGCATCCTGCTCGACACCTTCCTGATCCGGGGGGCGCTGGTCCCGGCACTGTTCCGGCTGATCGGCCCGAGGATCTGGGCGCCGGGTCGACCGCCGGCCGGGCCGGCTGCCCAGGTCGCGGAGGGCGCTGAGGCCGCGCAGGTCGCGGAGGCCAGGTAACAACCGGTAGTAATGCGCCGGCTGGGACGGCGGCGGTGCGGACTGCGCCGCTGTCCCAGCCGGCCCGACGTCCGGTGGTCACCCGGCGTCTGATGTCACCCAGGCGTCCGATGTCACCCAGGTGTCCGGTGGTCACTCAGTCGGGCAACGCCGCGGTGAGGTCGAGTTCGACGAGCTGACCGGAGAAACCGAGTCGCGCAACGCCCAGCAGGGTGCTGGCCGTGGTGAACGCTGGCCCGATGACCGAACCGGTGAGCCGTTGCCACACGGCAGCGAGAACCGCACCGTCGTCGCTGACCACGTAGATCACCGAACGGACCACGTCCTCCGGTCCGGCACCGGCGGCGGCCAGCGCGGCGGCGGCATTCGCCGCGACCTGGTCGACCTGTGCGTCGATGTCACCCGGACCGACCAGCGTCCCGGACCGGTCGAGCGGGCACTGACCGGCCAGGTAGGCGGTCCTACCGGCCTCGACGATGGTGATGTGGTGGTAGCCAGGAGTTTCGTGCAGCTCCTCGGGATTGACTCGGTTGATCTTGTGGGTCATGGTGCGGAGTGTGGCACGAATCCCGACCCGGGACAGCCGAATAATCAGTCCACCGTCCCGAACCGGGGTGGACGCACGATCACCAGCAGGACCACGAGGACGACCAGCGAACCCGCCAGGATCCAGACCGGCCGGTCACCGAGCAGGGCCCCGAAGCCGCCACCGGCCGCATAGCAGGTGATTCCGAGAAAACCCATGGTCCAGCGCCGGGCGGTACGGCTACGGCGATGGCTGCGCCGGATCCAGTCGGAGAACTGCTCCCCGATGTTCAACACCGTGCCGCTCTGGTAGGTCGTCGTCGTCTTGGCCCCGGACGTACGGACGAAGAGCACGGCCAGCAGTCCCATGGCCACGGCACCGACAAAGGCGGACACCAGGTGCTGCCCGATGCGCCAGTCCCAGGGCGCCAGGACCCGTGCCAGCACCGCCCACAGCACGACGACACCGATGATCGCGACCAACTCCCAGCCGGGCGGCGCACATCGGTGCCGTCGGACCCGGTGCCTTATCCGGGTCGCCAGCCCACCCCCCAGGCAGAACCCGAAGATCGACACCAGGGCGACCGGCCAGTCCGGAAACCGTCCGGCCAGCCCCATTCCCACGTGGATGAGGTTGCCCGACTGGTTGGCGGTGAAGACGCCGTAGGTCAGCAGGCTGAAGGCGTCGGCGAAGCCGGCAACACCGGTGGCCAGGACCAGCGCCAACACCGGGTACCGGAACTCCGACTCGGCGTCCTGCCACCGCCTGTCGTCACTGTCCGACCCCTGACCGGGGTTGCTCCCCCTGCTCACCGCGACCCGGCGTCAACTCACCGCGACCCGGCGTCAGCCGGATGCTCCCGACCCGGGTCGGATGTCCCCGGTCGGCTCGGCCCCCTGCACGAAGCCCTCGTGGCCGGTCGGGGAGAACCGGTCGAACACCTCCAGCACCGCCGGTACGCACCGGTCCGGCACCAGGACCTCGACCCGGATCCGGTCGGCCAGTTCGAGATCCCGTCGGTAACCGCGGACGACCTGGGACCGTGGCGCCTCGGTCGAGATGTGGGCCTCGGACACGATGATCGAGGCGGCACCGGCGGCCATCAGCGCGTTCCTGAGGTCGCCGGAGTCCACCAGATCCGGATCCAACAGCCCGGTGACCACCCGGCTCTGCTCCGCCTCGGTCAGGCCGGGCCGCGTACCCACCGGTGGCCTGGCCCCACCCGGTGGTGATCCACCGCCGGGCAGGCTGGACACCGGGTCGAGGTGGTAGGCGTCCATGCCCTGCTGGATCTGGTCCAGGTTGCCCTCGTCACCGGTCGGGACCCGGAGCCCGACGGTTCGTTCGACGGCGGTGGCGATCAGCCAGGTCAGGCAGAACGAGAAGAGCACCACCACGACGACCGCCAGCAGTTGCCTGCCGAGCAGGCCGAGTCCTCCCCCGAAGAGGAGCCCGTCCGCGCTCAGGCTGTTGGCCCTGGTCTGCGCGAACAGGCCGAGAAGCAGCGAGCCGAGCATGCCACCGACCCAGTGCACGGCGAGTACGTCGAGCGCGTCGTCGAGCCGGAGTCGGTACTTCAGCCGCAGCGCGGTGTGGCACACGAATCCGGCGACGGCACCGATGACGAGGGCGGAGAGCGTGCTGACGAACCCCGCGCACGGGGTGATGGTGGCGAGCCCGGCGACGGCTCCGGAGACCGCGCCCACCACGGTCGGGTGGCCGTCCTCCACCCGTTCCATCAGCAGCCAGATCAGCATTCCGGCGGCGGCGGCCAGGTGCGTGTTCAGCAGCGCCTGCGCGGCCACCCCGTCGGCCTGGAGTCCGTCACCACCGTTGAAGCCGAACCAGCCGAACCAGAGGATGCCGCCGCCGAGGATCGTCAACGGCACCGAGTTCGGCAGGGTACCGGTCTTCGGCCAGTTCCTCCGGCGACCGACGACGAGCAGCAGGGCCAGCACCGCCGCACCGGCCGAGGCATGCACCACCATGCCCCCAGCCCAGTCCTGCGCGCCGAGTTTGGCCAGCCAGCCGTCGGGGTGCCAGAGCCAGTGCGCCACCGGCGCATAGACGACGATCGACCAGATGGCGAGAAAGACCGCCCATCCGGCGAACCGGAGCCGGCCGGCGGTGGCCCCGGTGGCCAGCGCCGGGGTGATCACCGCGAACATCATCTGGTACGCCACGAACGCCAGGGCCGGAATGGTGACGCCTTCGGCGACCACCCGGAACGCCGGTGCGGGTGGCTTACCGAGGTCCAGCAGCCCGAACAGACCCAGGTTGCCGAAGAGGCCACCGCCGGCGTCGTCACCGAAGGCGATGGTGTAGCCGAGCAGCACCCAGGTGATGCTCACCACCCCGAGGGCGATGATGTTCTGCTGCAACATGACCAGGGTGTTGCGCCTGCGGACCATGCCGGCGTAGAAGAACGCCAACCCCGGCGTCATGAAGAGCACGAGCGCGGCGCAGACCAGCACCCAGGCCGTGTCCCCGGCATTGACGCCGCCGTTCTGCGCCAGCATTCGCGTCTCCCTTTCTCGGTCTTCGGTCGGTGCGGCGACGGCGGGTCAGCTCTTCTTTCCGACATCCGGTCGGAGCGGTGCCATCAGCCCGCCGCGGTACGACTTGTGCTGCGGGATCGGGGTGAAGTTCTCCTTCGCCAGGAGAAACATCCAGGTGGCGAGGACGAACGGCGCGGTGAGCGTCGGGATGCCGTACGGGGCCAGCACGGTGGCCAGCATCGCCTGGATGAAGACGGTGGCCACGATGCCGAAGAGCGCGTAGATCACCGCTGGTACGGAGGGCTTGAACAACACCCCGCCCAGGGCGATGGCGGTCAGTACGGCGTTGAAGCTCCACAGCCCGGATTCCACGTCCTTGGCACCGGCCTCGAACCAGATCGCCAGTAGCGCGGCGACCACCGTGCCGATGAGGGCGAACAGTGCCGACCGCAGCGAGTTGATCGCCAGTCCGATCAGGATGATGATCCCGCTGATCCAACTGGCGATGAGGAAGACCTGGGCGACACCCTCGAACATGCCGAGGACGGTGTCCCCGTCGAAGTAGGCCGCCTCGGCCCCGCCGTGCCCGGGAAGTGTGGGTGGGGTCGGGGTGTGCAGACGCAACCGGACCAACTGGTACACGCCCATCAGCAGCGTCCAGGTGGTCAGCACGAACGGGAAGGTGAAGGCCGGCGACCCCCAGGTCTTCATGATGTTGTTCCAGGCCAGCGTGACCACGGTGGTGGCCGCCGCACCGAACACCACGTACAGCCAGACCAGCGCGTTGCCCCGCAGGAAGAGGAGCACCCCGATCCCGGTCAGCAGTGGGCTGAAGCCGAAGAGCCCGGACCGCAGCGAGTCCCGGTCGGCCCGGAGCAGGATCGCGGTCAGGGTGCCGACGACCACTCCGACGACCGCGCCACCGAGCAGCCGGGGATTGCCGGAGTCGAACGCCCCCCAGGCGATCGCGATCAGGATCACCAGCCCGGTGAGCGGGTTGTTCTGCAACATCACCTGGGCGACGCCACGCAGGCAGGCATCGACGAACTCGATGACAGGGCTACGGTCGGCCAGCCGTTTCCACGTTGCCTTGATGTCGGCCATGCTGCTTCCTCTCCTCGGCCGTCGGTGGCCGCTCCGGCGGCCGTCAACGCCAACTGAAGACCGGTGGCACTGGCCGCCCGACGGCCTCCTGCCGGGCCAGCGCGCAGAACTCGCGTACCTTCGCCCGCACCGGCTCGGTCTCCGGACCGAGCACCTTGTAGATCAGGCCGGCGTCGTTGGGGAGCCGGCTCACCCCGGCGGCCAGCGGTACGTCGTCCGCCCAGACCGGCGCGCACTGGTCGTACACCCGCGCGGCACAGGCGGGTGAGGTCAACAGCACGACGTTGGCGAAGACGTGGAACTGGTCCAGCACGCCGGAGCGGTCGACCCCGAACCGGCCGGGGTCGATCAGGAACTTCTCGACGAACAGGTCCGGCCCGTCCGGGCGGGCCGCCCGCAGCGTCGAGGAGAAGAGGTCGTACTTGAAGATCTCCCCGTCCAGGTGGTACTTCCGGCCGGGGGCGAGGATCTCCGCGTACAACATGGTCGCCGTCTCCGGCAGGCGGATCCTGGTGTACGTGACGAACCGGCTGTTCCGGTAGGGGATGGTCTGCTCCGGCAGGTACTCCAGGTAGGCCCCGTCGGCCAGGGTGATGTCCTGGATCTGGGTCGCGTAGTTCGCGTCCATCTGCTGGATCTTCATCGCGGACTGGCTGGTGACGTGTGCCTGTGCCCCCTCGGCCAACGACATGCTGATCCGCAGCCGGTCGCCCTGGAGCACCCCGCCGGAGGTGGTCAGCATGAAGATGCAGGCCATCTCCGGCATGGCCTCGTCCCAGTACAGCGCCCGCTGCACCAGCAGCGGTGCCTGCCGGTACAGGTCGGCCAGCACCGTCCGGCCGTCCCGACGCTCGAACCCGAGCCGCAGCACGCCGACCTTTCCCGGGGCACCGCTGGGCAGCTGGGCCGGTTCGTCGTGGTACGGCGCCAGTTCCGGCGCGTCGTCCAAAGAGATCATGCCGGGATTTCCAGGTCGAACAACGCGTTACGCCGGACCAGTGCGATGAGGTCGTCGATCCCCTCGCCGGTCTTGCAGTTGGTGAAGACGAACGGCTTGCCCTTGCGCATCATCTCGGCGTCGCGGGCCATGACGTCCAGGTCGGCTTCGACGTACGGGGCCAGGTCCGTCTTGTTGATGACCAGGATGTCCGACTGCGAGATACCCGGACCGTTCTTCCGTGGGATCTTGTCGCCGGCCGCCACGTCGATGACGTAGATGAAGTAGTCGACCAGGGCCGGGCTGAAGGTGAGCGTGAGGTTGTCACCGCCGCTCTCGATCAGGACCAGGTCACTGTCCGGGAAGCGCGCCTCCATGTCCTCGACGGCGGCCAGGTTCATGCTCGGGTCCTCGCGTACCGCGGTGTGCGGGCAGGCCCCGGTCTCCACCCCGATGATCCGCTCCTCGACCAGCACCCCGGTCAACGCCCGGCGGACGTGCTTGGCGTCCTCGGTGGTGACCACGTCGTTCGTGACCACCAGTACCCGGAGCCCGTTCTCGACCAGCTTCGGCACCACCGCCTCGATGACGGCCGTCTTGCCGCTGCCGACCGGTCCCCCGACGCCGATCCGACTCACTGTCTTCATGTCTTTTCCCCCGTACGCTGCTGTCAGTTCATGAACATGCGGACATGCGCCTGCACGTGTGCCGCCGCCAGGACGTCGACCACCGGCGCGAAGGTCGCCATCTCGTCCAGCCCGGCGCTGGCCACCCGCCGGTACTCCTCGGCGGCCGTCTCGTTGACGGCGAACAGGATCGCCTGGGTGTCGAGGTGGTCGACCCGCATCAGTCGTACGGCGGCACTGAGCACCATCACCGCGGCGCCGTACTGGTGGGCGGCGAAGGCGTCCTCCTCGGACAGGCCGAGGGTGGCGAAAAGTGCGCCGAGCGCCACCGGGTAGGTGACCGGGACGCTGTCCCCGGTGGCGTCCCGGAACCGTTTCTCCAGTAACGACTCCCCGACGATGTGGGCCGCCGCCTCGGCCAGCTTGCGCCCCATCCGTACGGTCATCGTCCGGGTCTCCTCGTTGAGTTTCCGGAGGAAGACCGCCTCGTCGGCCCGCCGGATGCCGTCCAGGTCGCCGGCGACGGCGCTGCGGTGCGCGGCCAGCAGGGCGACGCCGTCCCCGGTGGCGGCCTGGTGGACCGTCGTACGGACGAACTCGTGCAGGGTCGTCCGGTCCCGGACGACCCCGTTCTGCACCGCCATCTCCAGTCCGTTGGAGAAGGCAAAGCTGCCGACCGGGAACATCGAGTCCCCGAATTGCAGCACCCGCAGGGTCGTCGACATCGTCCGCATGGTCGGCCCCGGTTCAGTTGGCGCTGGCCGGCAGGTGGGTGTGCGGCAGGGCATCGGCCGGCAGGTCGACGTGTGCCACGGTGTCGGCCGGCAGATGGGTGTGCGGCGTGGCGTTGGCCCCGCCGAAGAGCCGCCGGGCCTCGTGTGGCGCGAGATAGGCGATGACCTCGGTGCCGGGCACGAACTCGTGGGTGACCCCCACGAAGGCGTGGGTACGCATCACCGAGTCCATCACCTTGCGGTCCACGGTGAGCGGGACGTACATCGTGGCACCCTTGACCACCGCCGGCCAGTGCTGGTTGCCGATGGCGTGGCCGAGTTCGACCGCCGAGCGGATCCGCAGTTCCTGGGGTTGCAGGTCGAGCCTGGCGAGGTCGATCACCATCACGTCGCCGAGTTCGATCCGGGCCACGATCGCCGACGCGCCGGCCTCGTCCCAGAACAGGATGTCCCCGTCCCGTAGCCGGGTCCCCCGCCCCAGTGACACGGCGATCTCGGTGCCGTCCCGGGTCTGTTTGCGTAGCCGGTTCTTCTGGGCCTCCCACTGGTCCAGCAGCAGGGTGTCCACCTGTGCCGCCTTCAGCCGGACCTCCCAGTCGGGCTCGTTGGCGTTGCCGACCACCGATTCGACAAGCATCTTGTTCTCCTTGGTCATGGCCGCTCCGGGCCCTGGCACGTTCTGGGTCGCGGACGCCGCTCAGCTGAAGAAGTAGAGCTGGCTCATCGGCAGGTTCTGCGCCGGTGGCACCGTGGCGTGCTTACCGTCGATCTTGACCGCGAAGGTCTCCGGATCGACCTCCATCTTCGGCAGCCGGTCGTTGCGGATCATGTCCTTCTTGGTCAGCCCCCGGGTCCCGTAGACCGGGATGATCTGCCGCTGGAGGCCGAGCTTCTCGGCGATTCCGTTCTCGTATCCGGCCTGCGACACGAAGGTCACGCAGTTGGCGGTGAGCGCGGAGCCGAGGGCCCCGTACATCGGCCGGTAGTAGATCGGCTGCGGGGTGGGCAGGGAGGCGTTCGGGTCACCCATGATGGACCAGAAGATCTGGCCGTTCTTGATCACCATCTTGGGCTTGACGCCGAAGAACGGCGGCTCCCACAGCACCAGGTCGGCCATCTTGCCCGGGGCGATGGAGCCGAGCACGTGCGAGATGCCCTGGGTGATCGCCGGGTTGATGGTCATCTTGGCCACGTACCGCAGCACCCGGAAGTTGTCGTTGTTCGGTGAGTCCTCGGCCAGCTTGCCCCGGACCTTCTTCATCTGGCCGGCCAACTGGATCGTGCGCAGCCAGGTCTCGCCCACCCGACCCATCGCCTGGGAGTCGCTGGACATCATCGAGATGATGCCCTCGTCCAGCAGGACGTCCTCGGCCGCGATGGTCTCCGGGCGGATCCGGCTCTCGACGAAGGCGACGTCCGAGGGAACCTTCGGGTTGAAGTTGTGGCAGACCATGATCATGTCGTACAGCTCGGCCTGGCTGTTGATGCCGTACGGCACGGTCGGCGTGGTGGAGCTGGGCAGCACGTTCATCTGGCTGGCGACCTTGATAATGTCCGGCGCGTGACCGCCGCCGGCCCCCTCGGTGTGGAACGTGTGGATGGTCCGTCCCTCGAAGGCGGCGATGCTGTCCTCGATGTAGCCGCTCTCGTTGAGCGTGTCCGTGTGGATACTGACCTGCACGTCGTACATCTCCGCCACGGTCAGTGCGGCCCGGATCGCCTCCGGTGGCGAACCCCAGTCCTCGTGCACCTTGAAGCTGGCCGCACCCGCCTCGAGCTGCTCCTTCAGCGGCCCCCAGCCGGAACAGTTGCCCTTGGCCAGGATGCCGACGTTGATCGGCAGCCCTTCCAGTCCCCGCATCAGGGCGTGGATGTTCCACGGGCCGGGGGTGATGGTCACCCCGTTGGAGCTGTCACTCGGTCCGGTGCCGCCGCCCCACAGGGTGGTGACGCCGTTGCTGAGCGCCGCGTACGCCTGTTGCGGACAGACCATGTGCACGTGCGGGTCGATGCCGGCCGCGGTCAGGATGAGGTGCTCGCCGGAGATCGCGTCGGTACCCGCACCGGTCACCAGCCCCGGCGTGACCCCGTCCATGATGTTCGGGTTACCGGCCTTGCCGATGCCGACGATCTTGCCGTCCTTGACCCCGACGTCGGCCTTGACCACACCGATCGTGGCGTCGAGGACCGTCACGTTGGTGATGACGAGGTCGAGTACGCCGCCCGAGTTCTTGGTTTGGTTGTTGGCCCCCATGCCGTCGCGCAGGGTCTTGCCGCCGCCGTACATGACCTCGTCACCGAGGACCCGCAGGTCCTTCTCGATCTCGATGTACAGGTCGGTGTCAGCCAGCCTGATCTTGTCGCCGGTCGTGGGGCCGTACATCCCGGCGTATTCCTGCCTGGAAATCTGGCTCATTCTGGATTTTCTCCTATGCTGCTGCCACCACTGGCCGCATGACCCGTCGGACTACTTGTTGTTGCCCTTTTTCGAGGTCGACTTGAATCCGCGGATCTCGACCTGACGTGCCGCCTCCGCCCGGTCGGGCTGATATCCGGGAATCGGCCCCGGGCCGGTCCAGCCGTTCACCAGACCGTTGAAGCCGTATACGCGTTGCCGGCCACCGAACGGCACAAGTTGTACGGTCTTCTTGTCGCCCGGCTCGAATCGGATCGAGGTCGTCGCCGGAATGTCCAGCCGCCAACCGAACGTGGCGTCCCGATCGAATTCGAGATTGCGGTTCGTCTCGTAGAAGTGGAAGTGGGACCCCACCTGGATCGGCCGGTCGCCGGTGTTGTGGACCTCGATCTGGATGGTGGGCCGCCCGGCGTTCAACTCCAACGGTTCACTGGAGAGGACGTAACCGCCGATCGGGCGGATGTGCTTCGAGTTGGGCCCTGGATGCCGCTTGGGATCCACCATCTTCTTCCTCGCTTTCTGGTCCGCGCCCTGGCCGCCACGGTTCGGCGGCACGCCGTTCAGCTGGTTGGCAAATGACAGTGGTTCACTGGATGGGCGAGTGGACGGTGACGAGGCGGGTGCCGTCGGTGAATACCGCCTCGACCTGGATCATGGGCAACATGTCGGCCACCCCGTCCATCACGTCGGCCTTGGTGAGAACGTGGGCGGCATCGTGCATCACTTCCTCGACGGTCTTGCCCTCACGTGCCCCTTCGAGCGCCGCAGCGGCGATGACCGCAACCGATTCCGGATGGTTGAGCTTGATCCCCTTGTTCCTGCGCGCATTCGCAACCTGAGCCAGGGAGTGAATGGTCAGCTTGTCGAACTCTTTGGGAGTAAGATGCACGGTCCTTTTCCCTTTCGCTCCACCGCCGGTCCCGCCCCGATCCACGGGCACCGACATCGGTGGCAAGTTTTGGCAAATCTGATCCGCGGAGGTTGACGCTTCCCGGACGAGCCGACTCCTCAGAAAGCCCCTGACCTGCGCGGGGAGACCCAGCGGCACCGGCCTGCGGCACGGACCGGGAGGAAGTGACCGACTGCGTCCAGCGAGGCCAGCCTAGCAACGCATATGCCTACGTATGAGGCAAATCGGAAGAGGGGTAGCTTTCGGGCGAATCACACCAATCCACGCTGCCCGTCACGCGCAGACGCGGCCCCACCACCCTCGACCATCACCCCACCGGCAACCATCCGCTACCGAACGTCACCTATCGGTCCGACGCGCGGATCGCCGGGCAGGCCCCGACCACCAGCCACGCGAATGCGGCTCACCTCTTCCCTTTCCTCGCGAACATCGCTATATCTACATGGCTAACTATCGCTCCTGGGGAGGAACGAGTGAAGAGATCCATTGCCGCCGCCAGCGCGGCGCTACTCACCAGCGGCCTGTTGGCCGCTGTGGCATCGACTGCGCAGGCGGCACCCCCATCGCCCGCCGCAGACCCGTCCCCCGTCGGACGGGCGAACCAGGTCCTCCGGACCAACCCCGGTGCCGTACAGGCCACGGCCGGAGAGTCGTACGCGGTGTACAGCTCCAAGGTCGACTCCAACGGTGCGGCACACGTCCGCTACACCCGCACCTACCAGGGCCTACGGGTCTACGGTGGCGACTTCGTCGTACACACCGCAGCCAACGGCAGCTACGCCGGCACCTCGGTCGGGCTGGCCGCCCCACTGACGCTGAGCACCACCGCCAAGGTGACGAAGGGCCAGGCCGCGAAGGCCGCCCCAGCGCACTTCTCCGGCAAGGTCACCGCTGTCGGTGAGGCCGAACTGTTCGTCGACGCCAGCTCCGGCTACGGCCGCCTGGCCTGGGAGACGGTCGTCGAGGGCTGGGCCCCGGACGGCCAGACCCCGTCCCGGCTGCACGTCATCAGCGACGCGACCACCGGCGCGTACATCGGCTCCTACGACGAGATCCACGCAGTCGCCGGGACCGGTAACAGCATCTACTCCGGCACGGTCACCATCGACACCACGCAGTCCGGCACGACGTACCAGATGATCGACCCGGTACGCGGCAACGGCTCGACCTGCGACATGAACAACGGCACCACGACCTGCACCACGATCACCGACGCGGACAACACCTGGGGTAACGGGACCAACTCCAACCGCCAGTCGGCGGCGGTGGACGCGCACTACGGCGCGGCCGTCACCTTCGACTACTTCAAGAACGTGCACAGCCGTAACGGCATCTTCGGCGACGGACGTGGCGTGCCCAGCCGGGTGCACTACGGCAACAACTACGTCAACGCGTTCTGGGACGGTTCCCGGATGACCTACGGTGACGGCGCCAGCAACGCCAAGCCGCTGGTCGCCATCGACGTGGCCGGTCACGAGATGAGCCACGGCGTGACGGAGAACGTGGTGTCGGGTGGTCTGACCTACTCCGGCGAGTCGGGTGGCCTCAACGAGGCGACCAGCGACATCTTCGGCACCATGGTCGAGTTCTACGCGAACAACACCTCCGACGCCGGTGACTACAAGATCGGCGAGAAGATCGACATCAACGGCAACGGCTCGCCGCTGCGCTACATGTACGACCCGACGTTGGACACCCGCTCGCACGGCTGCTGGTCGTCCACCACCAAGAACGTCGACGTGCACTACTCCTCGGGTGTCGCCAACCACTTCTTCTTCAACCTGGCCGAGGGCACCGGAAACACCCAGTGGGGCACCTCGCCGATCTGTGGCTCCGCTCCGGGGGTCACCGGCATCGGCCGGAGCAAGGCGGAGAAGATCTGGTTCCGCGCGCTCGACGCGTACTTCACCTCCAACACGTCGTACGTCAACACCAGCAACCCGGCCAACACCGCCCGGGCCTACACGCTGCGGGCCGCCACCGACCTCTACGGCACCTGCGGCACGGAGTACAAGGCGGTCCAGGCCGCCTGGACCGCGGTCAACGTGGCGGGCAGCGACTCGCCCTGCTCGGTGGGCGACGACTTCTCCGTCTCGCTGTCGCCGACCGCCGGCTCGGTCGACCCGGGTAACTCCGTCTCCACCACCGTCGCCACCGCCACCACCGGCGGCACCGCCCAGACCGTGAACTTCACCGCCAGCGGCCTGCCCACCGGTGCCACCGCCACCTTCACCCCGAGCTCCGTCACCTCCGGTGCCTCGTCGACCCTGACCATCGGCACCAGCGCCAGCACCCCCGCCGGCACCTACAGCATCACCGTCACCGGTACCGGCACGGCGGTCACCCGCACCTCCACCTACACCCTGACCGTCAACGGACCCGGCGGCGGCTGCCCCGCCCCCGGCCAGAAGCTCGGCAACCCCGGCTTCGAAACCGGCA
>NZ_JBHTMP010000078.1:0-29993 GCF_042679305.1 Micromonospora sonneratiae | reverse complement strand
ACGCCGCCGGCGAAGGCGAGGCCGGCGATGCCGAGTGCGGTCTTACGCATGATGGTGTTCATGGGGGTGTTCCTTTCGTTCCGGGGGGTGCGGCGCCAGGCCTGCTACACGCGGGGGTGCGTGCGCGGGGGCCGCGAACGAGAACAGGGGAAAGAAGAAGGGGGAGCATCCCGGTGTCGTCGTGTCGACTGCTCGGGTGTCCCGGGGGTGTAACGGTCCCGGCCGGGCGGGCATTCCGCCGCGCCGTCGTTGATCTGCCAGGGGGCAGCCGCCGGTAGAGGGGGATGGTTCTGCGGGGCTGCTCGGCCGTACGCGATGTATAACCATCGGCGGCGGGCGCGGATTCCGCGGATCCGGGCATCCCGGCGGGTTGATCATGGGGATTCAAGTGACGAACGACCCAAAACCGGACGTGCGCACAAAGGCCGAGGTCGGAGTGCGTCCGGTATGGGGCCAGCTGGCCGCGATGTGCCTGAGCGAGACGATCACGTCGCTACCGGTGGCGCGACGGCTAGCCAGCCGTCACGCCACCGGTCGAGCAAGCGGCACGTCCACTCAGCCCGTCGGCGGTGATCTTGTGGATGGAGCGCTGACGCAGGCCGACCACTTCACCGGCGACATGCGAGGTTCAGACATGTTGCGACCCCCTCGCTAGAAGGCCATGTTGATGGCGCGTTCGAAATTGACATAGCCGGCTCGGGCGAAGGCATCCGCCATGGGCGCATTGCCCAGTTCGGTGGCGGCGCGGATGTGTGTGACCCCCTCGGCGGCCAGCACCCGGGTGCCCTCGGCCAGGATGCCGTGCACATAGCCCCGGCCCCGATGCTCGGGCAGTACGCCGAGGTAGGCGATGATCGGGTGGTACGAGTTACGGGCCGGAATGATGAATCCGACCGGCTCGCCGCCCTCACCCAACGTCGCCACCCGCCACCACTGGCGCGGACTGGAATAGTTGGCGAACTCCTCCTCGTAGTGCCTGACCGCCGTATCCCGGGCGGACATCTCAGCCAGATCCGCCCGACTGTGCGCATCCAGCGTCCCGTCCAGCACCCGGATCATCAGGCCGATCAGCTCGCCCGGCCCGGAAACCGGACGGAAGGCCAGCCGACGATCGACGGCTGGCACACCGTTGCCCGAACGCCACTCCAGGCGTAGCCGCTCGACCAACAGCCTGCCGCCGGTGCTCTCGACGATGGCCATCCGGGATTCCACCGCCTGGCGAGCACCGGGCTCCTCACGCCAGTTCGCCGGGACGAAACGGCCGTACTCCGGCGCAGCGGTGCCGACCGGGACGACCCGGGCGACTGCCGTCCCGTACAACTCGCGGGCCACCGAGGTCAGGTCCCCGACCTCGTCATCCAGCCCGTCGTCCAACTCGTCGTCCAGGTCGAGGATGTCGAACAGCAGCGGGCTGCTGTCCCCGGGGCGACCCCACCAGGCGACCCTGGCCAGCAGGTGGTCACCGCGCAGCGCCACCCACATCCACTCCGGGCGGCGGCGACCTGCGGCCAGGTCGTCGGCCAGCTCGTCGTTGATGGTGTACGGCAGCCGGTTGAACAGGTCGATCTCGGCCGGCCCGGTGATGGGGCGGAAAACCACGCCGCCGGGGGCGGTGCGGTGGACGGTCACGCGCTCTCCGGTGCACCAGCCGTGCGGGCGTAGGTGAGAAAGAGCGCGCCGCTACCCATGACACGGTGTTCGACGAGTTCCCACGTACGCGGGTCGAACTCGGCACCGTGACCGAACAGCGGGATGCCGGTACCGATGGTCAACGGTGCCAGCTTCACGATCAGCTCGTCGATCTCCGGGTACAGGGCACCGGCCAGGTTGCCGCCGCCGACCACCCAGATGTCCTTGCCGGGCTGCTGCTTCAGCTCCCGCACCTTGGCGATCGGGTCACCGGACACGATCTCCACCGCCGGGTCCGGGCTCTCCGAGAGAGTACGGGAGAACACCAGGTGGCGCAGGTGCGGATAGGCGTCGGTGACGCCGGCCTTCAGGCCGATCTCGTAGGAGTGACGCCCCTCGAGGACGGTGTCGAAACGGGTCCCCTCGGCGGTGATACCGAGCGCCTGCCGGGCCGGCCCCGGCAGGGTCTCTGGGTACTCGGCAACCAGGTGCCGCAGATAATCCTCCGGAATCGGCCAGAAACCGCCGGGCCCGGTGGGGTCGGCACCATCCGGACCGGCGATGAAGCCATCCAGCGTCGAGGCGATGTAGTAGACGAGCTTGCGCACAGAATTCCTTTGCTGCTGAGGATCTGGGATGACGGACAGCGACGGCCCTGCGGCCTGCCGTGACGTACCGCCGACTGATCTCAATGATCATCGACCGGACTGACCTGGAACAATGGCTAATCTTGGAACGTCCGATTAGCCGAACTAAGCGATAGCGGGGTGTGATGGAGCGTCACGAGATCGAGACCTTCCTCGCTCTCGCGCAGGAGCTGCACTTCCGCCGTACCGCCGAGCGGCTGCACATCAGCAGCGGCCGGGTCAGCCAGACCATCGCCAAACTGGAACGCCGCATCGGCTCGCCACTGTTCGAACGCACCAGCCGCCACGTCCAGTTGACCGAGATCGGCCGCCGCCTGTACGACGACATCGCCCCCCACCACCGCGCCATCCAGGACGCCGTCGCCCAGGCGACAGCCGCTGCCCGGGACGCCCACCACACACTGCGCGTGGGATTCCTGGGACCCGCGACCGGCGCTGCCCTCTCCCAGGTGATCAACGCCTACCGGGACCGCCACCCGGGCCGCGAGGTACAGGTGATCCTGGAAGCGCCGCTCAGCGACCACGTTGCCGCACTGCGGGACGGCGTGGTCGACGTGATGGCCACGATGCTCCCGATCGAGGAACCCGACCTGGTGGTCGGTCCGACCGTGCTACGAGAGGGCCGCATCCTGGCCGTGCCGAGCGGACATCCCTTCGCCGAGCGGGACCAGATCACGCTGGAGGACCTGGCAGGCAAAGCGGCCATCTACGCCGCCAGTCCGGCACCGGACTACTGGCAGGAATACCACCACCCCACGCGAACCCCCAGCGGCAGGCCCATCCACCGTGGCCCGGCCGTCGACACCGTCCAGGCCGGGCTCACCCTCATCGGCGCGGGCCAGGGCATCGCCCTGGCCACGGCACAGGCCGGCCAGTACTTCCGACGCCCCGACATCACCTACATCCCGGTCACCGACGGTGCCCCCGCCGAGTTCGTCCTGGTGTGGGCCGCCTCAGCCGAAAACGAACACATCCGGGCCTTTGCCGCTGCCGCGCGGGGAATCACTCCCAGCGGGACGTAGCCGGCGGGTGCGTGGCGTGATCCACTTCAGGCCGGCGCGGCATAACAGTGCACGGTAACCGTCTGGGTCGGACTCCACCGCTGATCGACAGTCCCCAGCAGACTCCAGCCCAGACGGCGATAGAGGGCAGCCGCCGACGTGTCCGAAGCGAGAACGTCCAGCACCGGATGCAGGCCACGCTCATGTGCACCCTGTACGGCCACAGCCATCAGCCGCGCCCCGATCCCGTGGCCACGCGCGGCAGGTGAGACGAACAGACGGCTGACCACGGCCGTATCCGTGGCAGGTACCCCTGCACGACCGCTCCACAGGACCGGTGCGGCATCCCCAGCACCGCTACGGGAAAGACCGACATGACCGACGATCTGTCCATCCAGTTCCGCCACCCAGGCCGCCAGCAACAGAGGCTGCATCAGCCACTCACCCGGACGGTCCGGCCAGTTCAGTGGATAGCCGTCCCCGTCGTGGACCTCCCGGAGTACGCGAACGACCTCATCGATGTCAGCCTCGTCGCGTAGCCGGACACGGCACGTAGGAGCACCCGCAGCCTCAGGAACACCCCGTCGGTCCACCGGATCAGTCCCGCTGGTCATGCGTCGGTTGACCGTTCGCCGGCAGAGGCAGTGGCAGTGGCAGTGGCAGTGGTGGCGAGGAGCCCGGTGAGTGCGGACCGGGCGTTCTGTAACGTTGAGATCTTGTCGTCCAGGCCGTGTAGCTGCTCCTGAAGGGCCGGGGCTGCGCACGGCTCCAACTCCGGACCCGGGCCCTCGACACAGGGCAGCATCTCGCGGATGACGCTGGTGGGCAGGCCAGCGGCAAGCATGGCCCTGATGTGACCGACCACGACCGGGGCATCCTTGGCATACCGACGGTGACCACCACCAACCCGGTACGAGGTGAGCAGCCCCTGCTCCTCGTAGTAGCGCAGCAGGCGCGGGTTGACGCCGGTCCTGCGCGCCAGATCCCCGATCTTCATCGCGCTGTGATTCCCCTCATCTGCGCTTGAAACTCACATCAATGTCAAATTCTACGGTGTCGACATGACCTCATTTGTTGCGCAACGTAACGGCCAAGCTGCGACCGCCGAGGAGCTGACGCCGCTGGCCTTCGCGGGCTACGCCCACTTCACCGCCATGCAGGTACGCGGCGGCCAGGTCCGGGGCCTCGACCTACATCTGGAGCGCCTGAGATCTGCCTCCGTGGAGATGTTCGGCCGGGCGCTGCCCGACGACCGAATCCGGTCCTACCTACGGGCGGCGGTGGAGGCCGGCCCAGCCGACCTCTCGCTGACCGCCACGGTGTACTCACCCGCAGGCGAGTTCACCGTGGCCGGGCCCGACATCGAGCCCGAGGTGCTGGTCCGCACCGGGCCGGCCGCGTCCGGTCCGAAGGGCCCGCTGACGCTGGCGGTGGTCGAGCACGAACGGGTCCTCCCCGCCGTGAAACATGTCGGCGAGATCGCCAAGACGTACCTCCTCCGTCAGGCCGTCGACGAGGGCTTCGACGACGCCGCCTTCATCGACCGTCGGGGCCGGCTCAGCGAAGCCTCGATCTGGAACCTCGCCTTCTGGGACGGCACCGCAGTGGTGTGGCCCGTAGCCGAAATGCTGGGCGGAACCATGATGGGCACCGTCCGCCGGCAACTGGATCGCCTCGGTGTTCCCCAGCGCGAACAGGAGGTCACGCCCGCCGACCTGCCAGCGTTGGCCGGGGCGGTGGTCATGAACTCCTGGACGCCGGGCATCGCCGTACACCGGATCGGCTCTGTTTCCCTGCCCGACGCGCCGTCCTTCGTGGAGCTGCTGCATCGGGCCCACCAGGCCGAACCGCTCACCTCACTGTGACGGTCACGGATCAGCGACCGTAGGAACTAAGCACCCGGGCGGATGCGCGGCGACGAGACCATTGGTTTTCTGGTGTCATGTCGCGACGCGTCGTAAGTCATCGACAGACGTCCGCCCCGGCTCGTCTGCGGGCAGCAGGTGCCAGAACGATCGGCGGCCTGCTGACCTGTCTCGCCGTCGTGTCCTCCGCCGGATGCGCCCTCACAGACCACGGCAACGCTGAAAAAGGAGTGTTAGAGAAGGCAGGCCAGGTCGCCCACGAGACCGAGGCGTGGGCGACCGACTCCCACAGCCTGCGCGGGTGGGCAAGCAACCAGGCAGTGCTCGACCGGCTCGTCGCCCAGAGTCAGGGTGACGCACTCACCTCTTCGGTCCACGACCCGGACGAGCACGGAGTGGGTCTACTGGCCACAGCGGAGGTGGTGATGGTGGGGACCGTGCAGGAGAACTGGTCAGCAGGCTCGGAGGTGTACTACAACATCTGCGTACGCTTCGAGGTCCGCCGGGAGACCACCGGGCCCCGCGAGATCACCCCCGTGGCTGTTGACTGCCCGCAACAGGTACCGACCACCCGAGCACCATCCTGATCTCGATTGCTGTGGCGCGGTGGGGTCGCCGCCGGGGGCAGTCCGGGCGGCGACCCCACCGCGTCGGCACCAGCCGACGTACGTTGCCGCGCAGCGTCGCCGGTGCCGGGCTCGCCCGTCGGGTGGTCGGGCGAGCGAAGGGGTGCGGGTCAGGTCTCGGAGTGGCCGGGCCGCCACATGGGATGGATGGTGTTCTGGCCGGGCAGGTGCAGGGCGGGCCGGGCCTGGTAGCCGTGCCGGGCCAGCAGGCGCTGGTGGGCGGGCGTGTACGCCTCGGCGTACGCAGGGGTGCCATAGCGGTCGAGCCGGGTGTGATGATGGTCGAGCAGAGCGGTGGCGATCCCGGTGCCGTGCAGGTCGGTGGTGACGGCCAGAAAGGCGAGGTGCTGGTGCCCCTTCTCGGGGCGCTGATCGTCGAGGAGCGCACCGAGGGCGGCGAACCGCTCACGGTGCTCGCCGCAGGCGGCGGCGAGCCGCTGTTCGTACGCGGCCGGAGGCGGGAGCGGCCGGTACCGGTGGAACCAGACGGCGGCCCCGGCGAGACCGTCCTCGTCGACGATCACGTGGACCTCGCCGAAGAAGAGAGAATGCTCGACCCAGATCCTGGCTGCTTCGGTGAGGATCGCGGCCCGTCGCGGCTGGTCGGGAATGAGCCAGGCCGCGATCGGGAGGGCGTGACCGGCCTCGGCGACCAGGGCGGCAATGGTGCCCACCTCGGTGTACCGAGCCCGGCGTACGAGTGGTCCGGTGGACATCGGTGCGGGTGCCTTCCGTCAGAGATGGACATGGGCGGCGTGCAGGAGTTGCGGCATCGGCGGCGGCAGGTGCTCCACGACGAACCGGAGATAGCCGCGTGCGACGGCCGGGGCACCGTCGAGGACATACCGGTCCAGCCCGGTCGTCATCACCAACCCCGCCAACTGGCTGTCGTGCTGGTTCAGTGGGTCACGCCAGCGCAGTTGGGTGGCCAGCAGCGCCATCGGCCGGGCTGCCTGGTTGATGTCCGTGGGCACGAAGACCGTCATGACCCGTCCGACCAGCCGCCGCGAGACCCTGACACGTACCTGCCCGGCCCGCACCAGACGGCCAGCGACATCGGCGTACGACGACTGCGCCAGCCGGTCCACCCACGCCTGGAGCGGCCGGCTTTGCGGCTCCATGACCAGGCACTCCAGGACCGTGTGCGCCACCGCGTCCTCGGGCGGCGTCCGGTCGACGATGCGTACGTCCCCGCGCTCGATCTGAATACGGTGCAGCGTCAGCAGCTCAGCCAACAGCGCGGCAGCCAGTCCGACTGAGACAGTCCGGTGGGTCAGCCGCAACCGACCCGTAACGTCGTCATGGGCGAGCCGGAAGAAGTCATCAGCGAGCATCCGTGGTTCTCCGTAGCCTCGGTGTGATTGGCGCGAGCATCGGCAAGGGCTCCCAGGGAAGAGGCGCTCGTGGATCTTCTTGCCGGTCGCGGCAGCTCTGGGATGCGGGTGTTCGTCGATTTTTGTGACAGGATCATCACAACCGGTTGCGGGTGTGTCGGCGAGATGCGACCCGGAACGGCGACATTCCAGTGACAACTGATCAGGAAGCGACCTTGGTGGTGTCCAAGAGGATCACAGCAGAGCAGGTAGCTGAGGCATGCCGGGATCTTGGCAGGCAACTGGCGGCATGGCGGAGAGCAGCCGGATTGACTCAGGCTGAGTTCGGGCCACAGATTGGTTACTCAAGAAGCGCTGTCGCTAACGTCGAAACCGGCCGTGAACGCGCGCCGCTCGGGTTCTGGCAATCAGCGGACCGTGCCTTGTCTACCCGTGGAGCGCTTCAGGCTGCCTATCGACAGCTTGCCGATCTGGAGAATCGGTACAGGACCCAGGTTGCCTACGAACGTGACCAGGCCCGCGTTGCCAAGATCGCGACGCTGAGGCAGCCAGAGGTGCCGGGGACGGATGCCTGGATGGGTGCTTCGATTCGAGTCGAAGATCCTCAACTGGGCCAGGCTCAGCCGATTGTCGCTATCCAGGAGGCGTGCGAATTCGTCGGAATCGCCGGTTGTAGTGAAGGTCGGCCGCCCGTCGAGGAGCCGCAGCTACGGTTGGTGCCGGAAGCGCAGACGTCTGCGGAAGGATGTCGAGACAGGCATGACGCAGTTACCCTTACGATCATGTCAGGCGGACAAACGCAGTCGTTTCGGATGAGGCGACGAGTTCTGCTGGAACTGGCGGCCAGTGTCGCTGCCGCTCCCATGGTCAGCGCTATGGGCACTCTTGCGCCGTCAAATATCGATCCCGCGCTTGTAGATCATTTCGCGACGCTCCGGGCACTTCTTGTCCAGGCGGACAACAGGCTTGGCGGACTAAGCGTTCTGCCTACCGTCAAGCACCAGGTGGAGCTTATTTCACAGATTCGGCGAGAGGCGCGCGGGTCTCTCCGTGACAGTTTACTTAGCACGGAGGCTCGATGGTCCGAGTTCGCGAGTTGGCTCAGCGATGACCTTGGTGATAGTGACGCTGCGGCTCGATGGCTGGACCGGGCCGCAAGCATGGCTCAGGAGGCCCAAGACCACGAACTGTATGCGTTCATTCTTGGTCGAGCCGCACAGCGGGCGGTTGGCACCGGCGATGAGGATCGCGTGGTGGGGCTCGCTCGAACAGCCGCTCGCATCCCTGGCGCTCCAGTGCTTGTGCAAGCCTTTGCCGCCGTTCAGGAGGCCCAAGGAAGCGCCGCCGATGGTGACACCGTCACCTTCCAAACAGCCATGCACCGAGCCCGTACGCTGATCAGCGAGGCTACGGATACAGACGCGGGCGATACGCTCGGCGCCTTCTGTACCAGCCCGTACTTGAACGCCCATGAAGGTGAGGGTTGGCTTCGCCTCAATAAGCCAAGTAAGGCCGTTTCATGCTTTACTACAGCAGTCAACGAGTGGCCAGAGAGCTACCGGCGCGAACGCGGCATGTATCTCTCTCGAACCGCACACGCGTATCTTGCTGCCTCTGAGCCAGATCAGGCTGCCCATGCAGCCGGGGAGGCTCTAGCCCTAGCCGCAGCTACCGGGTCAGCGCGGATTCGGCGAAATGCCCTTGCGCTCGGACCAAAACTTGCTCCGTTCCGCGGGAGGTCGTCAGTGAAAAGCCTGTTGGAGCAGATGGCAGGGGCATGGTGACCGGCGATCGTCAGCTCGATGTTGCCTTTGTGGGTCGCGCCAATGTGGACATCACAGTGCGGGTCCCTAGTCGTGCGGTTCCTGGCCGTACGGTGTTTGCATCGTCGCCAGCGGCAATCGCCGCAGGGGGAAAGAGCCTGAATCAGGCGATTGCAGCAGCCTGCGCAGGTGCTCGCGTTGGCCTGGTTGGTAACGCTGGTGCGGACTCGTGGGGGCACCTCGTGGTTGAAGCCCTCCAAGCCGCGCAGGTTGATACCTCACTTTTCTCCCTTGTGCCATCGGCGTCTACCGGGGCGGCGATTATCGAGATTGGGCCGGATGGAGAGAACTGCATCGTTCTTGCACTATCGCCGGAGACGGAGCTAACCCCCGAGCAAGTAAGTGCGAGACTTGGCCATCTGAGGGCAGGGGTTGTCGTCACTCAGTTCGACCTGCAACCGGATACTGTCGATGCTGTTCTCCGCTACCAGCAGGCCGATGTGCGGATAGGCAACCTGGTTCCGCATCCTGGCGTTGGTAGGGCAGGGCTGGCTGGGCTCGATCTATATGTTGTAAATGAGCAGGAAGCAGCGGCGATTCTCGGGTGTCACCATGGCGATCCAATGGATGCAGCTCGGGACCTGCGGAAGTTCGGAGTCCGAGCCGCCGTTGTTA
The DNA here is from genome assembly GCF_042679305.1 of Micromonospora sonneratiae. NCBI lineage: Bacteria > Bacillati > Actinomycetota > Actinomycetes > Micromonosporales > Micromonosporaceae > Micromonospora > Micromonospora sonneratiae. The sequence goes on along the minus strand of NZ_JBHTMP010000078.1, from coordinate 20,453 downwards.
CCGCAGGATCCCGTGGTGCTGCCTACAGTAGCCCCGACGAAACTGCGCTTGTGCCGGCGAAACAGGTTAGCGCGGTAGACACCAGTGGCGCTGGAGACGTGTTTCTCGGTGTCCTTGCCACACAGTTGGCGCAGAGAGCGCCCCTTAGCCATGCCATGGTGAGGGCTGTCGAAGCGGGCAGTGTAGCCGTTCAGTATCCCGGCCCCCGACCTCCGGCGGCAATCTTATCCGAGACGACCTTAGGCGGTGAACGGCGTCATGTATCGCCGTAGCTGCTGAAGGACCCTTAAATCGCTGAGCTGCTGCGTCGAGTCGTGATAGGCCCCACCGATGCTAGGGAGTGTGTTGTTGAGTTTGCGAATGTTTGTGTACGGAGCACGCCCACATGCGTGGGGAGACGTGCTGGACTACCGGATCGACCTCTGATTATCCGGAACACCCCCACGTGCGTGGGGAGGACTGACACCGACACCCTCGCCGCCTGATCATTGAAGGAACACCCCCACGTGCGTGGGGAGGACACCTCCTGGCCGCAGGCCACGCACGCCGGACCGGAACACCCCCACGTGCGTGGGGAGGACTGCCGTGCCTGGCCACCGACCCCGTCTATGTACGGAACACCCCCACGTGCGTGGGGAGGACGACGCGCCTGCCCCCGCTGCGGACGTCGCCGACGGAACACCCCCACGTGCGTGGGGAGGACCTCCACCGGGTGCGGTCGTAGGTGATCTCGGGCGGAACACCCCCACGTGCGTGGGGAGGACCCTGGCCGTTGGTCGTTCTGTTCGGGATCGGGCGGAACACCTCCACGTGCGTGGGGAGGACTAGTCGTAGGCGAGTGGTTCGCCACTGTCGGGCGGAACACCCCCACGTGCGTGGGGAGAACGGTCAAGGCCAGGGGGGGAGTGCAGGGTCTGCTGGAACACCCCCACGTGCGTGGGGAGGACGGTGGCCTGGGCTGCCTCGACGATCGCTTTCTCGGAACACCCCCACGTGCGTGGGGAGGACTTACCCCGGCTCCGTCGCTCCGACGCGGATTGCGGAACACCCCCACGTGCGTGGGGAGGACACCTGCGTCGTGGGCAGGGCTAGCCACATTGCCGGAACACCCCCACGTGCGTGGGGAGGACCCGAACCCGGACAGGTTGTCGCGCAGATCAACCGGAACACCCCCACGTGCGTGGGGAGGACTAGGTCACACAGTGCACAGGGTCAACACTGTGCGGAACACCCCCACGTGCGTGGGGAGGACTGGTACAGCTTGAGGTAGACGTCGGAACACCCCCACGTGCGTGGGGAGGACGACGTAAAAACCCGATTCGGGGATGACGACGAAGGAACACCCCCACGTGCGTGGGGAGGACCCAGGGCGCAGGCCATGGCTCAGCCGGTCAAGAGGAACACCCCCACGTGCGTGGGGAGGACCGAGGCGCTTCTCCGGTGATCTCGTTACGACACGGAACACCCCCACGTGCGTGGGGAGGACCATCGCGGCGAGGGTCGCCAACGGTGCAACCACGGAACACCCCCACGTGCGTGGGGAGGACCGCCGGCACACGGTGCCGCGTGTCGTCTACCGCGGAACACCCCCACGTGCGTGGGGAGGACTCGCCGGTCATGCGGCGAGCCATGGTGCTCTGCGGAACACCCCCACGTGCGTGGGGAGGACCCGATCCATTCGAAGATGGTGCCGTAGACGGTCGGAACACCCCCACGTGCGTGGGGAGGACCCTGAGCTGGCTGACCGTGCGATCAGGTGAGCAGGAACACCCCCACGTGCGTGGGGAGGACCGCCGGGGGATCACCGGAACTGAGCTGTTCTACGGAACACCCCCACGTGCGTGGGGAGGACCTCACCGTCCGCGGCGACTGCGGCACCTACACTGGAACACCCCCACGTGCGTGGGGAGGACTCGTGGGCGTCGTGGTCGAGTTGGATGATCCGCGGAACACCCCCACGTGCGTGGGGAGGACAGCATGGGTCAGGAGACAGGGCGTGGCGTGTGCGGAACACCCCCACGTGCGTGGGGAGGACCCTCCTTCTTGGGGGGATGGGGCCCGGCGCTGCGGAACACCCCCACGTGCGTGGGGAGGACCGCCATCGCCACCTCTCCCGACGGGCTCGCCGCGGAACACCCCCACGTGCGTGGGGAGGACCCCCGGGCGGCATCGTCGAACCGTTGCCGCAACGGAACACCCCCACGTGCGTGGGGAGGACCTGCTGCGGGGGTGCGTGTGGTGCCTGACTGGCGGAACACCCCCACGTGCGTGGGGAGGACGATGCCAACAGCTACGACCATCCCGTCATGATCGGAACACCCCCACGTGCGTGGGGAGGACCCTACACCGGGACACGACTGCACGCAGTCGGACGGAACACCCCCACGTGCGTGGGGAGGACGCAGCCTTCAGGGTTGCCGCGCGCCTACGCAGCGGAACACCCCCACGTGCGTGGGGAGGACCGGCCCTGTAGGGGGCCGGGGTTCCGGGTGGCCGGAACACCCCCACGTGCGTGGGGAGGACACAAGACCACGATCGCGGTACTACCCGGCCGGCGGAACACCCCCACGTGCGTGGGGAGGACGACGACTCGGTCTCCGACCACCGGCATGATGCCGGAACACCCCCACGTGCGTGGGGAGGACGCGTGGGGAACTGTGATAGCCCGTCGGCTCATCGGAACACCCCCACGTGCGTGGGAAGGACCGGAGTTGCGCAACTGCGGAGTTGCGGACTAGAGGAACACCCCCACGTCCGTGGGGAGGACCGGGTGAACAGGTCACGAACGCCGAACACGTCCGGAACACCCCCACGTGCGTGGGGAGGACCACCGATCTCGCCCAGGCCGCCGACCTCACCTCGGAACACCCCCACGTGCGTGGGGAGGACACACGGCAATGGGAACTAACCCGAAGGCTACTCGGAACACCCCCACGTGCGTGGGGAGGACGGTGGAGGCGGTGGAGCTGGCGGAGGCGAAACCGGAACACCCCCACGTGCGTGGGGAGGACAGCACGAGTACCTGTGGTTTTCGCGCGGTCACAGGAACACCCCCACGTGCGTGGGGAGGACGGCCACATCCCTCATGTGGCCCCCCGGTCGCGCGGAACACCCCCACGTGCGTGGGGAGGACCGACCCGGTCCGAGCGTGCCAGAGAGACAGACCGGAACACCCCCACGTGCGTGGGGAGGACTCCGGCGGCGCCGCCATGGAGTCGTACTACGCCGGAACACCCCCACGTGCGTGGGGAGGACGCACCTGCGCCTGTTGCGGCGAGACGAAACGTCGGAACACCCCCACGTGCGTGGGGAGGACCGCTAGGTTGCTATCTGTACGGCTACTTACGCCGGAACACCCCCACGTGCGTGGGGAGGACGGTACCTCCCCGACCACCGGCACCACCGGCGACGGAACACCCCCACGTGCGTGGGGAGGACTCGTCCAGTTCGAACGGGGGCTGCTGGCCGGGCGGAACACCCCCACGTGCGTGGGGAGGACCAGGCGAGCCGCCCGGTCCACCCCGGCAGCCCCGGAACACCCCCACGTGCGTGGGGAGGACCGGCTCCGGAGCCGTGCTCATGCCGCCTGCCGCGGAACACCCCCACGTGCGTGGGGAGGACCCGGACGGACCGGTGCCGATTCTCGCCGGCACCGGAACACCCCCACGTGCGTGGGGAGGACGGTGACTGGCCGGATGCTGGGGCCGACCCCGGCGGAACACCCCCACGTGCGTGGGGAGGACAGCACAATCTGGTCAGCTCCCCAGAATGCTGCCGGAACACCCCCACGTGCGTGGGGAGGACTCGCCCAGCTGGTAGGGATCGACCGAACCGAACGGAACACCCCCACGTGCGTGGGGAGGACGATCGTCCACCGGATCGGATCCGAAAGGTTGTCGGAACACCCCCACGTGCGTGGGGAGGACGAAAGCGACGACCGTCTCAGCTATCGAGCAACTGGAACACCCCCACGTGCGTGGGGAGGACCGGTTCGTACCGCCCGCGTTGCTCGCCAGCGCCGGAACACCCCCACGTGCGTGGGGAGGACGCAACCGGGTTGCTGAGGCTGAGGCTGAAAACCGGAACACCCCCACGTGCGTGGGGAGGACCCCTCGGCGTACGCCTCAAAGTTGTCGCGGGTCGGAACACCCCCACGTGCGTGGGGAGGACGTCTACGACGGCACCACCACCACGAAGACCTACGGAACACCCCCACGTGCGTGGGGAGGACTGTCCAGTCGACGACCACGACGACCCGGGTCTGGGAACACCCCCACGTGCGTGGGGAGGACGCAGCGACCGGTTTCGGCTCGTTGCCAGGCGGCGGAACACCCCCACGTGCGTGGGGAGGACACAACATCTCTGCGGAGCGCGCCAACATCGCGCGGAACACCCCCACGTGCGTGGGGAGGACGCGGTTAGGTCCTTGCTGGTGGCGACCTCGCGCGGAACACCCCCACGTGCGTGGGGAGGACCTCGGTGATTTCGGCGCCGATGAACCGGCGGCCGGAACACCCCCACGTGCGTGGGGAGGACGAAAAGACCGCCCACGCCAAGACCCGCGACAACGGAACACCCCCACGTGCGTGGGGAGGACAGCACCTCGTGCGTCAGCCACCGCTTGAACGCCGGAACACCCCCACGTGCGTGGGGAGGACAGGGCGAGGCGACGGACGTACGTCATGTCGACCGGAACACCCCCACGTGCGTGGGGAGGACCAGTGGGTCGCCTTTATCAGCGACGTGGATTCCGGAACACCCCCACGTGCGTGGGGAGGACGCTCCGGCCGACGCGTCGACCTGGCCGCCGTTCGGAACACCCCCACGTGCGTGGGGAGGACCCGCTCCTCTCGCTCCGCCCGGGACGGCGGGGCGGAACACCCCCACGTGCGTGGGGAGGACCTGCTGCTCGGCGGCCAGCTCACGCTCCGCTGCGGAACACCCCCACGTGCGTGGGGAGGACCTCGGAGCCGTCGCCTGCACCGAGCCGGCGTGCGGAACACCCCCACGTGCGTGGGGAGGACGTCGGGATGAACCCATCCGCCAGAGGGTATGCCGGAACACCCCCACGTGCGTGGGGAGGACCCCGCCGCCATCCAGTAGGTACCGTCCGGCGTCGGAACACCCCCACGTGCGTGGGGAGGACGAGCATCTGCACGAGTCGGCTTCACTGGGGACCGGAACACCCCCACGTGCGTGGGGAGGACTTGACCGCCTGCAACCCCCGTAGCGCCGGAGACGGAACACCCCCACGTGCGTGGGGAGGACCCGACCGCGTACAGTGCGGCGTCCATGGCCACCGGAACACCCCCACGTGCGTGGGGAGGACCGGCAACCCTGAAGGCCGCTGGCGTGAGAATGCGGAACACCCCCACGTGCGTGGGGAGGACTGAAACGCGGTACCGCTCTTACTGGCGTATTCAGGAACACCCCCACGTGCGTGGGGAGGACCAAAGAGACTCCCGGAATGTTCGCGGGTGCCAAGGAACACCCCCACGTGCGTGGGGAGGACTCCGTTGCGGTACGGACCAGGGCGGCAACCGCGGGAACACCCCCACGTGCGTGGGGAGGACCCGATTTGGTTGCCTATTCGGTTCAGGCTGGACGGAACACCCCCACGTGCGTGGGGAGGACTGCGTCTCGACGAGGTAGCCGCGCACGACCCGCGGAACACCCCCACGTGCGTGGGGAGGACCCGTGTTCGAGCGGCTGTAGCTCGACGCTGACCGGAACACCCCCACGTGCGTGGGGAGGACTCCGGTAGGGTCTGCTCTTGCACTTCGGACTCCGGAACACCCCCACGTGCGTGGGGAGGACGTGGTTGTCGACGACCGGGACGTGTCCGCTGTCGGAACACCCCCACGTGCGTGGGGAGGACCAGTGCGGACGGCGCGGGCATGGAAGGGATTCCGGAACACCCCCACGTGCGTGGGGAGGACCCGGTGAACCGCAGCACCGGCCCCGACCGGTCCGGAACACCCCCACGTGCGTGGGGAGGACCGTGGGGAGGACACCGTCAGCCACGCGATGAGCGGAACACCCCCACGTGCGTGGGGAGGACGGTGCGTTCGGCCTTACCTGGCTGACGGTCCGCGGAACACCCCCACGTGCGTGGGGAGGACGAGCGCCCCCTCGCTCACGACGGGCCTCGTCCCGGAACACCCCCACGTGCGTGGGGAGGACGACCGCCATGCGAGAGTGGATCGCTGAATGTGCGGAACACCCCCACGTGCGTGGGGAGGACCTCATCGTCCTCCGCGTACGGCAACCAGTCCTCGGAACACCCCCACGTGCGTGGGGAGGACTCCTCCGGCCGCAGCCCCCGCACAGGGAACCGCGGAACACCCCCACGTGCGTGGGGAGGACCCAGCAAGCGGTCACGCTGCCCCTGTGCGGTGCGGAACACCCCCACGTGCGTGGGGAGGACTCTTCGCGACCTGGGGTTTTACGGAGCGATGTGACAGATTTCAGAGTAGCGGGCGGTCCTGTCGTACCCCTCTGGTCCCCTTGGTCCGTGCACCTTGGCCGTCCTGTTAGCGCGAGGCAGTGAACATGGATCACGATATGCCAGACGTCGACCTCCGGGTATGGGGTAAGTCGAAAGGGCTCGCGTCGCCTTATCCGCTGATCTGGCACCTGGTCGACACCGCAGCGGTAGCCAGGGCGCTTTGGGATCGGTATCTGACCGCCGGTCAGCGGCGCACCATTGCCGACGGGATGGGGGCTGCTGAGGAGCAGGCGAAGAGCCTTGTGATGCTCTGGGCCGCACTTCACGATCTTGGGAAGGCTACCCCGGGTTTTCAGGGGCATGATCCGGGAGCGGCGGCATGTCTTGCCGGTGATCCTGACTTCGGCCTTGAACGTGGTTCCAAGCCGTTGCGGCATGAGCGGGCAACTCATCTGTCGCTGATGGAGCTGCTGGCCGGTTACGGTTACGCGAACCTGGGGCCGTTTAGTCGGCGGCCCTGCTATCTGGTCGCCCAGATGCTCGGTGGACACCACGGCGAGTTTCGGCGAGCGGAGGTGCACGATCCCGATCGACGGTATCTCGGTGGCGCTGGGTGGGGTCGACAGCGATCGGCTCTGGTGCGGATCCTTGATCAGGTCTTGGGTTGCCCCAAGCCGCCCGATGCTCTCTCTGGCCCGACGATGGTGCTGGTGACCGGGCTGATCATCCTGGCGGACTGGCTGGTAAGCCAGGAGAGTTTCCTGCGGAAGCAGCTAAAGGTGGTGCCGAGCGATGTCTCAGTCGAGATTGTCGCTGCTCACCTGGCTGCGCTGCGGAAACCTGTAGAGCGGCTGCTTGACGAGGCTGGGCTTGGGCGCCCGCGTCTTGGTGCTGCTGCCTTCACGGAGATCTACCCGTTCGCCCCGAATGCTCTCCAGCAGTCGTTGATAGACGAACTGCTGCCGCAGGTGGATGGGCCTGGGTTGCTGGTAGTGACTGCGGCGACCGGTGACGGCAAGACCGAGGCGGCTATGGTGCCTGCCCGGGTCCTTGCCGAGCGCTGTGGTGCGAGTGGGTTCTATTTCGCGTTGCCGACGATGGCGACTGCGGATCAGATGTACAAGCGGACCCGGGAGTTCGTCGCAAAGCTCGCCGAAGAGCAGACCGCTCTCACCCTGTTGCACAGCATGTCGTGGTTGAACCCCGCCTACCAGACGCAGGTAGCTGTGCAGTCGGCCAGCCCCTCAGCGATTACCTCAACTGACGAGGACACTCGTGTCGTAGCGCCCAGATGGCTGCGGGGCCGTAAACGCGGACTCCTGGCATCCTTCGCGGTCGGCACGATCGATCAGGCGCTGGTCGGGGTATTGACAACCAAACATAACGTGCTGCGGTTGCTGGGTCTGTCCAGCAAGGTGTTCATCGTCGACGAGGCGCATGCATACGACGAGTACATGCAACGAGTGCTGTGCAAGTTGCTGGACTGGCTCGGAGCGTTCGGCTGCCCGGTGATTCTGCTGTCCGCGACGATACCGGTCAGCCAGGTCAGGAAACTGGCTGCGGCTTACCAGCATGGGGCTGGGGTGGCGTCGCCGGCGGTCGTAGAGATCAATTATCCAGGTTGGACGTTCGTCCCGGCTCAGCCTGGCCGCGATCCGATCACCATCTCGCCCAGTGCGCAGGCTCGCGTTGTGTCCGGGCGCAGCATCGATCTGGAAGTCGACGTGAGACCGGTCCGGCACCTGGCAACAAATGAAGCCGATGGCCAGGACCATCTCGATCGCCGTGCGGTGATCCGTAACTGCCTTGCTCCTCTGCTGGAGCAGGGAGGCTGTGCTGCTGTCGTATGCAATACCGTTGCTGACTCGCAGGCGACGTACAAAGTGTTGCGTGACTGGGGCGGCGCGGATGTCGAAGTGAGGCTGCTGCACTCTCGCTTTCCAGCATGGCAACGGGAGGAGATCACCGAGGAGATCACGACCCGGCTCGGCAAGAACGCCGACAACCGGCCGACCCGAATGATCGTTGTGGCGACCCAGGTGATCGAACAATCACTTGACCTTGACTTTGATCTGGTTGTCAGCGACCTGGCGCCGATGGCCCAACTGCTACAACGCGCCGGCCGGTGCCAACGACACAGACATCACCGCTACCCTTGGGCGCCGAGGCCACGGTTGGTCATCCTCGACCCTCGCGGCGGCTCCGGCTACTCGAAGCCGGTCCACTGGGGCGATGTCTACCATCCGTATCTGCTGCGGGCCACGCACCTTCGGCTAGCCGACGTCACCAGGATCGCCATACCGGAGGACGTGCAGGGACACGTGGAGGCGGTCTACGGCCCCCCGTCCGCAACTATCCCTGAGCTGGACAGTGAGTACGTGGACTATATGAGCTGTGGCATCGCGAGTCGACAGGTGGCCGATCTAGGCCTCGTTCCCGACGCCGCCAACGTTGGTGATTTGGCCTACCTCAGTGGAGACGGGATCTCCGAGGAGCGTGCGTCGACTCGGCTGGGTGCTGATTCGGTGCGGGTTGTCTGCTGCTACCAGGACGGCAGCGGCGACAGGTGGCTCGACGAACGGGGAACAAGGCCGCTTCCACTGGTGGGCGCTCGGCACGACGGGAGCCTCAGCTTCGACCAGGTGCGAGAAATCCTCGCGCACGGGATTCCGGTCCGTGAATCACTGTTACCCGGATATGCGCCGACGGCAGGATTGCCTGACGCTTGGCAGGACAATGCCTGGCTGAGCGAGATCCGACTCCTTAATTTTGATCTTTCTCCGGACGGTGTCGCTCCGATCGACGTTGGCGACCGTCGTATCTGGCTCGACGCGGAACTTGGTCTGATTGTCCACAAAGGCGCAACACGCTGATCGCTCGCACCCGAGTGGCGGAAGTCGAACCACGGGAGAGTGGTATCCTCCGTTGAGGATTTCTCGCTAGCTCTCTTGATCTGGGCCTCGTGGGAGGCTCCGTTGCATCTTCTCTTATTGCGATCTTGGTCGAAGTGGTACGGCTGTAGTTGGGGTTAACGCGATGCATCGTTGAATGCGTATGGTGTGCGACTGAAGCGTCAACGTGCCCCTGTGGTGCCGCTGTCGGATGTTGTGTCAGGGCGACAAGGAATCCGTTTCCGTGTCGCCTACCAGTAGTGCACGGTCAACAGTGAGTCCTAGCCCCCCTCAACGGGAAGCGCGAATCCAACCGGTGATCGTTTGAAATCGGTCGGATCAACCAGGTGCCCTATATCGTCTCAGCGCGTCAAAGGATGGTCTATGACTGTCGCTTCGTACAATCTACTCACCGAACCGTGGCTACCGGTGCGAAAAGGATCCGACACCTGGTCGGTAGGGCTGCGGGAGCTGTTTGCGAGTGCGCATGAAATAGAGGATCTTGCCGTACCCGTGCCGCCTGCTGCCTCCGGGCTGTGGCGCATCCTGTACGCAATCACCGCTCGCCTGACCGATCTCGACGAAGAGCCCGGATGGTTGGAGCGGCAGGATGGCTGCCTTCGTCGGGGCCATTTCGATCCACAAAAGATCGACGGGTACTTCGCCGAGTTCAGCGAGGCGTTCGACCTGTTCCAGCCACAGCGGCCATGGCTACAGGACCCGCGCCTACGCACACAGTGCCCAAAGCCGTCGGGCGTCAACAAGCTGGTGTTCGATCGGCCAGCCGGTAACACGCAGGTGTGGTTCGGCCACTACACCGATGGCGACCCGGTTCCTGTTCCGGCCGCTCAGGCAGCCTGGTATCTGGTGGCACAGCTCTACTACGGGGCATCTGGACGGTGTACCAGCCGAGAGGTGGACGGACAGAAGCTGGCCAACTCGAACGCCGGCCCGTTGCGGACGGCGATGTCCTACCACCCGGTCGGACGTTCACTGTTCGAGTCCCTGATCATCGGCGTGCCTAAGCCACACACCCGGTCCGACGAAGCAGACCTGTGCCCGTGGGAGCGTACGGAGCTGCCGGATCCGCTCGGTGCGCCGCACCCGATCACATGGCCGGCAGGTGTGCTGACCGGAGGATTCCAGCATGCGATCCTGCTCGTGCCCACCGCTGATGGCCAGGCCGTGACGGATGCGTACGTGACCTGGGCCAGCCGGCAACCATCGGGCGAGAGCAGAGATCCCTACGTCGTTCGCAAGCTCAGCAAACAGGGAAACTGGTACAAGCTCCACGCTGACGGGGCACGCTCGCTGTGGCGGGACGTCTACGCCCTTCTCGCAGACCGCGAGGGTAGCCACCAACGCCCTGAAATCATCAACAGCGCCAAAGACCACGATGAAGACGGGCAGCAACGCATCCGGGCGTACGGCTTCGACCAGGATGGCCAAGCCAAGGACCGGCAGTGGTTCACTTCGATCACCCCGCCTGTGCTGCGGTGGTTGGCCGAGCACGACGAGGATGCCGCCTGGGGGGCCTACGACCTACACGAGGCGGCTGAGCGCGTCGGGAACTCGCTCGTCTATCTCCTGAAGAAGGCATGGCAGCAAGCGACCGAAGTCGAGGACCGGAACGGTCCGTGGGCCGCCAAGGCGGAGACCTACTACTGGGCCAGGGCCGAGGCGATCTTCTGGCAGCACATGCGCGACCGTACCTGGCAGGACGCCAAGAAGACGTACAAGGTTCTTGGTCACGAAGCCATCGACTGGGCGACCAGCGGCGAGTCACACCGACAGCGGTTTGCCGCTGCCATCCATACCGCCCACCGCCGGTTGGCCTCCAATCGGCAGAAAGGAGAAGGCTCGTGACTGTCGAGACAAAGTCCGGGACACGCCTCGACACCTACGACAGGTTTGTTGAATTCGTCGGCAAGGTGTGTGTGACGAATCCGGGACAGCGGTCAGCACTGCGCCGGGGCTTGGGGCGACCGCCTGAGCAGGCCATAACAGTTCATGCCACGGTGGCCAGATGGCTGCCCGAGCGGCCATCTCCCGCGACGGAATGGGCCTACTACGCGGTTGCCTCGATGATCGCTCTCCAGCCGTCCGGCGGTCGAAACGGCTCGACCGACGACGACCAGGAAACCGAACAAACAGGCGAGCAAACAGCCCCCGAGGCCTCGACACCGGGAAACCCGAGACGCCGTGCCAGCCTGGGTACGGCAATGGCCTTGGCGGTCTTTCGAACGGACTCCCAGCAACGCGCCATAGGTCAGGAGACTGCGGAGAAGCGACTGCACCTTCTCACCCGGCAGGACCTTTTCGGAGTTCATCAACGCCTGCCCGGGGTGGTGCGACACCTCCAAACGCTGGGTGTGCCCATCGACTGGGCCCAGCTACTCAACGACCTCGGCGAATGGACGCCCCACAGACGCGACCAGATCGCCAAGCGATGGCTTCAAGACTTCTACCGCAGCCTGCCCGAAAACGAGAAGGAGTGAGCATGGCAACCGCCCGATACATCGACATTCACCTGCTGCACACGGTGCCGTACGCCAACTTGAACCGCGACGATCTCGGGTCGCCGAAGACCGTCCGTTTCGGAGGCGTCGAACGTACCCGGGTCTCCAGCCAATGCTGGAAGCGTGCCGTCCGGCTCGCTCTCGAGGAGTCCTCCGGTGACGCCGCCAAGCGGACCCGGCGCGTGCCGCTGGAGGTGGCCGACCGACTGCGGGCCCGCGGCTGGGCCGATGAGCTGGCCACCTTCGCTGGCCAGCAGATCGCGGCCAGTATCACCAGCAAGGGGCTTGGCCTGGAGAAGAACGGCGGCACCTCGGTCCTGCTGTACCTCCCGGCCCGCGCGTTCGACGAGCTGACCACGCTCTGTGTCGACCACCAGGAGGCGCTCGCCGCCGCCCACGCCAGCGGCGGCAAGAAGAAGGCGGAAAAGACGGAAACGCTGCCTCGTGACCGGGTTGCCGAGATCATTGCCGGGCGGAACAGCGTCATCAACCTGTTCGGTCGGATGCTGGCCGACGTACCCACCTCTCACGTCGACGGCGCAGTCCAGGTCGCACACGCCTTCACGGTGCACGGCACCAGCCCGGAAGTCGACTTCTTCACCGCCGTCGACGACCTCAACAAGGAGGCTGAGGAAACCGGTAGCGGCCACATGAACAGCGGGGAGTTCAGCGCCGGAACCTTCTACCGGTACGCCAGCATCAACCTGGCAGACCTGGCAAAGAACCTCGACGGGGACGCGGACCTTGCGGCACAGTTGGCAGCCGACTTCATCAGCGCCTTCATCACCACCATGCCAGAAGCCAAGAAGAACAGTACCGCCCCGTTCACCGTCCCGGACCTGGCCTACGTTGCTGCTCGCGCCGACCGCCCCGTCTCCCTCGCCAGTGCCTTCGAAGCACCGGTGAACGCCTACATGGAGGGCGGCTACGGCAGCCGGGCCCAACAGACACTCAACGACTACGTCGGTCGGATCCACAAGCTTCTCGGCACCGACGGGCTGATTCGTCACGCCCACGCCACCACCGGTGACAAGCTGGATGGGCTTGGTGAGCAGGTCGAATCGTTCCCGCAGTTGGTGCGGCTCGCGATCGGCCAGGCGGAGCCGCAGTGAACGGACTGCTCATACGGCTTGCCGGACCGATGCAGTCCTGGGGCGACCACAGCACCTTTTCCGAGCGTGACACCCGGCCCCACCCCACCCGGTCAGCCCTGATCGGCATGATCGCCGCCGCCCTCGGGCGAGGCCGTGACCAGCCATTCCACTACAAATCGGCGGACGAGCAGGCTGACGTCGACCTGCCCGCGCTCAGCTTCACGATCCGCGTCGATCGGCCCGGCACCCCTATGCAGGACTTCCACACCGTCGGGGGAGGACTGCCCCGTGCCCGTACCGTGATGACAGCGGAAGGTAAACGACGGGCCCCGGGCACCGAGACCATCGTCTCCCGCCGCCAGTACCTGGCCGACGCGGTGTTCACCGTTGCCGTTACCGGACCGGAAGCCACGATAGCGGTGGTCGCCGAAGCCCTGGCCCAGCCTGTCTGGGCGCCGTACCTCGGACGGCGCTCCTGCCCGGCGGAGGTGCCGCTGCTGCTGCGCGGCCCCGGTCCGGGTGTTGTCGACGACCTCTACCGATCCGTCCCCCTCGCCCGGAGCAACCCGTACGGGGGCGCTGATACGACGGTGGACGTCGACTTCGTGCTTGATACGCCGCCACCCGACGCGGTCGAGGCGGCCCGGCTCACCTACAACGATGTGCCAGTCGCCTTCCATCCCCACCGGCGCAGCTATCTGTCCCGATCCATCTGGGTCGTCACCGAGAAACTGCCCGTCGAGCTGTGCGCTGGCTTCGGCAGCCGCTACCTCACCGCACTCGAACGCTACCTGGAAGGAGCAGCACCGTGAACGCATGGCTCGTCCGGATTGCGTTGGACCTTCGTCAACGCAACGCCCACCAGGACATCCGCGACATCGTCGCCATGCACCGCCGGGTCATGAGCCTCGTCCCTGACGGGATCGGAGACAAAGCCCGCCATGAGGCGGGTGTGCTGTTCCGCATCGACCATGGGAGAGTCGGTCCGGTGATCCTGGCACAGACCACCATGACACCGGACATCAGCCGGCTGCCCGACCGCTACGGAAGCATCGAAAGCCGTGATATCAGTGCCCTGCTCAAGGCGCTTGAGCCAGGGATGCTCGTGCACTACCGTATCGCCGCGAACGCATCCAAGCGCGTTGCCAAGGGCGCCGCAGCCGGAAAGATCGTCGCGCTGACCGGCACGGACGCCGAAGACTGGTGGCATCGCAAGGCAAAGGCGAGTGGCCTTGACCTGCGCCAGGTGCACGTTCACTCACAGCCCGACGCTATTGGAAAAATCAAGGCCGTACGGCACGCTGTCACCCGATTCGACGGCACCGCCGTTATCACCAACGCGGACCAGGTACGCGCCGCAGCACTCGGCGGGATTGGCCGAGGCAAGTCATTCGGCTGCGGGCTGCTCAGCCTTGCCCTAGCCCGATGACCACCGCTGCACGTCGTCGGCTGGCTGCCCCAACCCTTGCGATGCTGCCACGTGTCGCCGACTCACTGAGTTTCCTGTACGCCGACGTGGTGCGGATCGTGCAGGACGACACCGGAGTCTGTGCGCAGGTCGACACTCCCCGAGGAGTCGAGAGGGTCTATCTGCCCACCGCCGCCGTCAGTTGCCTTCTGCTCGGCCCCGGCACCTCGATCACCCATCGCGCCATGTCCACGCTCGCGAGACACGGGACCAGCGTCGTCTGCGTCGGCTCGGGCGGCGTACGTTGCTACGCCGGAATTGTGCCAACCTCGCTGACCACAAATTGGCTGGAAAAGCAGGTGCGGTGCTGGGCAGACGATCAGGCCCGACTCGCCGTCGCTGTCCGGATGTACGAGCGTCGGTTCGGTGAATCCGTACCCGAAGGCACCTCATTGGCGCAGTTGAGGGGGATGGAAGGTCAGCGGATGAAGGCGCTGTACCGCCTTCTCGCCCAACGCCACCGCACCGGCAAGTTCCGTCGAAACTACGATCCCGCGAAGTGGGAGGAGCAGGACCCGGTCAACCTGGCGCTGTCAGCGGCCAGTGCCTGCCTCTACGGAGTTACCCACGCGGTTATCCTCGCCCTCGGCTGCTCACCTGCCCTGGGCTTTGTCCACAGCGGTACTCAACACGCCTTCGTGTACGACGTTGCAGACCTGTACAAGGCCAAGGTCACCGCGCCTATTGCCTTCTCACTCGGCTCCTCGACCGACCCAGAGCGTGATGCGCGGCGCAAACTACGGGAGGAATTCAGGCTGCTCAAGCTGATGCCTGCGATCGTCACCGACATTCAACGGCTGCTCGATCCAGACACGGCCCGCCCCGATTCTCAGCCTGGAGTTGAGATCCTCTCCTTGTGGGACCCCGAATTAGGACAGGTTCCGTCCGGAGTCAACTACGGCGAAGACGGCTGGTAGCCGGCATGGCATCAATGGTTGTTCTGGCTACCACCGCCGTACCCGACCACCTACGTGGTGCGCTGAGCCGCTGGATGATCGAAGTCGGACCAGGGCTGTTCGTCGGCACCGTCTCAGCGAAGGTACGCGATGAACTCTGGGCTGTGACCAGTGCCGTTGTCGGAGATGGTGCAGCCGTCCTTGTCCATCCGGACAACACAGAACAAGGCTTCTCGCTCCGTACGGCCGGCGAGCGGCGACGCCGTCCTGTCGATTTCGATGGCCTTACGCTCGTAGCCATGAAGCCGGTAGTAGGTCAACAGGACGAGGAACCTGAGGTGATGTGGCCAGAGGGTTGGTAAACCCCCAGGTCGCGAAGTGTGCTCCCCACGCACGTGGGGGTGTTCCGGTGATCAGCGCGAGATCCTCGCCCTGGACCTCGTGCTCCCCACGCACGTGGGGGTGTTCCGGCGACGGTTCGCCACCTTGACCGGATCCTCCGTGCTCCCCACGCACGTGGGGGTGTTCCGTTACTCGGCAGGGCGATGCTGACCGCCCTGCCGTGCTCCCCACGCACGTGGGGGTGTTCCGCAGCGCCGGGCCCCGGCTTGTGTGGGTCAGCGGTGCTCCCCACGCACGTGGGGGTGTTCCGGTCGCGCGGGTCATAGGTGTGCATGCCGAGGGGTGCTCCCCACGCACGTGGGGGTGTTCCGTGGAACGTCTGAGCTGAGCAGGTAGGAGGTAGGTGCTCCCCACGCACGTGGGGGTGTTCCGGAGATGACGGCGCCTGAGGGCGTCGACGAGCAGTGCTCCCCACGCACGTGGGGGTGTTCCGGCCGACGAACTTGCCACCCGCAATGCCATACCGTGCTCCCCACGCACGTGGGGGTGTTCCGCGCGCCTCCCGAACGGTGCACATCGACGGGATGTGCTCCCCACGCACGTGGGGGTGTTCCGAAACCCAGGCCGCACATCGCGTGGGCGTCGTCGTGCTCCCCACGCACGTGGGGGTGTTCCGTCGCCCATTGAGACGGGCGCGAGCCTCGACTTGTGCTCCCCACGCACGTGGGGGTGTTCCGGAGGAGACGAAGAAGGAGGAGACGAAGAAGGAGTGCTCCCCACGCACGTGGGGGTGTTCCGGGACCAACGTGGCCGACAACGAGATCGCGGAGGTGCTCCCCACGCACGTGGGGGTGTTCCGCAGGCCCGGGTTTGAACATCGCGTCGGTGTTGGTGCTCCCCACGCACGTGGGGGTGTTCCGCCGCCGTCACCGGCCCGAACCTCGCCGACCAGGTGCTCCCCACGCACGTGGGGGTGTTCCTCGCCCGCCCGATCCTGGATCTCCAGACGGGCCGTGCTCCCCACGCACGTGGGGGTGTTCCGACCGCCCGAGAGCAGCGAAACGCCGCGTACGCGTGCTCCCCACGCACGTGGGGGTGTTCCGGCCCGCGACATCGCCATCTACGAGGTCGCGCCGTGCTCCCCACGCACGTGGGGGTGTTCCGTTCGTCGGCAACGCGTCGGTACGGCGGCTCCGGTGCTCCCCACGCACGTGGGGGTGTTCCGGCCTTACCTACCGTCTCGTGATCGTCGGCCGTGTGCTCCCCACGCACGTGGGGGTGTTCCGTCGATCCAGAACGGGGCAGTAAGCGCCCGACCGTGCTCCCCACGCACGTGGGGGTGTTCCACCTCGTGTCGGAGATTGAGCAACGTGCCGGTCGTGCTCCCCACGCACGTGGGGGTGTTCCGCCGCTGGCTGAGGCACGCCAGCAGGCGACGGCGTGCTCCCCACGCACGTGGGGGTGTTCCGCTCACGGATATCACGTACGCACCGATCGAGGAGTGCTCCCCACGCACGTGGGGGTGTTCCGTTGTCGTAGGTGTCTGCTCTCATGCGCAGGTGGTGCTCCCCACGCACGTGGGGGTGTTCCGCCAACGACCTGCTCACCGCCCTGTCTCCGCTCGTGCTCCCCACGCACGTGGGGGTGTTCCGGCTTCTCGGGCAGATGTCGCGGATCTGCTGCGGTGCTCCCCACGCACGTGGGGGTGTTCCTTCGTTCGGCACGCCGTGCAGACCACCGAGCGCGTGCTCCCCACGCACGTGGGGGTGTTCCGGTGAATCCGAGGGTGCAGTCGGTGGTACGTGCGTGCTCCCCACGCACGTGGGGGTGTTCCGCCGGCGGTTGAGCCAGGCACGGTCCGGGTCGAGTGCTCCCCACGCACGTGGGGGTGTTCCGGTTCTGACCCTGTGCATCCAGCTCGGCCGGTCGTGCTCCCCACGCACGTGGGGGTGTTCCGCCGCACTATTCGTACGGTGCCAGCGCGGCGGCGTGCTCCCCACGCACGTGGGGGTGTTCCGTCGGCTGCGCTCATCGGGGTGGTGCCTCCTCGGTGCTCCCCACGCACGTGGGGGTGTTCCGGGTGCGCCAGGTCGTCTTGGGGATCGCCTCGCGTGCTCCCCACGCACGTGGGGGTGTTCCGCGTCGCGCCGCGTACGTCGAGGCGCAACGTACGTGCTCCCCACGCACGTGGGGGTGTTCCGGTGGAGGCAGGCGAGCGCGGATCCAGCCTGGAGTGCTCCCCACGCACGTGGGGGTGTTCCGATGAGGTCGCCGGGTTGGTGCTGGCCGTACTTGTGCTCCCCACGCACGTGGGGGTGTTCCGTGCCGCCGGCAGTTGTGGTACCGGGACCGGCCGTGCTCCCCACGCACGTGGGGGTGTTCCGGCGGTGAAACACGCATGGCTGACGCTTCAGTAGTGCTCCCCACGCACGTGGGGGTGTTCCGTTGGCACTCACAAAAAGGGCTATGTTGATCACGTGCTCCCCACGCACGTGGGGGTGTTCCGCAGTCGGGTGGCTTCACCTGCCTGCTTGCCGGGTGCTCCCCACGCACGTGGGGGTGTTCCGATCCTGGGCGTGAAGGCTGCTGCCTGATGGCCGTGCTCCCCACGCACGTGGGGGTGTTCCGCAGGGCGCAGCCGAACGGGACCAGATCTACGGGTGCTCCCCACGCACGTGGGGGTGTTCCGCTTCTCGTAGATGTCCTGCCTGATCTGGTCTGGTGCTCCCCACGCACGTGGGGGTGTTCCATCAACCGGGTTGCTGACCGGGTCGCCGGTTACGTGCTCCCCACGCACGTGGGGGTGTTCCGCTGCAACTGGCCCGGGGTGCGGTGCTGGCGGTGTGCTCCCCACGCACGTGGGGGTGTTCCGCGTCCCCCAGGGCGGTGTGAGCGTAGTGAATCGTGCTCCCCACGCACGTGGGGGTGTTCCGGTCGGTGAGCAGGCCGACCAGTTGCCGACGGGGTGCTCCCCACGCACGTGGGGGTGTTCCGGGCTGGTCACCGCTGACGAGTCCGACGCGGAGGTGCTCCCCACGCACGTGGGGGTGTTCCGGCACCACGGTCGTGGGACATGCCGGCGGCGGCGTGCTCCCCACGCACGTGGGGGTGTTCCGAACGGCATCACGATCGCGGAGCAGAAACGCGCGTGCTCCCCACGCACGTGGGGGTGTTCCGGGTTCCCGAGGGCAGTGAGCATCTCCGTGACGGTGCTCCCCACGCACGTGGGGGTGTTCCGGATTCGTCGCTACAGCAGACAGACAGCAGAGAGTGCTCCCCACGCACGTGGGGGTGTTCCGATCCGCATCTTGCCGGTTGGCGCCAGGTACGCGTGCTCCCCACGCACGTGGGGGTGTTCCGGCACCCACGAAATCAACCTGTCGACCGAGGCGGTGCTCCCCACGCACGTGGGGGTGTTCCGGACAACGACGGCCGCTGGGTCGTCACCATCACGTGCTCCCCACGCACGTGGGGGTGTTCCGGCGCAACGCACGCAGCCGGGAGGCAACCGATGGTGCTCCCCACGCACGTGGGGGTGTTCCGTACGTCCGCGAGGTGGTCGACACCCCGAGGTCGTGCTCCCCACGCACGTGGGGGTGTTCCGGTTTTCACCACCGCGCCGACCACGCCGCCGACGTGCTCCCCACGCACGTGGGGGTGTTCCGGTTTTCACCACCGCGCCGACCACGCCGCCGACGTGCTCCCCACGCACGTGGGGGTGTTCCGACGCACCTACGTCGGACGGGGACCGTTCGGACGTGCTCCCCACGCACGTGGGGGTGTTCCGGTACTCAGCAATGAGTGCGCGCTGAGAACCGGGTGCTCCCCACGCACGTGGGGGTGTTCCGGTAGTTGGCCCGGTTGGGCCGGAACATGTGGCGTGCTCCCCACGCACGTGGGGGTGTTCCGCGGTGGGCGCGGTCAGCTTCGGCGCGGGCGTTGTGCTCCCCACGCACGTGGGGGTGTTCCGTGCCATGTTCTCCGCTTCTAAGCGGGGCGTTGGTGCTCCCCACGCACGTGGGGGTGTTCCGCTATCCACTGCGACCCCGGCACAGTTGGCCGCGTGCTCCCCACGCACGTGGGGGTGTTCCGACACCAGCCACAACAACCCGCACGACGTCGTCGTGCTCCCCACGCACGTGGGGGTGTTCCGGTCCCGCCACAGGGTGACCGCGGTTAGGCGGCGTGCTCCCCACGCACGTGGGGGTGTTCCGTCTCGCTCGGTCCGCCGTCCGGCGCTATCCGGGTGCTCCCCACGCACGTGGGGGTGTTCCGCCGTCACCTCGGGCCCTTCGACGGCAGTAATCGTGCTCCCCACGCACGTGGGGGTGTTCCTCCCTAGTACGTGCCCGTGTGCATCCGGACCTCGTGCTCCCCACGCACGTGGGGGTGTTCCCCATTCCTCGCCGGCACATTCGCCGCGTATTCGGTGCTCCCCACGCACGTGGGGGTGTTCCGCAGTCCGCGAGCGAGCGACGCGCACGCGGGAAGTGCTCCCCACGCACGTGGGGGTGTTCCGATGGTTGCGATTATGGCCGCGACTTTGTCGAAGTGCTCCCCACGCACGTGGGGGTGTTCCGGCTCGGCTCCCAGATAAACCAACCGTCGGCTACAGAGGTTGAAAGGCTGAGGTCTGATCCGTCACGTCCTTTCGGGTTCGAGGGTCATGCCGGTCTGAGCGAGGAAGCCGGCGATAAAATCAGGCTCGCGCTGGATGTGTCGTAACCGCTGTTTCACCACCTGAGCGAGGTGCTCGACGCCACGGACAGCGAGGTTGCCGAGGCCGCGTTTCAGG
>NZ_JBHTMP010000077.1:0-30549 GCF_042679305.1 Micromonospora sonneratiae | reverse complement strand
CCCGCTCGGCACGTTCGGCCCGCTCACCGCGCTCCCGGCCGGTACGTGATTCGCCCCGCTCCGCCTGGTCGCGCTCGGCAGCCGGCTGGGCCGGTGCCGCTTCGGCCTGCGGCTCAGTCGGGGCAGCTGCCGTAGCGGCAGCGCTGCGAGACCGCCGCGAGGCCCGCGGACGAGTCGTCGCTTCACCTTCGGCCGCAACCGGCGGCTGGATCGGCGCGTCGCCACGCCGCTCGCCACCGGCCGGAACCTCGGCACGTACTTCTTCGCGTGCGGGTGCTGCCGCAGCCGCGACCTCGGCCCGGGGACGCGGTGCACTACCGGCAGCCGCGCCGCCCTGCCGCTCGGAAATGGCGGCAATCAGTTCGCCCTTGCGCATCCGGGCCGTACCGGAGATGCCGAGCGACGCGGCCAGGCTCTGCAACTCAGGCAGCAGCATCGCCGAGAGCCCGGTACCGGTCCGCCGACGGCGGGCGCGAGCTGCTGTGGCTTCGCCAGCGACGTTGGAAACTTCCGACGTCACGTCGGTGGTGTCGCTCAATGGATTCCTTCCCTCGATAAGGCCGGGGCTGCCCGGGGTCGAAACTAGGTGGCCGGGCGGCCTCGGTACGCCCGCCTCGCGTGACGCGTCGCGGGAGTCTGTAACACAGCAGTCGGTCGGTTTCCCGACTCACCAGCATCGGTGAGCAGGTCTCGCCGCCTGCGGCGACCTGTGGAGACTGCGGTACGGCGTGGCCTAGGCAGGGGTTTGACGGGCTAACCGCCGATAGCTTCGGGGGTGCGCCGACCCGCAAGAGATCGCGGTGCTTCGCGGCTGTGCTAAGTCTAGAGCGTAATCAACTCTTCCGACCTGCGGCAACAGGGTCCCGCTCGGCGTGTCCCAGTCTACCCCCAGCAACCTGGGCACCGACCATATCAACAGGCAACCGGTGAGCTGTCCAATCCATTCCCGGCGCAAACCCCGCTGGCAGCGCAGACAGCGCCAATACGGTCGGACCGGCCCCACTGACCACAGCCGCAACACCAGCCTCACGCAGCGCCACCAACAGGGCGGCCGTGGCCGGCATACCGGACGCTCGATAGCCCTGGTGCAGCCGATCCTCGGTGGCGGTGAAGAGCAGCCCGGGATCGGTGGTGATCGCGTGGACCAGCAGCGCCGAACGCGCCGCGTTGAACGCCGCGTCCCGGTGTGGCACATCGGCGGGCAGCGCGGCCCGGGCCACCGAGGTCAGCCCACGTTCACCCGGTACGAACACCACCGGCTGCACGTCCGGCGCTATCGGCAGGGAAACTGCCCGGGCTCCAGGCAGGACACCGGTACGCATCGCGGTCGCGGCCGCGGCTGATTCGGTCCAGGCAATGGTGAAACCGCCGAGCAGGCAGGGGGCGACGTTGTCGGGATGGCCCTCGATGTCGGCGGCCAACCGCAGCGCGCCGGCATCGTCGAGGCGCTGCCCGCCGTCGGTGACGAGCGCCCGGGCGAGTTGCACACCGGCAACGATCGCCGCCGACGAGGAGCCCAGGCCACGCGCCTGCGGAATCCGGTTCACGCACTCGATTGCCAGGCCCGTCGGCTGGCCGCCGAGCACGTCGAAGGCGGCCCGCATGGCGCGTACGACCAGGTGCGTCTCGTCGTCGGGCAGTTCGCCAGCGCCTTCGCCGGTCACCTCGACCCGGCAGCCACCCGAGGTGACCCGGGCGGTGACGTCGTCGTGGAGCGCCAGCGCCAGGCCCAGAGCGTCGAAGCCCGGCCCGAGGTTGGCACTCGTCGCGGGCACGCGTACCCGCGTCGGCCCGGAGACGAAGGACAACGGCATGCGTTCATGCTAGGCCGCGCCCGACCTGCCGCCGGCGCCGGTATGCCAGCCGTCCCACCACGCGGCTCGTTTCGATCTGGTACCCCTGGTCGTGGTCGATCTGCCAGCCCGTTTCCACGACACCGGCCGTATCGACGTTCGCCGGTAGGGTGTCCGCATGATCCTGGAAGCGGAGGAAGTCATGTTCGGGTCGGTGTTCGGACAGGCGTTGTCGGTGCTGCCGACCTTGCTGGTAGTGGTGGTCGGGCTGATCGTGGTGCTGGTGAGCGGCAACCGACTGCCCGGTCGCGCCCGGGTGCTGGCCTTCCTCGGCGGCGCGCTCCTGCTGCTCAACCTGATCCTCAGCGTCGTCTGGGCACTGCTGCTGCCTGAGCTGATCATGCGCGGTGAACTCAGTTTCCGCGAGTTCAGTCCGATCAACCTGGTGGCCTCCGTGGTGCTGAACCTCATGCACGGCATCGGGATCGGACTGCTCATCGGGGCGCTGCTGGCCGCCCGGTCCAAGCCGACGACGGTACCGACATCCGTACCGGGAATGCCGGCACCGCAGCCGATGACGACGTCCGCCCCACAGCCGACCGTGCCGACCCAGTGGGGTCCGCCCACGTCCTGACCGTGGCCGTCGGTGAACGCCCGCCGCACCTGGCGACGGGCGTTCACTGGTCCGGCGAGCCGTCGGCGGGAGACTGTCTCGGTGCGCGACCGGCGGCGCGCAGCGCCTGCCGCAGGGCGTACTCGATCTGGGCGTTGACGCTACGCAGGTCGTCCGCGGCCCACTTGGCGATCGCGTCGTACACCCGAGGATCGAGCCTCAGCAGCAGTTTCTTGCGTTCGGCCATCAGCCGGAACCGCCCCTAACCGTAGAGAGAACCCGTGTTTACCACCGGCTGGGCCGCCCGGTCGCCACAGAGTACGACGAGCAGGTTCGCCACCATCTGCGCCTTGCGCTCCTCGTCCAACTCGACCACGTGTTCCTCGGTCAGACGCTCCAGCGCGTTGGACACCATGCCCACCGCCCCCTCGACAATCTTGAACCGGGCGGCGACGATGGCGTTCGCCTGCTGGCGGGCCAGCATGGCGTGGGCGATCTCCGGTGCGTACGCCAGATGGGTGGTCCGCGACTCCAGCACCTCGACGCCGGCGAGTTCCACCCGTTCCCGCAACTCGTGGGTCAACTCGTCGCTGACCGCGAGGCTGTCCCGCAGGCTGGCCCGACCGGAGTCGTGTGCCTCGTACGGGTAGCTGGTGGCCAGGTGCCGGACCGCTGCCTCGGCCTGTACGGAGACGTACTCGACGTGGTTGTTGACGGCAAACGCGGCCTTGGCCGAGTCAACCACCCGCCACACGACCACGGCGGCGATCTCCACCGGATTGCCGTCGGCGTCGGAGACCTTGAGCCGGGCGGTCTCGAAGTTACGCACCCGCAGGGTGACCTTCTTACGCGTGCTCAGCGGCCAGGTCCAGTGCAGACCGGCGTCCCGGATGCTGCCGACGTACCGGCCGAAGAACTGCACGACCTGCGCGTTGTTCGGGTTGACGATGGTGAATCCGGTCATCGTGGCGACGACGAGCACGGCGTAGCTGACGGAGGTCACGACGATCCACAGGGCGGCAGCCGAGGTGCCGACCGCCGCGATGATCACCGCCAGCGACGCACCGGTCAATGCCACCAGCATCGCTATCACCAGGAATCCGGACAGCCGGAAGGCGGACCTCTCCATGACATCTCCTTGCCATCAAAGTGATATCACCAAGGTATCCAACGGCGGCTACCCGAACAAGCCCGGAGCATGATCCAGCCAACAATCGGACAGTTACCCGCCTGAGACCTCCGACCCGCCGCCCGACCGACCCGTCGTCCGATCGACCCGCAGTCCGAACGACCCGCAGTCCGAACGACCCGCAGTCCGAACGACCCGTCAGACCGTCGGCTCGGCTGACACCTCGACCGAGGGAGCGGCAGGCTCCTCCGACAGGGTCAGTCGGCGGGTGGCGATCCGCCAGCCGATCGCGTAGACCACCGTGGTCAGGCCACAACCGACCAGCACGATCCACGCGTCGACATGGTCGACGATGGCAGCCACCACCAGTTGGCTGACGGAGACGGCCAGTGTCGCCAGCATCATGTCGGTGGCGAAGACCCGGCCCCGCAGCCGGTCCGGCACCTCAGCCTGCAACGCGAAGTTGGACAGCACCCAGTTGCCGCCGCCCGCGAAGTGCGCGACGAAGACCAGCACCAGCACCAGCCAGAACCAGGGGGCCGCCGCCACGCTGATGTAGGCCAGCCCGTAGCCGGTCATCGACAGCGCCAGCCCGGGCAGCAACCAGGACCGGTGGGTCAGCACCCGACGCATGAGCATCGGCCCGGTCAGCGCTCCGGCACCGCGTACCGCGAAGAGCAGGCCGGTGCCGATCGCCCCGACGCCGTACAGCCCGGCGAGGAGCGGGAACACGGTCAACACCCCGTTGCCCAGCCCTACCGCCGACTTCACGGTGACCAGTGCCAGCACCCGGGGCCGGTGGCCGATGTAGCGCAGCGCCTCGCTGATCGCCGCCCAGGTGCGTGGTGCCGGCACCGTATGGTCCCGGGGCGCCTGCAACGGGCGGCGGATCCGACTCACCAACAGCGCGGCCACGATCAGGGCGCCGGCCGCGATCCAGAAACAGGCGTACGGCCCCAGGGCGGCGGTCAGCACACCGCCGAGGGACGCCCCGACCACCGTCATCGTTCCCCAGGCCGAACCGGCGATCGCGTTGCCGGCGGCCAGTTCCGCCGGGTCCAGGACGTTGGGCAGCGCCGCCTGTGCGGCCGGCGAATAGAACGCCTTGGCCACGGCGACCACCCCGATCGCGACCAGGGCCAGCCACGCGGTCCCCCGGCTGTGCACACCGAGCAGCAGCAGTACCCCGACCAGGGCCGCCAGGTTGGCCACCATCATGATCTTGCGGCGGTCCACCCGGTCGGCGATCGTTCCGGTGTACGGCAGCAGCAGTGCGACGATCCCGGTGTCCGCGGCCAGCACCAACGCGCCCCACACGCCGCTACCGGTCAGCTCCGGCAACAGCACGAGCAGGGGCACCATGAGGAACCAGTCGGCCCCGAAGACCACCAGTTCGGCGAGGAAGAGATTACGGAAGTCCCGGTTACGGGTAAGGACCGAAAGCGTTGACGCCACGTACCGGAACCCTACTCCGGCCGGTCTTCGCCAGCGACGCAGCGGTCACCGGCAACCCCCGATCCCAGCAGGTCGGCGTTCCCGACAGCCCCCGGTTCCGACACGTCGGCGGTCAGACATGGACCTCCGAACGCTCCGCCATCAACTCGGACACGGTCACGAACTCGAAGCCCCGGGCCCGGAGGCCGGTGATCATGTCAGGTAGCCCCTTGATCGCGACCAGCCGGTCCTGCGGCCCCACATCGTGTGCCAGCACGATCGAACCCGGCTCGGTGTGCTCCACCATGTGTCGGGCGTGTCCGGCCGGATCACCCAGAAACTTCGACTCCAGCATCTGCAACGACCACAGCACGATCCGGTAGTTCAGCCGCGCCGCCGCCAGCACCGCCCCACCGCCCAGGTGCCCGTACGGCGGCCGGAGCAGGGTGGCCTCCCGACCGGTGACGTCCGTGATCGCCTCGTGGGCGCGGAGCAGGTCCTGATACGCCTGCTCGGCATCGACCCGAGCCATGTCCCGGTGGTCCCAGGTGTGGTTGCCGAACTCGTGCCGGTCCGTCCGGCCGCGCAGCACCGACGCGTACTTGCGCACCCGACGACCCACGACGAAGAAGGTGGCCGGTACGTCGTAGCGCTGGAGGGTGTCCAGCACGACGTTCGTCCAATCTGGACGGGGTCCGTCGTCGAAGGTCAGCGCCACCAGCTTCCGGTCGGTCTGCCCCGCCCAGGTCACCAGCACCTGCCCCGCACCCGGGTGCCGGTCCCGGCTGGCCACCGTCGCCCCGGCGGCACCGCCCCGGATCGGCAACTTGCGGTCGACCACATGGGCCGCTTCGGCGAACGTCACGGCCCCCACTCCCGCACCCGCCGCCACCAGCGCCGCCCGGCGCAGGATGGTCCGGCGGGTACCCGATCTCCCGCCGCGGTCGTCGGGTCGTTCACCGTCCAGCCGTTCACCGCCGGGTCGTCCACCGTCCAGTCGTTCATCGTCCGGTTCGGGCCGGGTCGGTTCGGTCACCCGGCTGCGGGCACCCACGTTGGTGTCCTCGACGTTCATTCTGGTCCCCCATCCCCAAAATCAACGGCGTTCCGCCGACGGTAACCGTCAGCGGAACGCCGTTGACCACAGGATGCGCTGTTACTCCGCAGGGGGCAACGGTGATCTACGGCTCTTCGGCAACCGCAGTACCTCGAACTGGTCCGTACCGTCGATCAACGCACCGGACGGAGCCGGCCGTGCCTCCGTCGTGGTGGCGACCGACGCCGGAGACTCCACCCGGTCCGGACCGTCCTCCGACGGGGAGCCCGCCGTCGTCCCGCCGTTCGCCGCAGCCGCAGCACGACCCGCGTCAGCCGGGCTCCGGTCCGATTCGACCGCTCCCGCCGCCTGGCCGGCACCACGGGCGACCCGACGCTGCCGGATCCGCTCCTTGGTGTTCTCCACCATGGTGTAGAGCGTCGGGACCAGCACCAGGGTCAGCAGGGTCGAGCTGATCAGTCCACCGATCACCACGATCGCCAACGGCTGGGAGATGAAGCCGCCCTCGCCGGTCAGCCCGAAGGCCATCGGCAGCAGCGCGAAGATGGTCGCGATAGCGGTCATCAGGATCGGCCGCAGTCGGCGCCGGCCACCCTCGATCACTGCTTCGCGTACCCCCATGCCCTGGTCGCGGTACTGGTTGATCAGATCCAGCAGCACGATGGCGTTGGTCACCACGATGCCGACCAGCATCAACACACCGATCAGCGCCGGAACCCCCAGCGGCGTACCGGTGGCCAGCAGCAGGCCGATCGCGCCGGTCGCCGCGAACGGGATGGAGACCAGCAGGATCAGCGGCTGGATCAGGCTACGGAACGTCGCCACCATGATCAGGAAGACGATCGCGATGGCGGCCAGTACGGCCAGCCCGAGGTCGGCGAACGCCTCCTCCTGGTCGGCGCTGACCCCGCCCACGGTGAAGGTCGCACCCGGCACGTCGAGCTTGCCCAGCCGCTCCTTCAACGCGGTGGTGGTCTTGCCCAGGTTGCTGCCGGTGGCCATACCGGTGACCGTGGCGCTCCGGTCACCGTCGATCCGGGTCACCTCCAGCGGCCCCTTGACCTCGGAGATCTCGGCGATGTCGTCGAGCTTGACCGGACCGACCGGCAGCGCGCGCAGAGCCTCGATCGAGGTCGGGCCACCGGCACCGAACCGCAGCACCACGTCCTGCTGCTCGCCGTCGAGCACCACCCGGCCCACCGGGCTGCCCCGGAACGCCTGCGCGACGAGCTGACCGACCGCCGCCTCGGACATGCCGACCCGCGCCGCAGCGGCCCGGTCGACCGTCACCTCGATCCTCGGGGTGTTGCCCGTCAGGTTCGTCGTCACGTCCTTGACTTCCGGCGTGTCCGCCAGCGCCTGCCGGGCCTGCTCGGTGGCGCGGGCCAACACCTCGGGGTCGGTGGCCTGCACGATCACCGCGAGCTGGTTGGTCGAACCGGCACCCGGCTGACCACCGCCACCGCCGAACCGGACCTCACCGATGTCGGTCCGGTCCTTGAACTCCCCACGCAGCTGCTCGGTGAGTTCCTCGGCATCGGTGTCGGCATCCAACGCGACCGAGAAGCTGGACTTGCTTCCGCCCGACTCCCAGGGCATCCCGCCGCCGCCCACCGTCACCTGGTAGGTCTTCACCCCCTTGGTACGCGCCAGCACCTCCTCGACCTTGCGGGCCGCCGCGTCGGTGGCCGTCAGGCTGGTGCCGACCGGCATCTCCTGGGTGATGCTCAGGGTGTCCTGACCGGACTGGTCCAGGAAGTTGGTCTTGAGGCCGGTGGAGAGACCGAAGGTGCCGATCAGCACCAGCAGCCCCAACCCGACGGTGAGCCAGCGTCGACGGGTGGCGAACTCGATGACCGGCAGGTAGCGGCGCTGCAACGGGTCACGCAGCTCCTTCTCCTCCGCCGCCCGGCGTACCGCCTCCTCGTCCACCTCACCACCGGCAGCGGGCTTGAGGAACCAGTAGGCCAGCACCGGAATGACGGTCAGCGACACCAGCAGCGAGGCCAGCAACGCCACCGTCACGGTGATCGCGAACGGCGCGAAGATCTGACCGACGAACCCGCCGACCAGGGCGATCGGGGCGAAGACCGCGACCGTGGTCAGGGTGGAGGCGGTCACCGCGCCGGCGACCTCGCGTACGCCCCGGTTGATGGCGTCGCGCTTGCGCTCGCCGTACCCGAGATGCCGTTTGATGTTCTCCAGTACGACGATCGAGTCGTCGACGACCCGGCCCACCGCGATGGTCAACGCGCCGAGGGTGAGCAGGTTGAGCGAGTAGTCCCCGATCCACAGGGCCAGCAGCGCCACCACGACCGACAGCGGGATGGACACCGCCGTGACCAGCGTGGACCGTACCGACAGCAGGAAGACCAGGATCACCAGCACCGCCATGACCAGGCCCAGCAGGCCCTCGGTGGTGAGGCTCTCGATCGACTTCTCCACGAACGGAGCCTGGTCGAACACCACGTTGAGTTCGGCACCGGAGGCGGTCCGCAGACCGGCCAGCCGGTCCCGGATCTCACGCGAGATCTCCACCGCGTTGCCGTCCGGCGTAGCGGTGATCGAGATGCCGAGGCTCTCCTTGCCGTTGGTCCGGGTGAAACCGGTCGGCTCGGCCAGCTTCTGCTCGACGGTGGCGATGTCCCCGAGCTTGACCGGGGCAGTGCCCGGCTTGGCCGGAGCGGCACCGGGTGCGGGGGTGAGGAAGATGCCGCGCAGTTCCTCGATCGAGTTGATCCGGGTGCCGACCTGCACGGTCAGGCTCCGGTCCGGGCCGATGATCGTGCCGGCCGGGATGGCCACCCCGTTGGTCTGTAGTGCGCTGGCGATCGCCGTCGGCTGGACGCCGGCCCGGGCCAGCTTCACCGGATCGGGGACGATGACCACGGTCTGCTCGCGGGCCCCGGTCACCTCGACCGTACGGACGCCGTCG
The DNA here is from genome assembly GCF_042679305.1 of Micromonospora sonneratiae. NCBI lineage: Bacteria > Bacillati > Actinomycetota > Actinomycetes > Micromonosporales > Micromonosporaceae > Micromonospora > Micromonospora sonneratiae. The sequence continues at coordinate 21,588 of NZ_JBHTMP010000077.1, read as the reverse complement.
ATGGCCTCCAGCTCGGGTACGACCGTGCTCTTCAGCTTGTCCGCCAGCGCCCGCTCGTCCCCACCGCCACCGGCCGCCAGCACCACGGCCGGCAGGTCGTCGGTGCTACCGGTGAGCACCATCGGGTCGACGTTGTCCGGCAGCTGCGCGTCGATCCGGCTGAGCGCGGTCTGCATCTTGTTGACCGCGGCGTCCAGGTCGGTACCGAACTCGTACTCCACCTGGATGGTCGCCACCGACTCGCGGGAGGTCGACGTGACCTTCTTGAGTCCGCTGATGCCCTGGAGGCTGTTCTCGATCGGTTCGGTTACCTGGGACTCGACGATCTCAGGTGCGGCTCCCGGGTAGGTGGCGATGACGAACGCGCCCGGGAACTCCATGGAAGGCAGGAGCTGTTGCTTCAACGACGGAACGGCGAACAACCCGAACCCGGTGATCACCACCGCGATGAGAGCAACGAGACCCCGGTTGGCGAGGCTGAATCTGGCGAGCAACGACATGATCAGGCTTCCTCCCGGGGAAGCTAGGTAAGAAGCCGCCGGTCAGATGAGGCGGCCAGGGCTCGGCAAAAAAATTCTGCCCGACCCAGACAATTGGTCCGGCACCGGGGCACCACCGCCACGACCCGGCCGTTGGGTGGACGCCGGATCTGGCCGGCACCATTCTCCGGTACGACCCGGCCCGGTCCGGCCAGTCTCCTCAGCCCGCTCTCAGCGTCTGTGATGTCAGGAAGGGCGCCTCCCATGCGGGAAGCGATGGAAAGGGGCCCTTCCGGACGTCAGGCCAGGTCGAGAGCGCGCGCCGCAGCCAGCACGTCGTTCTTGATCGTGATCGGCGCGGGGGCGGTGGAGATGGCCCACTCCGGGTCCTTCAACCCGTGCCCGGTGACCGTGCAGACCACCGTCGACCCCCGGGGCACCCGGCCCGCATCAGCCTGCTGCAACAGGCCCGCGACGCTGGCCGCGCTGCCCAACTCCACGAACACGCCGACCTGACGGGCCAACAGCCGGTACGCGCTCAGGATCTCCCGGTCGGTCACCGCGTCGATCAACCCGCCCGAGGCGTCCCGGGCGTCCAGTGCCTTGGTCCAGCTGGCCGGGTTGCCGATCCGGATCGCGGTGGCGATGGTGGACGGCTCCCGTACCGCAGTGCCGGTGACGATGGGCGCGGCCCCGGAGGCCTGGAAGCCGTACATCCTCGGGGTCTTCGTGGCGTTGCCGGCCTGCACGTCCTCCTGGTAGCCCATCCAGTAGGCGGAGATGTTGCCGGCGTTGCCGACCGGCAGGCAGTGAATGTCGGGCGCGTCCCCCAGCGCCTCGACGATCTCGAACGCGGCGGTCTTCTGCCCGTGCAACCGGTCGATGTTGACCGAGTTGACCAGCGCCACCGGATAGTCCTGGGACAGCTTGGAGGCCAGGGCCAGGCAGTCGTCGAAGTTGCCGTTGACCTGCAACAGCTTCGCCCCGTGCACCAGGGCCTGGGCCAACTTGCCGAGCGCGATCTTGCCCTGCGGGACCAGGACCGCACAGGTGAGTCCGGCCCGGGCGGCGTACGCGGCAGCCGACGCGCTGGTGTTGCCGGTGGAGGCGCAGATGATCGCCTTGTTGCCGGCCTCGATGGCCTTGGAGACCGCGAGGGTCATCCCCCGGTCCTTGAACGAGCCGGTCGGGTTCGCGCCCTCCACCTTCAGGTAGACGTCACAGCCGGTACGGGAGGAGAGCGCGGGGGCCGGCAGCAACGGCGTGTTTCCCTCGTGCAGCGTGACGACCGGCGTGGCCCCGGTGACCGGCAGTCGATCCCGGTACGCCTCGATCAAACCACGCCACATGTCGCTCTCCTTGCCTGCTCGGACCCGCCCGGCGGGGATACGTCCAGCGTGAACCAGCCCTACCGACCGGTCACCGGCACACCCATGATCAACCACCTGTCGGGATGCCGGTCCCCCGGGTCACGGCGCTCCCGGGGTTCGTGGCGTGGTCCAGGTGCCGGTTCAGAGTGTGCCGTCGACCCCGGTCAGGCCGTGCCCTCGACACGCAACACGCTGGCGATCGACCGGACGATGTCCAGCGCCCGCAGTTCCTCGACGGTCGCTGCCAGCGCCGCGTCCGGTGCCGCGTGCGTGACGATGACCAGGACCGCGTCCTCGCCACGGCCGGCCGGGCCGCCCGTGGCCGCCGCCTGTCGCACGGTCGCGATCGACACGTCGTGCCGGGCGAAGACGCCCGCCACCGAGGCCAGTACGCCCGGCCGGTCGGCCACGTCGAGGCTGATGTGGTAGCGGGTGACCGCCTCACCGATCGGCCGGACCGGCAGCGCCGCGTACGCCGACTCGCTGGCCGACCGCACCCCGGCCAGCCGGTTACGGGCCACCGCCACCACGTCGCCGAGTACGGCACTGGCGGTCGGGGCACCGCCCGCACCCCGGCCGTAGAACATCAACTGCCCGGCGGCGGCGGCCTCGACGAAGACCGCGTTGAACGCGTCACCGACGCTGGCCAGCGGATGGCTGAGCGGGATCATCGCCGGGTGCACCCGTACGCTGATCGACTCGGTGCCGGTGGAGTCCGGCCCCCGAGAGGCGATGCAGAGCAGCTTGATCGTGCAGCCCATCGCCTTGGCACTGGCCACGTCGGCCGCGGTGACCTCGGTGATGCCCTCCCGGTGGACGTCGGCGGCACTCACCCGGCTGTGGAAGGCCAGTGACGCCAGGATCGCGGCCTTCGCGGCGGCGTCGAAGCCCTCCACGTCGGCGGTCGGGTCGGCCTCGGCATAGCCCAGTTCGGTGGCCTCGTCCAGGGCCTCGGCGAAGCCGGCCCCGGTGGCGTCCATCGCCGAGAGGATGAAGTTGGTGGTGCCGTTGACGATGCCGGTCACCTGGGTGATCGTGTCCCCGTGCAGTGACTCGCGCATCGGGCGCAGCAGCGGGATCGCGCCGGCCACCGCCGCCTCGTAGAAGAGGTCGGCCCCGCCTTCGAACGCCGCGTCGTGCAGCGTCCCGCCGTCCTCGGCCAGCAGCGCCTTGTTCGCGGTGACCACGCTCTTGCCGGCCCGCAGCGCCTCGACCAGCCAGGTCCGGGCCGGCTCGATGCCACCGACCACCTCGACGACCACGTCGACGTCGTCCCGCTTCACCAGGCCGAGCGCGTCGGTGGTGAACAGCGCCGGGTCCACCGGCAGCGCGCCGCGGTCCCGGCCGAGTCGGCGTACGGCGATGCCGGCGATCTCCAGGGGGGCGCCGATCCGGGCGGCCAGATCGGCCGCCTGCTCATGCAGCAGACGGACCACCTCGGCCCCGACCGTGCCGCATCCCAGCAGCGCCAGCCGCACAGCTCTTGTCATCCCACGTCCAATGCCAGCAGATCGTCTTCGGTCTCCCGCCGGACGATCACGCGTGCCTGGCCGTCGTGGACCGCCACCACCGGCGGCCTCGGCACATGGTTGTAGTTGCTGGCCATGCTCCGGCAGTAGGCACCCGTGCCGGGCACGGCAACAAGATCTCCGGGCCGAACGTCAGCGGGCAGGAATTCATCCTTCACTACGATGTCCCCGGACTCGCAATGCTTTCCCACCACCCGGGCAAGAATGGCTCCCGCCGTCGAGCTGCGGGAGGCCACCGTCGCCGAGTACGACGCGTCGTAGAGCGCGGTACGGATGTTGTCGCTCATCCCCCCGTCCACGCTGACGTAGGTGCGGATCCCGTCGACGTCCTTGACCGTGCCGACCTCGTACAGGGTGAACACGGCCGGCCCGATGATCGCCCGTCCCGGCTCGATGGACAGGTGCGGTACGGCGAGCTGGGACGCCGCGCACTCGCTGCTGACGATCTTGTTGAGCCGCTTGCTCAGGTCGTGTGGCGGGGACGGGTCGTCCTGCGTCGTGTAGGCGATGCCGAATCCGCCGCCCAGGTCCAGCTCGGGCAGCTCGACCCCCCGCGCGTCACGGATCTGGGCCTGTAGGCCGAGCACCCGGCGGGCGGAGACCTCGAAGCCGCTGGTGTCGAAGATCTGCGAGCCGATGTGGGAGTGCAGGCCGCGCAGCTCCAGCACGTCCTCGTCGAGGATCTTGAAGGCGGCCCGCGCGGCGGCTCCCCCGGCCAGCGAGAAGCCGAACTTCTGGTCCTCGTGCGCGGTGGCGATGAACTCGTGGGTGTGTGCCTCGACGCCGACGGTGACCCGGATCAGCACCCGGGGTCGTACCGCCCGCTGGCGGGCCAGCTCGGTCAACCGGTCGATCTCGTCGAACGAGTCGACGATGATCCGGCCCACCCCGGCGTCCAGCGCCCGGGTCAGCTCGGCGACCGACTTGTTGTTGCCGTGGAAGCCGATCCGCTCCGGCGGCATGCCGGCGGCGAGCGCCACCGCCAGTTCGCCACCCGAGCAGACGTCCAGGTACAGCCCCTCCTCGGCGATGATGCGTACCACCGCGCGGCAAAGGAACGCCTTGCCGGCGTAGTAGATGTCCTCGTTCGGGAAGGCCGCCCGGAAGTCCCGACACCGGGCCCGCAGGTCGCCCTCGTCGAGGACGTACGCCGGGGTGCCGAACTGCTCGGCCAGCTCACGGACGCCGAGGTCACCGACGGCCAACGCGCCGTCGGCGGCCCGCGTCACGTTGCGCGGCCACAGTTGCGGCACGAGGGCGTTGACGTCGACCGGGGTACGCAGCCACGCCGGCCCGCTGTTGCCGATCTCGCCGTGCAGCGCCCCGGCCTCGTGTGCCCGCATTGCTACATCCTCTCGGGGGCGGAGACGCCCAGCAGGTCCAACCCGTTGGCCAGGACGACTCGCGCCGCCTCGACCAGCCACAGCCGGGCCCGGGTCAGGTCGGTCGCCGGCTCGTCGCCCTGCGGCAGCACCCGGCAGGCGTCGTAGAACCGGTGGTAGGTGCCGGCCAACTCCTCCAGGTAGCGGGCGATCCGGTGCGGTTCCCGCAGCTCGGCGGCGGTGGCGACCACCGTGGGGAACTCGCCGAGGCTCTTGAGCAGGTCGTTCTCCCGGGGGTGGTCGAGCAGCCCCGGGTCGAAGTCGTCGCCCCGGGTGACGCCCAGCTCGGCGGCGTTACGCAGCAGCGAGGCGATCCGGGCGTGCGCGTACTGCACGTAGAAGACCGGGTTGTCGCTGGACTGCCGGGTGATCACCTCGATGTCGAGGGTGAGCGGCGAGTCGGTGGAGGACCGGGCCAGCGAGTAGCGGGCCGCGTCCACGCCCACCGCTTCGACGATCTCGTCGAGCAGGATGATGTTGCCGGCCCGCTTGGAGAGCCGTACCGGTTGGCCCTCGCGGACCAGGCTCACCAGTTGCCCGATCAGGATCTCGATGTTGAAGTCGGCGTCGTCCCCGGCGCAGGCGGCGATGGCCCGCAGCCGGTTGATGTAACCGTGATGGTCGGCACCGAGCAGGTAGACGCACTTGTCGAACCCGCGCTCCCGCTTGTTGACGTAGTACGCCGAGTCGGCGGCGAAGTAGGTCCAGTCGCCGTCGGCCTTGCGCAGCACCCGGTCCTTGTCGTCACCGAACTCGGTGGTACGCAGCCAGACCGCGCCCCCCTCCTCGTAGACGTGGCCCTGCTGGCGCAGCGTGTCGAGGGCATGGTCGACCGCCCCGCCCGCGTGCAGGTCCCGCTCGGAGAACCACACGTCGAAGTGCACCCCGAAGCGGGACAGGCTGGCCCGGATCTCGTCGAGCATCAGCCGGTAGCCCTCGTCCCGGAACAGCTTCTGTGCCTGCTCCTCCGGCTGGGCCAGCGCGTCCGGGTGGTCGGCGAGGATCCGCTGGGCGATGTCGGTGATGTACTCACCGGCGTAGCCGCCCTCCGGCGCGGCCTCACCCTTCGCCGCCGCCAGCACCGACCGGCCGAAGAGGTCCATCTGCACGCCGGCGTCGTTGATGTAGTACTCGCTGGTCACCTCGGCACCGGCGGCGGCGAGGATCCGACGCAGCGAGTCGCCGACCGCAGCCCACCGGGTGTGCCCCAGGTGGATCGGGCCGGTCGGGTTGGCCGAGACGAACTCGAGGTTGACCTTCTGGCCGGCGAGGTGCTCGCTGCGGCCGTACGCCGGACCGGCCTGGACCACGACGCGGGCCAGCTGCCCGGCTGCGGCGGCCTCCAACCGGATGTTGAGGAAGCCTGGGCCGGCGATCTCCACCGACTTGATCCCGGGTACCCGGCTGAGCTGGTCGGCGAGCGCGGTGGCCAGCTCGCGCGGCGGCACCCCGGCCCGCTTGGCCAGTTGCATGGCCAGCGTGGATGCGTAGTCGCCGTGCTCGGGGTTGCGCGGTCGCTCCAGCGCGGTCGTCTCCGGCAGAATGGAATGATCCAGCCCACGGTCGGAAAAGACGGCGTGGGCAGCGGAGAGAACGACCTCGGCGAGTTTGGCGGGAGTCACCGAAACATGTTACCGGGGGTAGACTCGGTCACTCGGCGGCGACCCTGCGCATTCTGACCCGCCACCCCCTGACCGAACGACTCTGGCGAGGCACGATGAGCATCAGCACCCCGAGTGGCGATCAGCGCCGTCCGTCCGTGGTCAGCACCGGCAAGAAGCCGGCAACCGGTGGCAAGAAGCCACCCGCTGGCGACAAGACCGCGTCGGGTGGCAAGAGCGCCGAAACCAAGCCAACGGCCAACGGCAAGACACCGGCCGCGGGTAAGACCAGCGACACCAAGCCGGCCGGCAAGTCCGGTGGTGGCGCCCGTCCGGCCAGCGGGGGCAAGGGCCCACGCAAGCCGGTCACCCCGGTCAAGGTCAGCCAGGGTCGGAGTTGGGGGCCGATCGCGCTCTTCGTCGTGGTCGGGGTGCTCGCGGCCGGAATCATCGGGTACGGCGGCTGGGCGGTGTTCAAGGGCTCCCAGTCGTGGGAGGACCGCGCGGCCGACATCGCCGGCATCATCAACTACCGCAAGCACGAGGACAAGTCGCTCACCACGTCGGAACACGCCTGGGGTCCGCTGACCTACGCGGTCACCCCGCCGGTCGGTGGCAAGCACAACTACAACTGGCAGAACTGCATGGGCGACGTCTACACCGCCCCGATCGCCAACGAGCACGCGGTGCACAGCATGGAGCACGGCGCGGTCTGGATCACCTACCGGTCCGACCTGCCCGCCGACCAGGTGTCGAAGCTGGCCGACAAGGTGCGCGGCAACGAGTACATGATGATGAGCCCGGTCGAGGGCCTGGACAAGCCCATCTCGGTGCAGGCCTGGGGCTACCAGCTCAAGGTCGACAACGCCGACGACAGCCGGATCGACGAGTTCATCAAGACCCTGCGGCTCAACGCCAACATCGAGCCGAACGCCACCTGCAGCCGGGGCATCACCGCCACCGGCACCACCCCGCGTGACCTGGGCAAGGACGGCCAGCAACAGTAGAAGGGGGCGAAAGTGGGCACCTCAGCAAAGTCCGGGGCGTCAACCACGCTCAACGCCCCGGGTGCCGATCCGGAGCTGGAGGGCACCGAACTGGACACCGAGCAGGTCGGTGCGGAAACAGCACGATCCGGCCGCCGGTTCGGCACCGGCTGGTTGGCCGTGGCCGTGGTGGTCGGGTTGCTGATCGGCCTCGCCGGGGGCCTACTCGTCCCCGGGATGCTCCGGCCCGGTGACACGTCGGCCGAGGCTGGCTTCGCCCGGGACATGGCGACCCACCACGCCCAGGCGGTCGAGATGGCCATCCTGGCGCACGAGAAGGCCACCGACCCGGACGTCCGCACCCTCGGGGTGGACATCGCCCTGACCCAACAGGGTCAGATCGGCACCATGCAGACGTGGCTGCGTACCTGGAACCTCGATCCGACGGGTTCGCAGCCCCGGATGGCGTGGATGCCGGACGGCGGCGGCACCATCCGCAACGGCCTGATGCCCGGTATGGCCACCGACGAGGAACGCGAACAGTTGCGCAACGCCACCGGGCGTGACTTCGACGTGCTGTTCCTCCAGTTGATGCGCAAGCACCACCTCGGCGGCATCCACATGGCCCAGGGCGTGCTCGACCTGTCCGACGACGACCAGGTCCGGGCGCTGGCCGAGTCGATGGTCGCCGGGCAGAAGAAGGAGATCAACAGCATCCAGGCGCTGCTGACCAAGCTCGGCGCAAGCTGAACCACGGCGTCGTCAGCCCTGTCCAGGCACTGCCTGGACAGGGCTGATCCATTCATGCCGCTCCGTTTGCCAGGGCCTCCCCGAACGCCCGAGCCACACCCGGCGGAAAGCTGCCCGTTTTGCGCCGTTGAACCCAGCTGCACACTTTAAGGACTTTTCTCCACAGATATCGTGACCAGTCATGATCCGTGCTCGTTGTCCCAGACGTGGGGGTTGCACTCAAGGACGCACGGCGGTCGGTCGCCAGTTGGTGCCGACGCCACACCATCGGTGGTGACGGGGCGGTAGCAGCCGTCCGTCGCGGACAACGGCCGGGCGAGTCGAAGCCGCTCAGCCGCCAACAGGAACTCGAACTGATCGAGGCGCTGCGCGGGAGCTATCCCGACGGATTCGGCCTGGACGACGAACTGTGGTCCCGGCAGAACCTCGCCGCGCTCATCCAACGACGCTTCGACGTGTCGCTGGAACTGGCCGACGTCGGGGCGTACATGCACGCCTGGGGGCTGGGCCCACGGGAGCCCCGGGAACGGGCCTGTAGCCTCTGCGCCGACGCGGTCAGCCGCTGGATGGACCATGCCTATCCGGCGATCACCCGGTCAGCCCTGGAGCACCGCGCCGAGGTCTACTGGATCGGCCGTACCCGGCTGCACGGGGTGGTGCCTGCCGCCGACGTGCTGTCCGCCGCTTCGGTCCGGGGCCGTACGCGCTTCATGATCGCCAGCCCGGCGGTGGACCCGCCACTGCCGCGCGAGTTCCTGCTCCGACTCAGCGGCGAAGCCGGCCGTACGATCCACGCGATCGTGGACGGCTCCTGGCCCACGGCCCGGTGGCCACGTCGACTCCCGCCGCGCATCGTGTTGCACCCGCTGCCCAGTTGCGGACGCGGCGCATAGCGCGATGGCGGACGCCACACATGGCGCGATGGCGGACGCCGCACATGGCGCGATGGCAGAGGCGGGCGGTCCAGCGCCGACATGCGCGGATACCGATTCGGCCCTGACCGGCAGAGCCTGCTACTCTTCCTAAGTCGCTGAGCCCCCGTAGCTCAGGGGATAGAGCACCGCCCTCCGGAGGCGGGGGCGCAGGTTCGAATCCTGCCGGGGGCACCATCTAGGACCAGCACAAGAAGGCCGCTGACCAGGGCGAACCCGGTCAGCGGCCTTAGTCACGTGTCCGGCTGTGTCCGGCCGTCAGCGGCCCATGGCGGGCGTCTGTGCCCAATGTCTGCCGAAGCTCGGCTTGGCTCCGGCCCACGCACATGCCGCCCCGGCCACCCTGACCGGCGCTACCGACGTCCTTCGCCTCGTCATTCCACCGGATCCCCGGAGTTGTGAAAGCTCCACTGTGGGCGGCCCTAGTTCCGGTTCACTCGAACCCCGGTGCCGCAGTGGCCCCGTCCGCTCCAGCGACGACGTCCGGGTGGAAGGAGGTGACCTCAGGCAGAACGGCCTCCCACAGGGGTACGGCCTCCACCCGGGAGATCCGCCATCCTCGCGGAGTACGGGCGGCGGCCAGGTGATAGCGCTCGCCGAACAATCGCCCTCGCCCTTCGGGCTGGCCGACGAAGACGGCCAGCAGCTTGGCGGTGATCGTGGCCGTGTCACCGTCCACGTCGATGAGGGGATTGGTGATGAAGCTCTGGGTGAACACGCCGGCCGGGCGGGTCCTGCGAGCCTTCGCTACGAGGGCGTCGATTCCCCGTACTGCACCACTGGCAGTGCTGACCGAGGCATCTTCGGTGAAGACGGTTCGCACCTCCCCGAAGCGCTTCTCGTCCAGGCAGCGCCCCAGGCGGGCCACAAGGTCGGCAAGTTCATGACGATCGACGCAATCCATGATCTCCCCACATCATTGGTCAGACCAACGTTGGCCGTACCAATCATAGAATGACCGTTGGCCCCGCCAACAGGTCGGTAGGCTCACGGCCATGACGACGGGCGAACAAGCGCCACCAGAGCGCCTCAAGCGCGCGCCGAGTTGGCTGATCAACCAGGCCTCCACGCACAGCCAACGCCTGGTGACCGAACGGTTCGCCGCCGCCGACGCCCGTGGCTACCACTACCGGCTACTGGCCGCACTGGCGGAGTGCGGCCCCGCCAGCCAGGCCGAGTTGGGCCGTCGCACGGGCATCGACCGAAGCGACGTCGTCGCCGCACTGAACGAACTGGCCGACAAGGGGCTGATCGCGCGCTCCCCGGATCCCTCCGACCGCAGACGGAACATCATCACCATCACCCCCGAAGGGGGTGACAACCTCGTACACCTCGACGGCGTCCTGGCCCGGATCCAGGAGGACCTCTGTTCCCCGCTCTCGCACACCGAACGCGAGGAACTCATCCGCCTACTGGCCCGCATCGTCGACCACCACGCCCGAGCCCGCACCCCGGGATCCTCCGACGGGAAGTAGCCGAACCCGTACAGGTACGGCATTACGCCACCCGAGGGCCGGCCGCGCACCAGTGTGACAAGCCCAACGGAATCGTTGGCAGCACCAATGATTGCAGTATCGTTTGGACACCGAACGTTGGTCGCCCCAACATTTTGGCGACAATAATCCCCTGGAGTCCAGACGATGATCAAGCCGTTCCGCATCGACATCCCCCAGGCCGACCTCGACGACCTGAACGACCGGCTCTCCCGTACCCGTTGGCCCAACGAGGTCGCCGACGCCGGGTGGGACTACGGCTTCCCGCTGGCGCGGCTCAAGGAACTGGCCGAATACTGGCGCACCGGCTACGACTGGCGCGAGCACGAGGCCAAGCTCAACGAGCTTCCGCACTTCACCACCGAGATCGACGGCCAGAACATCCACTTCGTCCACATCCGGTCCTCGAAACCGGACGCGCTCGCGCTGATCCTCACCCATGGCTGGCCCGGCTCGTTCCTGGAGTTCCTCGACGTGATCGAGCCGCTGTCGCGCGACTTCCACCTGGTGATTCCGTCCATCCCCGGTTTCGGCTTCTCCGGGCCGACCCACGAGCGTGGCTGGGACACCGTCCGGGTCGCACGAGCCTGGGCCGAGCTGATGCGCCGCCTGGGGTACGAACGCTACGGCGCGCAGGGTGGTGACTTCGGCGCGGGCATCTCAACGACGCTCGGCGCGGTCGCGCCCGAGCACGTCGTCGGGGTACACGTCAACTACCTGCCGACCCGACCGGACCCCGACGTCGAGTTGTCCGAAGCAGATGAGGCCCGGTTGGACAAGGTCAGGCAGCTGATGGCGAACCGCCCGCCGTACCAGGCTCTACAGGCGCTCACCCCGCAGACCATCGGCTACGCGCTGACCGACTCGCCGGTCGGCCAACTGGTCTGGATCGCCGAACGCTTCGCACAGTGGACCGACCCCGCCACACCGGTCAGCGACGATCGGATGCTCACCGACGTCTCGCTGTACTGGCTGACCGCCACCGCGGCCTCCTCCGGCCGGTTCCACCATGACGCACCCCGGGGGAGCCAGCAGCCGTGCCGGGTGCCGCTCGGTGTGGCGGTGTTCGCGCACGACATCACGCTGTCGGTGCGACCGCTGGCCGAGCGGCTGTACGACATCAGGCACTGGTCGGAGTTCGAGCGCGGTGGACACTTCGCCGCGATGGAGGTGCCGGAACTGCTTGCCGAGGACGTCCGGGACTTCTTCCTCACCCACAGCCAGTAGGTCCGCCGGTAAATGCCGTGGCTGCTGGTCACACCTGCCGACGCCAGCCGTGGTGCCGCTGTGGGGTGCTCCTATCGATCACCCCACAGGGGCCGGACCGATGCAGTCACTCGAACAGACCGGGACCGGACGCCGGCCCCACGATGGCCGGCGTGGCGCGCCTACGCGGGCAAGTTTGTCACCCCTCCTCGGCGAGTACCTGACGCAGTGTCACGGCGAAGCCGTCCGGGTCACCCTTCATGCCGAACTCGCCCCCCAGGAACCCACCGTGGTTACTGGGAAAGATGACGGCCTTCGTGCCGAGCCGCTCAGCAACGGCAACACCGGCACGGTAGGCCATCTCGCCCTCCGACTCGGCTCCGACGCCGATCACGACCCGTGTAGACGCTGCCCGCAACGCGTCGAGGTCGGGCTCGTAGTGCGTACACGTCATGAGGTTCTGCCCGAACATCACGTCGTCACGGGAGCCGTCGTCGTCGGTCGGCAGCCCGAAACCGGCCGGATCCGGTGCCGGCTGGTCGGCGAAATCCGTCGGGATCTCGCCCCGAAAGCCGCTGACCGCGATGAACTTCGCCATCGCCGGACCGAAGCCGGCCTGGTCGTACGTCCGACGGATGTCCGCTATCGCGGCCAGCGCCTGCTCACGATCCGGCAGGAGCTGGGCGGTCGGTGGCTCGTGTGCCACCAACGTGTGCACCTGCTCGGGATGCTGGGCCACCAGCGCGAGTGCGTTGACCGCTCCGCCGCTGCTGGCGAAGATGTCCACCGGCCCACCGTCGAGCGCGGAGATCAGCCGGTGCAGGTCGTCCGCGTGCTGCTCGGGTGTGGACTCGCCAGCGTCATCGACCCGCTTGCTCCGTCCGGCCCCGCGTGGATCGTAGGTGACCACCGTACGGTCCCGGAAATGCCCGGCGAGACTGGCGAATCCGCTGGCGTCCATCGGCGATCCGATCATCAGCAGGACCGGCGCCGTGGTCGCCTCAGCCGCTCGAATGTCGTAATGCAGGACAGCGCCCGGTACGTCGAGGGTGAAGGTCTTCGCCTCGGTCATGGTCATCCCTTCTCGATGCGGTCAGGCAGCCGAGCGGCAACAGCGGATCCCGCTTCGCAATACCAACTCGGATCGACCGATATCCACCGATGGGTGTTGGTCGACTGCTCACTTTTCCGTCGACCAGATCGGACAAATACGGTCGAGGTGAATCTCGACGGGAACCTATCACCACCCCACGACAGAAGTGTCGTTCGACAACCCCGGCGACGCTGTCGACATCAACTGCCCCACGCTGCTGTTCCGATCCGGCGATAAACCGGTGGCCTGGCAGCAGACAGGGCTGACAGACTCCCCCAATGCCGGTAGCCCGTGTGGAACTGCTGCTCCGACAGCTCGACATCACCTGGTCGCTGTTCGAACACCACCTACAGGATCTCGACGACTCGGTCTGCCTCTGGGAGCCGGCACCGGTGTGCTGGACCGTACGTCCGGACAGCCAGGGACGCTGGGTGGCCGACTGGGAGGTGCCGGAGCCGGATCCCGTACCCGCCGTCTCGATCGGTTGGCTGACCTGGCACATCGGCTTCTGGAGGACCACCACGATCGGACACTGTTTCGGGTCCGGGGCGCCCGAGGTTCGAGACATCACCTGGCCGGGCACGGTCACCGCTGCGGCCGACTGGCTACGTGGTCTCAGGGCCGACTGGCAGGCTGCCCTGTTGCCGCTCAGCGATGCCGACCTCGATTCCACCGAGCGGACCGCCGGGCTGCCCTGGGGTGGGGAACTGACGCTGGCGGACGTGGCGGGCTGGGTCAACATCGAGCTGACCAAGAACGTCGCCGAGATCGGCCTGGTACGCCACCTCCACGGCGCACAGCAGAGCCTGCCCGACGCGCCGCAGGGCTGACCGGCGGTTCGGGACACCGATCCCCACCGGTGCCGGCGAGGCGGATTCAGTCGAACAAGCCCTCGGGTGGCAGCTGGCGGCCGTCCTTGACGTGCGAGTAGTCACGGGACTCCGCCACCAGGCCGGACTCGTCGAAACGCAGCACCGTACAGCCGGAGATGGTCGTCGGCTCGTCCGCCACGTAGATCACCGCCCAGTACTCCACGGCTGCCGTAACGCCGTCGACCTGCGGCTCGGCGAACCAGGTCTCGGCCGGACGGGTTTCCTCGCCGAAGCACTCCGTCACGTACGTCCGCAGCCCGGCCCGGCCACGGTAGGGCCGGAACATCGACGCCCAGTGATCGCCTTCCTCGGCCTGCAGGGCGACGATGGCGTCGATGTCCTTCACCGGCCACGCGGTCGCCCACGTCCTCGCCCAGCGCCGGGCCGCCTCACTCGTCTCCACGCTCGCCTCCACCACCCGCACAGCCCACCGCTGTCCTCGGTCGCGGCCATTCCTACCAGCAGCCTCCGACAGAATCAGCCGGTCCAGCCACGGATGCCCCGGTGGGGGCGGGACACCCGTGGCTGGCGATCTCGGTGGCTCACCGGCTGCGATCTCGGCGGTTCACCGGCTGGTGATCTCGGTGGTCCACCGGGCGGCGATCTCGGTGGTCCACCGGGCCGGTGGGGCGTGGTACCGGATTTGACCGCGCCACTCAACAGGCGCCGAGGTCGGCCCAGATGGGCGAGACGCCGGGCTCCGAACCACGTACCCACCACGCCGCCCGCCAGGCGTGCCCTCGGTGGGTCACCGTCTGACCACCCAGGTACGCGGTGGTCGCGACCCAGGCCGCCGAGGAGCACTCGACCGGTGGCGGGTCCTCACCGGGCGGCTCACCACTGCCGCTGATGTCCAGATCGACACAGTTGTAGAAGGCGTTGCCGGTGTCGGCGACGTTCCAGACGGCCAACACCTTGTGCCGCCCGTCAGGCAGCCCGGTGAGCACATGGGAGATGTTCGCCGGCGGTTGGGTGTTGCCCTGGTTGAACGTCTTGAACAGGGCACCGTCGACGTAGTAGTCCCAGGTGCTGGTGCGGTGGGCGGCGGTGAGCCGCCACTGGAACGTGACCGTGTCGGAGACCGCCGTCGCCGGCCATCCCTTGCTTTCGTCGTCGAGTACCCGCCACCGACTACCGCCGCTGCACAGTCGGGAGCCCTTGGGTGCCTCGACGCTCTGCGGCTCGTACGCCAGCCCGCCGCACCCGGTCACCCGACCGGTGGCGCACATGTCCTGCCGACTCGGCGGGGAGGTGATCCAGCCGTGGGCGCTGGCCGGGCTCGCGGGCGTGAGCACCACCCCCAGGGGGGCCGCCAGTACGACCGCAGCGATGGCCAGCAGTCTTCGTCTCAGACTCATCGAAACTCCTCTCAGTCGATACGCCCGGCTGCTCCTCCGCCGGAGAGCCGGCAGTCCGTTCCCTCGGGAAGGTTCCGTGCCGGTACGGGCCGCCCCGGTGCTGACGGACGTTGGTCCGCCCGGGTCGGGTGATCCGCACCGGCACGCTGCTCACGCCGGGACAGCGGCCCGATCCCCCTCCGGTTCCGGGCCCGACGCCCGCCGATCTGCGCGACGATGGGAGACCAACGCATCGACCGACCAGCGACCACCACCGAACACGGCAACCAGGAGGAAGGACCAGCAGAACATCGCCGCCAACTCGCCCCCGTTGTTCGACGGCCACAGCCCCTGAGGCTGGTGCACCACGAAGTACGCGTAGGCCATGGAGCCGGAGCACAGCACCGCCGCCGGCCGGGCGAACAGACCGACCAGCACGAGACCGCCCCCGACGAACTGGATCAGAGCCGCCCACCACCCGGGCCAGGAACCCACCTCGACGGTCTGGCCGCCGTTCCCGCCCCCTCCGACGACCCCGAAGAGCGTGGACATGCCATGCAGGGCGAACAACAGGCCCACCACGATCCGAAACAGTGACAGCACAGGCTCGCGCATCCGGGCTGACAGCATCAGCTACTCCCACTTCGCACCGTAGACATCGGTCGATGACAATTAGAAAGTAAGCTTTACCGTCAGGTAAGTAAAGTTAACTATTTAAACTCATGACTCCGTTACGGGGTGTGTGCCCGGCGGACCCGCCGACGGCAGCGTTGAGCGAGCGCCCGGCCTGGGCGTGGTCGAGCCGGGCAGGTCCCTGACATCGAATCGGTCCAGGGGGTTTGTGACGCGAATCGGTCCGCTGTTGCCGACCACCAACGCTGGGGCTCTGCTGAGGGCTCTGCTGGGCGCGCTGCTATCCGCCGCCGGTGCGCTGGTGGCGCCGCTGGCGATCGCCGTTAGCGGTACACGGCCAGGGCCGCCTCCGCGACGAGGGCTTCGACGGCCTTGACGATCTCCTTCATCGCCGGATACTCGGCGGCGGCGCGGTTGAGCATCTGCCGCATCTGCGCCCGAAGATCGTTGCCAACGGCGTCCAGGTACATCTCGGACTCCAGCCCGAGGGCGCGGATCAGCCCGGCAAGGATGTCGGTCTGCGGGTCGGCCTGTTCGATTCCCTGCATGACATAGCGCAGGCGCCCCCGTACCCGGGGAATGATGGCCGAGTTGGCCGGTGGGTAGGCGACGGTACGACCGAACAGCCGACGGCGGCTGGTCTCGGTGACCAGCCCGCCGCCGACCATGTCGGCGGCGGTCCGCTCGTACGCTTCCGTGGCAATCTGTCGCAGCGCATCCTGCACCGACAACGGCGAGCGATGTCCTGCCAGTCCGGCCAACGCCCAGTCCGCAACGGAGTCACCGGTGGGCTGTCGGTCCACCACCGTCGCCGCCGAACCCCCGACGAGCCGTACGCGTTCCACCGGAACGACCAGGCTGGCGAGGATCGCCCCGGCCAGTCCGATGGACAGCGAGGGCCGATGGGCCAGGGGCTCCCCGGCCTCGCTGTGCGTCAGGATGAACAGTTCGACCCGCAGCGACAGCCGGGCCGGGGGCGTCGGGGGAACAAGGGGGCGACTCATCGTCATCTACCTCAGCGACCGGCCCAGGTCCCGCAGCCGCTGGTGGGCGCCCTGGTACGCGACAACGCCGGGCAGGAAGGCCTTCTCGATCGCTGCGTGCATCGTGTAGTTCGGGTCGCACACGTTCCCGGGTGCGGCGCTACCGGCCTGGGACACGAGTTGGTACGCGTCCAGCAACTCCAGGCCGCTGAGGTCGGCCGTCCAGGTGACCAGGTCGTGTTGGCTGATCCGGTACGCGTCCTCAAGCGGTCGGGCCGCGCCGATCGCCATCAGCCGCTGGTCCGTCTCGATCCTCGGCCACGGGGTGGACACCCCCTTGATGAGGTCGACGGCAACGGTGACCTTCATGGCGGTCTCCACCGCCACCCCGCACACCTCGCCCTGCCCCTGACGGGCGTGCCCGTCGCCGATGGCGAACATGGCACCGGGAACGTTGACCCCGAAATAGACGGTCGTGCCGGCCCGCAGTTCCGGGGTGTCGAGATTGCCGCCATGGGCGTCGGGCACGATGGTCGACCGGGCCTCACCGCCTGCCGGGGCGACCCCGACCGTGCCGAGCATCGGATCCAGCGGCAGGTCGACGGTGGACTCGGACCGCCGGGCGTGGTAGCGCACGATGCCGGCGTCCCGGTCGATGTCGTAACGCCACACCCGCTCCTCCAGCGGCGGCTGTAGCGTCGCCGTGGTGTGTGTGCTGGTCAGCGCACCGAAGTGCGGGAAGGTGGCCGACATGCCCCAGTCCCGGGCCGGCGTAAGGTCGATGAAGTGCAGGGCCAGGGTGTCCCCCGGTTCGGCCCCGACGACATGGAACGGACCGGTGACCGGGTTGAACGCCTGGCACACCCTGGTCGGCAGGTCGTCGACCGTACGGACCGCACCGCCGAAACAGTCCTCGGTGCTGGTCACCAGCACGTCTCCCGGGTTGATCTCGGCGATCGGGCGGTGGCCGCCGAACGTGTAGACCAGGTCCGTCGCGGAGGGGTCGTAGTGCATCACGTGGGTCATGCCGGGTCCTCGTTGCTCAGTCCGGACAGCGTGGGGCGGCGCTTGGCGGCGTACAGCCCGATCAGCACGATCACACCGATACCGAGCCAGATGAAGCCGAGACGCTGGGCGGCGATGTTCGCGTTGATCACGACGTAGGCGAGGATCGCGAAGCCGATGGCCGGCATCACCAGGTGGACGAGGAAGTTCCTGCTGCGCCGGCGGACCACGTAGTGCCAGATGACCGCCAGGTGCAGCACCAGGAACGCGGTCAGCGCCCCGAAGTTGATCAGACTGCTCAGCACCTCGATGCCGTCCGACCGGAAGTTCATGTACAGGCCGATCACCAGGGACACGATGGCCGTGAGGATGATCGCGTTGGTCGGCACGCCGTAGCGTACGGACACCTTGCGCAGGAAGGCGGGCAGCTGACGGTCCCGAGCCATCGCGAACAGCAACCGCGAGGTCGCCACCTGCGCCACCAGGGAGTTGGCGACCCCCCAGGCCACGGCGGTGGCCACCGCGCACAGGGTGGCCAGCCAGGGGCCGGCTGCGCCGCGAGCCGCGTCGTAGAAGGCCGTGCCCTCGGGGTCACCACTGGCCAGCAACTGGTCCGGGTTGGGTACGAGCAGCGCCGCCAACCAGGTCTGCATGATGAACAGCAGGCCGGCCAGGCCGAGAGCCGCCACCATCGCCCGGCCGATCTGTTGGGCGCCGCCGTTGTTCTCCTCGGCCAACATGCTGATGCCGTCGAAGCCGAGGAAGCTCAGCACGGCGACGGAGACCGCGCCGAACACGAGCGACCAGGTGAACGTGTCGGAGTTGAACAGCGGGGCGATCGCCGAGACTCCGTTGCCCCGACCGCTGGCCAGCGCCTGTACGGCCACGACCAGGAAGATCGCCAGGACGATCAGCTCACCGATCAGCATGACCCGGGTGATCGTGGCGGTCATGCGGATGCCCCGGTAGTTGATGACCGTGTTGAGGAGGACGAACACGATCAGCCAGCCCCAGACCGGAATCGCCGGCACGGAGGCGTGCATGGCCACCGAGGCGACCAGGTACAGCAGGCTCGGCACCAACACGTAGTCGAGAAGCACGGCCCAGCCCGCGAGGAAGCCGACAGGTGCTCCGATGCCCCGGCCGGCGTAGTTGTAGACGCTGCCGGCCAGCGGGAACGCCTTCACCATCTGGGCGTACGACGCTGCGGTGAACACCAGCGCGACCATGCCGATCAGGTAGGCCAGTACGACCATCCCGCCGGAGCTGTTGTAGACCGATCCGAAGATGCCCATCGGCGCGATCGGCACCATGAAGATCAAACCGTAGAACAGCAGGTCCGCGAAGCTCAACGTGCGGCGAAGCTCCTGCCGATAGCCGAACTGGGTCGGCTGCTCGGTACCCATTGCGTTCGTTCCTCCCCTTTGAGGCTCCAGTCCGCGATCGCAGGTAGACACCGCTGGATCAGGCATGGGGTGGGCCGGACTGGGCGTGTCGGTGTTGAGGCGTTCTTCGCTGGCAGATCATGCACTGTTTGTGGCGGCAAGTGAAGAGCCAGCACGTTCGATGCGACAGCATAGATGGCGCAGCGTGGCCACTTGTGTCCGGAGTGGATTGTCTACGCTCAGTTGCCGGCGTCGACTCGGAAAGCGGTGCCACACGGCGGACTCATCCGCGCTCTCGACCGCTCTCCATTCCGACAAAATGGCCACCGACGCTTACCTGACCAGCACAAATACAATGCGTTACTCCACGCGCGCCAAGTCCGTGATCAACAACAATCACAGACTCGCGTACGCTGAGTGATGACTTCGGGAGACGCCGGAATGCCGACCGAATGGCCGCATCAGGCGATGGATCAACGGCTGAACGTGGCCGATGTGCAGCCACCCGGATCACCATCGGCAGACGCCAAGGGGTAGCGCTCGCCAGCGCCAGGTGGTAAAGAGCCCGCTCGCCGGCCGCAACCAGATAAGTAGATCTTGGACTGCTCCCGGAGACCGCGAAACGCATTGCCGGAATGCGGCTTCGGATGCGACATCGATGGACAGAAGTCATTAGGGTGGTGGGTCTGTCCACTGAGCACAGCCGACGATTGCGGGTCCCTGCGTGACGCACAACTGGCCGGCAGTCGCTGGGACCGGGCGGCCCTGCTGGGCACCTACGGCTGGCTGGACCTGGCGGATTCGGTGGAATTGACGGCTGCGGCGATCCCCGGTCGTGACCCGGTAACAGCACAGATCCTGCCCGCAGGGTCGGATGCCTGCGTTGCTTACTCTCCGGACGGCGCGCTGATGGCGATCGGGCGGGGCAGCTCGGTCGAGATCGTCGATCGGACCGACAACCGGACGATACGGATTCTCACCGGCCACACCGGCTGGGTAACGGCCGTCGCCTACTCACCGGACGGCACCCAACTCGCCACCACCTCCTGGACAACACTGCCCGCCTCTGGAACGCCACCACCGGCCAACACACCACCACCCTCACCGGCCACACCGATGCCGTAACTGCCATCGCCTACTCACCAGACGGCACCCAACTCGCCACCACCTCCGATGACGGCACCACCCGCCTCTGGACAGCGACAACTGGCCAACCGCTGGCCGTACTGGTCGTCCTACCCGACGACGGCTGGGCCGTACTCCTGCCAGATGGGGGTTACAAGCTCGTCGGAGAGGCTGGCGACAACCTCTGGTGGACAATCAAGATGTGCCGGTTCGAGGCCGGCGAACTCGATCCGTACGTGCCCGGTCTGGAGCGCCTGGCGGAAGACGTTCCCATCCTGCGGTAGTCAGCTCAGGCGGGCGCGCGCCCCGAACTCACTCCCCCTTGGCAAGCGCCTCGGACTCCGCAAGAAAGGCATCCAACTGCTCTTCCGACAGATCCTCGTCCGCGATCAGCTTGAACAGCAGTTGCCCCTCAATCTCGGCGATAGCGCCAATTTCGAGGCGATCGATTGTCTCTTCGACGCCGGGCACGTCGATGTCGAGGGTGGCATAGATGAGGGCCTCGGCCTCCTGCGCGGGCAGGTCTCTCCCCTCGGACAGGAAGGCCCGCGCATCCGCAACGAAGCGGATCACCTCTTCAACGCTACGGTTGTCTCCGAAACGCCGATGCACAGCCAGGTGGAAAGCGCATCCGATGATTGCAACCGGCGTACCCTTCCCCTGCCGTTCGAACTCATCCGCGAGCGCATCGTACGACTCCCAGTCCTGTTCGAGTAGGGCCTTGAGGAATAAGGTGTTCTCTTCCACCGCTATTGTTCTCCTGACTTCTCATGGGAGGGCTTGGGTTTCATTTTCCTGCGAAGTCTCCCTACGATTTCCGCCCCCTTGATACCCGCGACAGCAACGACGAAGGCTGTCAACATCACGTCACCGGCATGTACGGTCTGAGCCTCGGGTGCTCTAACAACGACCCCTGGCCCCTTCGGCACAACCGTTCCGCTTGGGCGAACAGCGTCCTGGATGGAGTTCGCGATCTTTTTAGCGTGTTGCAGCCCATCGTCGGAGTTCTGGACCTCTTTCATCTTGCCCAAGAGCCTGCTGGACAGGGATCCTCGTCGCGCTGGGGCAGTGACGATTTGTTCGCCACTCGGCACTGCAGCTGATCCCGACGGGTTGACGAGCGCACCCGGCGCGATGTGGTTCGCGTACTCGGCAAATGCTGCCGCCGCCTCGGAGAGCAGTCGACCAACTTTACCGGCTTTCTCGACGGCGGTTTGCGCCTCCTGTCTGGTGCGGTTCGCTTCAGGGTGCTGCGTACCTAGCAGTGCCTTGCCGTAGTTGGCCTGCGCTTGCTCTGCCGTCGCCTGCGCATGCTTCGCTGCGGTCGCAGCTAGTGTCGCGTAATTGAGATCTCTTACCTGTTGGGAGTGTGGTCAGGGAGCCTGCCGCGGAGGCTGTCGAGCTGCCCCGCCTGTGCGCCCGTTGCG
>NZ_JBHTMP010000076.1:0-30641 GCF_042679305.1 Micromonospora sonneratiae | reverse complement strand
CGGGTCGGCCCGGCCGGGAGGCGGTTGAGCTGACCCGTAGCCGTGGGCGGCAGGCAGCGGCCCGGGCCCGACGGGTGGTCGGCCGTTTCGGCCGCGGCCTGCGCCAGCCCGGACCGCTGGTGATCCTGCTCTGCCGGTTCGTGCCCGGCGGCCGGATGCTCGTCTGCTACCACGCCGGCCGGGAGCGCTACCCCTACCGCCGGTTCCTCGCCTACGAAGCGGCGGCGGCACTCGGCTGGGCTGCGTACGGCGGTCTCGTCGGCCACATCGGCGGCTCGGCACTGACCGGCTCCGGTTGGCGGCTGGCCGTGATCGCAGGGGTGGCCGCGGTGGCCTTCGCCGCCGTCGGCTGGGTGCTGACGCTGACCGCCGGCCGACGGCAGACGGTCGTCACTCCAGCTCGTGAACCATCAACTGTCGCGCCGCCTCAGTGATCGAACCGGACAACGACGGGTAGATCGTGATGGTGTGGGCGAGTTGGTCCACGGTCATGTGGTTCTCCACCGCCATGGTGATCGGCAGGATCAGCTCGCTGGCCTTCGGTGCCACCACTACCCCGCCGATGACCTGACCACTGGCGGGACGGCAGAACAGCTTGACGAACCCGTCGGAGATGTCGGACATCTTGGCCCGCGCGTTCCCGGACAGCGGCAGCATCACCTGTCGTGCCGGCGTACGCCCGGAGTCCACCTCGTCCTGGGAGACCCCCACGGTGGCGAGTTCCGGAGCGGTGAAGACGTTGGCGGCGACCGTACGCAGCCGCAGCGGCGAGACCGCCTCGCCGAGGGCGTGCCACATGGCGATCCGGCCCTGCATGGCCGCCACGCTGGCCAGCGGTAGCACCCCGGTGCAGTCGCCGGCGGCGTAGATGCCCGGCACGTTGGTCCGGGACACCCGGTCCACCGTGAGGTAGCCGCCCCGCGCCACCTCGACGCCGTACTCGGCCAGGCCGAGACCGGCCGTGTTCGGCACCGAGCCGACCGCCATCAGGGCGTGTGAGCCGTACACCACCCGGCCGTCGGCGAGTTCCACCTCGACGCCGTCAGCGGTACGTCGTACCGCCTCGGCCCGGGAGTTGTTGAGGATCGACATGCCCCGGGCGCGGAACACCCGCTCGATCGCCATGGCCGCGTCGGCGTCCTCGTGCGGCATGACCCGGTCGCGGCTGGAGACCAGGGTGACCTCCACCCCCATGGCGAGGTACGAGCTGGCGAACTCGGCTCCGGTCACCCCGGACCCGATCACGATCAGTCGGTCCGGTAGTTCGGGCAGGTCGTAGACCTGTCGCCAGGTCAGGATCCGTTCCCCGTCGGGTACGGCGGTGGGCAGCACCCGGGGTGTCGCACCGGTGGCGATCAGGACCGTGGCGGCGTCGACCGCGTACTCGGAGTCACCGTCGGCGGGGGTGATGATCACCTGGTGGGCATGACCGAGAGTGTCCTCGCCGAGCCGGGCCGTGCCGTGGACGAAGTTCACGCCGGCCTTGATCAGCTTTGAGTGGATGTCGGCGGACTGGGCCAGGGCAAGGCGTTTCACCCGTTCGTGCACGGCCGTCGCATCGACGGTAACCGCCTCGAGACCGTCGGAGAGCACGCCGAACTCCTCCGTGTCCCGGTACCCGGTGACCACCTCTGAGCTGGCAATGAAGGTCTTCGACGGTACGCAGTCGGACAGCACGCAGGCACCACCCGCGCCATCGGCCTCGACAACGGTGACGTCGGCGTCCAACTGGGCGGCGACGAGCGCCGCCTCGTAGCCCGCCGGCCCTCCACCGATGATCACGATCCGGCTCACCGCGTCCGCCCTTCGTCGATGCTCACAGTGACTTTCTTCTCCCCGAGCCGTCCGACACGCACCGTCGTATTCTCCACGACCCACCTGCCAAGCTATCGTCATCGCTGTGCGTCATTACGCCGCGTACGGCTCAAACCTCGATCCCTCCCGGATGCGGGCTTATTGTCCGCATTCTCCCCTCGTCGGCACGGGCTGGCTTGAAGGCTGGCGGCTGACCTTCGCCGGTGAGGGGGTGATCGGTTGGGAGGGTGCCGTCACCACGATCGTCGAGTCTCCCGGCGACCGGGTGTTCGTAGCGCTCTACGACGTACACCCCTGGGACGCCGCGCAGCTCGACGACATCGAGGGAGTCGTCGCCGGCACCTATCGCAAGCTGCACCTGCGGGTGGTCACCCTGGACGGCGAGGTCACCGCATGGGTGTACGTCTTCGACGGGTACGAGGGCGGTATGCCGACCGCGTGGTACCTGTCGGAGATCGCCAACGCGGCGGAGAAGGCCGGTGCGCCGGACGACTACGTGGCTGATCTGCGCGCCCGCCCCACCAACACCGCCTCCGCCTGACCGAGACGGCCTACCGCCCCGGCAGGTACGCGCCGGGGCGGTAGGTGGACGGGCGCCCTCGGCGGGGCGTCAGCGGCGGTACGTGGTCAACGCGCCGCCGTCACGGTCCGCTCGAACATGTTCGCCTGGTAGGTCGGGGACATGCCCACCGACCGGTACAACCGGACCGCCTCGGTGGGGTTGCTCAGGTCCACGCCCAGCCCGGCATACTTGCGGCCCTTGCCGGCATAGCTGGCGAACGCCCGGGACAGCAGCGCCCGACCCACCCCCCGGTGCCGGTGCTCACGCAGCACGGCCAGGTTCTTGACCCAGCCCTCGTTCTGGTCGAGCGCCTGGTCCGCCGACTGGAGGATGCCGACCGGCTCGTCGGCAACGGTGGCCACGAACCACTCGTCCCAGGCGACGCTGGGCAGCTTGGCGATCTGCTCCCGCCACTGCTCGTACGTCAACGGCGCATAGTCCGGGGTGTCCCGGAAGGCCGTGTCCAGAATCCGGTGGAAGGTACGCAGGTCAGCGTCGTCCGACGCCCGGACCGGCCGGATCAGGACCCCGGACGGCGCAGCCGTGGGAGCTGCCGGCAGGTCGGCCAGCTCACAGCGCATACGGGCGTACTGCTTGACGAAGGTGAAACCCGCGCTGCGCAGGGTGCCGATCCAGTGGTCCTCGTTGGGGATCGCCCCGGCCCGTACGGTCATCTCGTCGAAGCCGAACTCGGCGGCGCGTTCCGCGACCCGTGCGAGTTGCCGGGCCAGCAGCGGCGCCCGGGCCGGTTCGCCGTGCTCCGGATGCGCGTAGACCTCGACGAAGTCCCGCCGCGACCGGGCCGGGTTCTCCAGGTAGGCCCAGGCCACCACGGTGCCGCTGGGATCCAGCGCCAACCACGAGTCACGCGCCGGATCGGTGTTCGGTCCGGTCAGCGCCTCCTGCACGTCCTCGCGGCTGAAGTCGGGTGCCCCGACCGTGGCGATGTCGCTGGCGTGCACCAAGGCCAGGATCGCCGAAATGTCATCGAAGGTTGGCCGGCGTGCGATCCAGCCATCAGGAAGCTCCACGCCAGGTATTCAATCGTCGGTGCCGCCGGCTGTCGCGGCAATAATCGGGTGGCAGCGCTCCCCACCGGCTCCACTGACCATGATCCGTCTCTCGCTACCCGCGTACCCCGTCCCCGGCGTCGTCCCCGGCCGCGTCGTCCCCGGCGTCCAGTGCTTCGACGGCGGCCTCGACCTCACCGGTTCGCCGACGGGCTGCGACGGCGGCCCGCTCGGCCGCTCGGCGGGCCTGCCGGTAGCGGCCGATGTCGGCGTCGGCGGCGGTCCGCCGCCGCTCCAGGTCGGCCAGGGCCGCCTCGACCTCGGCCAGTACCCGTGCGCCGTCCCGCTCGGTCGCCCTCGCCCGGTCCAGTTCCGCCTCTGCCTGCTCCTGCCAGGTACGCGCCTGCGAAAGTTCCTTCGCCAGGGCCTGCCGTCGCCGGTTGCGCGCCACCCGGGCCTTCTCGGCGGCGCGGGCCTGTTCCGCAGCCCGGGCTCGCTCCGCTGCCTCGGCTCTGCCCTTCGCCCGTTCCGCACCGGATACCCGGGTGCCGGCCGGACCGGCCTGCTTCTCCGGTACCCGCTGCTCCGGCGGCTCCTCGGCCCCTCCGGTGAGCAGCCGTAGCTGCGGCCGGGGCACCTCGCCGAAACCGGCGTAGCTCACCGCCCGGACCAGTCGACCGGACCGGACCTGCCCGGCCACGGCAGGGTCGGCCAGCGCGGCGTTCAACGTCGCCTCCACCTCGGCCAGTGGCAGCTTCGGCAGCCTTCCGCCCGGCGCTCCCGTGGTGGCCTCGCTGGCCAGCGTCCGGGCCTCGGCGACCAGGGCGTTGACCGCGTCACGCCGCTGGGCGGACAGCTCACGCAGTTGAGGGCCGCGAAGGTCACGCTGGGCCGTACGCAGCGCCGCCGACAGTTCCACGAGGTCGGCCACCAGCTCCGGACGGCGCAGTGCCAACAGGTTGACCAGCCAGGCCGCGACGGTCGGCTTCCGAAGTTTCGCGACCTCCCGGGCCGCCGACTGGTCCCCGGCCGCCCGTAGCGAGGCCACCGCCTCGTCGCGGGCGGCGACGAAGCCGTCGGGATGCGTCGTGTAGAGCGCATCCCCGGCCTCCCTGGCCGCTCCCGTCACCCGCTGCGCCGATCCGCTCAGCGGACGCTCGTCCCGGGTTCGAGGCGGGCGTACTCGCACCCGGACAGCTGACTCATGTTGGCGTCGGTGACCGTGTAGCCGGCGGCGCTGAGCAGACAGTCGTGCAACGCGAAGGCCCGCCGGGGCGCCACCGCCCGGACGAAGTCGATCGCCTCCGACACCTTGAGCCAGGGGGCGGAGATCGGTACGAAGAGGGTGTCGATCTGCACGTCGTCCGGCACGTCGAACGAGTCACCCGGGTGGTAGACCGAGTCGTTGATGACGAACCCCAGGTTCGGCACCCGGGGCACGTCCGGATGGATCTCGGCGTGCAGCCCACCGTAGGCGCGGACGGCGATGCCGGCGGCGGTGAACGAGTCGCCGGACTCCACCGGGGTCACCACCCCCCGCAGACCATCCAGTTTGGAGACGACCGAGGGGTGCGCGTGCACGGTCACCGCCGGCCGTTTGCCCAACAGGTCGGCGAGGGTGTCGACGTCGAGATGGTCGAAGTGCTCGTGCGTGATCAGCACCGCGTCGACCCCGTCCAGAGCCGCCGACTCGGCAAAGGCTCCCGGGTCGATGACCAGCACCCCTCCGTCGTGCTCGATACGGACGCAGGAATGGCTGTACTTGGTCAATCGCATCGTGACTCCCTGAATGCCGAATCGTGATGTACCAAGCGCAGTCTGCCGGAACCGGCGCGGTGCCGCGATGCGTCTGAC
This sequence comes from Micromonospora sonneratiae, assembly GCF_042679305.1. Classification (NCBI taxonomy): domain Bacteria; kingdom Bacillati; phylum Actinomycetota; class Actinomycetes; order Micromonosporales; family Micromonosporaceae; genus Micromonospora; species Micromonospora sonneratiae. The sequence continues at coordinate 25,400 of NZ_JBHTMP010000076.1, read as the reverse complement.
GGAACGCTCCACCACTGATTGCCAATTCGGGAGGGGAAATGGCCGGGATGAGACAGCGCCGGTTCTCAACAATTTTCGGTGCGGTGGCCCTCACCACCGTACTGGCGACGGCCGGTTGCGGTAGCAGCTCGGATCGGAACACGGCCGGGTCCAGCAGGGCCGACGGGGGCGCGGCCGTCGAGAAACAGGACGCACCGGTCGCCGCCGAGGCGAAGCCCGGCCAACCGGATACCGCCGCAAAGGCCGACCTGCGGATCGACCAGCGGTCCATCATCTACAGCGGCACGATCACCGTACGCGTCGATTCCGTCGATGAGGTCGCGGCCCGGGCCACCGCGATCGCGACCACCGCCGGTGGCTTCGTCGGTGCCGACGAGCGGACCAGCAGCGCCACGTCCTCGCGGGCGAAGCTGGAGCTACGGGTGCCGGCGACGAAGTTCGGGGCCGTGGTGGATGAGGTGGCCGGACTGGGCCGCCAGGAACGTCGGAGCATCGACACCCAGGACGTCACCGAGGAGACCCTCGACCTGGACGCCCGGATCGCCACCCAGCAGGCCCGGGTGGAGAGTGGTCGGCGGCTGCTGGCACAGGCCAAGAGCCTCAGCGACCTGGTCATGCTCGAGGCCGAACTGGCCAAGCGGGAGGCCGACCTCGCCTCGCTGGAGGCCAAGAAGCGCCGCCTGGCCGACCTGACCGCGCTGTCCACGATCACCGTGACGCTGCTCGGACCGGACGCGAAGGGTAGCGAAGAGGAGGAGCCCCAGACCGGTTTCGTGGCCGGTCTGAAGGGCGGCTGGAAGGCGTTCCTCGCCTCGCTGGAGGTCCTGCTGACCGTACTGGGCGCGCTGCTGCCCTGGATCATCGCGCTCGGGGTGCCGGTGTTCGGGGTGATCTGGCTGGTCCGCCGGCTGGGTCGACGGGCACGTCCGGCGGCGACAGCAGTGGCCGTACCTCGGCAGGCACCACCGACGGCAGCCATGAAGCAGCCGGTATCCGCGACGCGCCCCGCACAGCCGGCAGCGGCGCCGGACGGCCCGACGCAGCCCACGTCCTCGACGGACGGGCCGACGCAGCCCGCGTCCTCGACGGACTGACCCGACCGGGACCGGGCACCGGTGGGGCCGTCGAAGGCATCGGTGACGTCACCGACGGCCCCACCAGATCATCTGATCGATGGTGGCGATGCGCGGCTAGGGTTCCAGGTAGCTGTGGACCGGTCGGCACCCGGTGTCGACCGGTCCGACCGATACCAACGGCGAGGATCGGTGACACGACGTGAACGAGATCATCGAAGGCATCGTCGCAACGGCCGCCACCACCCTGACCTCGGCGATGGTGACCGACCTGTGGTCGGACGTACGACTCCGGGTCGGCCGGATCTTCGGGCGGGGCGACGAGCACGACACCACCGAGACGATGCGCGAACTGGCCGATTCGCAGAGCCAGGTCAGCACAGCCCCCGAGGACCGTCGGGCGGAGATCGCCAACGACGTACGCAGCGAGTGGCGGGGAGCGATCCGCAACCTGGTCGGGCGGCACCCGGAGGCACTGGACGAGTTGCGCCAGTTCGTGGCCGACTTCGCCGGGCCGGTGTCGACGGCGGCCCAGATCGGACAACAGATCACCGTACGCGACCAGGCACGCGCCAACATCGCCGGCCGCGATCAGATCAACTTCTTCGGGCCTGCGGAACGGCAGTGACCGACGACAGCACCGCGGCCTCGCCCGGAGGTTGGCAGCCGCCGGGCTGGCCGGCGGTCCCCGGCCAGCGGGTCAGCGCCCACGATCGGTCACACGTCTCGGTGGCCGCCCGGGACGTGCTCAACCTCTATGCCAGCACCCCGGAGCCCACCGATCGAGCCGGTCGGATCTCGGTCGAGCCGCCGTTCGGCCGGCTGGACCGGCCACTCCGGGGACGCCGGCACCTGGTCCAAGAGATCATCATGGCGATCCCGGACGACGGATCGACGCCGACCCCGGCCGTACACGTGCTGCACGGACTGGGTGGTTGCGGCAAGAGCCAGGTGGCGCTGGAGATCGCCCGGCAGGCTCGGGACGCCGGCCGGCTGGTCTGGTGGGTGCCGGCGTTGGGGCCGGCGCAGATCAGCGCCGCGATGCGGGAGATAGCCGGACGGCTGGGCGCATCCGCCGGCGAACTGGACCTGATCTGGTCCGGTAAGGCCCGCTCGCCGATGGACATGGTGTGGGAGTTGCTCGACCAGTCAGCCCAGCCCTGGCTGCTCGTCTTCGACAACGCCGACGATCCCGCGCTGCTGGCTCCGGCGGACGGCCAGGTGGTCAACGGCAACGGTTGGCTGCGTCCGCCAGCAAGCCGCCGGGGATCGGTGATCGTCACCACCCGCGAGGGTAACGAGGAGACCTGGGGAAGCTGGGTCGTCCGGCACTCGGTCCGCACCCTGTCCCCCGACGACGCGGCCCGGGTACTGATCGACATCGCCACGCCCCGGGCCGGGAGCCTGGCCCAGGCCCGGGCGCTCGGTGCCCGGCTCGGTGGCCTGCCGCTGGCCCTGCTGGGTGCCGGGTCCTACCTGAAATCGGCCAGTCGGGGGCCGGCGCTGCGCGGCAGCACGACGATCCGTACCTTCGACGAATACCGGGTCGCGCTGGACCGCCGATTCGCCACCCCGTTCACCGCCGACGACGACACCGAACTGGGCGAACCGTTGCGGCTGGAGGAACTCGTACGACAGGCGTGGGAGCTCTCCCTCGACCTGCTTACCGGACGGGGCATGCCGTACGCCCGGCAACTGCTCTGCCTGTTCGCCTGCATGGCGGAGGCCCCGATCCCGTACGCGGCACTGCTGGCCCCGGACCGTCTGTCGCGGTCCTCGCTCTTCCCGGAACTCGACGGGGACCAGCTGTCCCGGGCGATCGACGCACTCGGCGACCTCGCCCTGCTCGACCGGACCGTAATCGACAACGTCGACGAACCGACCTTCGCCCATGCCCTGACGTTGCACCCGCTGGTCCGGCACATCACCCGCAACTTTCCCGAGGTCCGCCAACACGAGCCCGAATACCACCTGCTCATCATGGACCTGTTGGAGAGCACGGCCGTCGACCTGGAGCCGGACGATCCGGAATGCTGGCACGCGTGGGGTGTGCTGGCCCCGCAGTGCGGCGGGCCGATCGTCGAGTACCTGAGCACCGGCAACAGTCGGCCCCGCGCCCCGCAGACCACCGCGCTGGCCCTGGCCGTGGCCCGGCGCACCGCCCGCTACCTGCTGGCGGTCAGCCTGCCCCGGCAGGCGGCGGCGTTCCTGGACAACTGCTTCGACAACATCCGGGACCTCGACGTGGATGAGGTCACCCGGCTGGCGCTGCGCCACGAACGGGCCCGCGCGGACCTGGAGCAGGGCCGCCTCCCCCTGGCGGAGCAACAACTTCGGGAGATCATCGAGGCCCGGGTCCGCCTGCTCGGCCCGGAGAATCCGAACACCCTGGCCAGCCGGCACAAACTCGCCCGATCCATCATGGAGCAGGGCCGGTGGGTCGAGGCGGAACGCGAACTCCGCGTGATCCTCGCCGGGGAGCAACGGGTGCGGGGCATCGACCACCCCGACACCCTGGTGGTGCGACACAGCCTCTCCAAGGCGCTGCTCTCCCAGGGACGCATCAGGGAGGCCGAGGAACAGCTCCAGGCCATCCTGCGTACCCGGCACCATCTCGGGCAGCCGGACCATCCGGAGACCCTCGCCGTCCGGCAGAGCCTGGCCCGGGTGCTGCTGGCCCGGGGCAAGGACGCCCGGGCCCGCGAGGAGCTACGCAACATCCTCGAGGTCGCCGCCCGTACCGGGCAGGGCCACCGGTCGGAGATCCTCGCCATCCGGGAGATCCTCGCCCACGCGCTGCTGTCCGAGGGGCGCGACACCGAAGCGGCGGACGAGTTGCGCCGACTCGCCGACGACCGGCGTCGGGTGCTCGGCGACGCCCATCCGGACACCCGCCGGACCCTGGACGAACTGGCGATGCTCCGCGCAACGACCGAGACCGACCCCGGCCCCGCACGCGGCCCGGAACTCCGGCCCTGATCCGGGGGCGTCCCCCTAGACCAGGTGCCGGCGGACGAACTCCAGCCGGCCGGCAGGGTCAGCTTTCGGCAGGGTGATGGGCCGGTAGCCGTGCCGGGTGTACGCGGCCACCATGGCGTCGTGGGTGCGTACGGCCTCGGCGAAGTCCTGCCCCCGTTCACCGTCGTTGACGTAGATCTCGGGCCACGGCGGCGCGACGAAGACCCGTGGGTGGTACCGGAACAGGTCGGCTGCCGCCGAGACGTGCGGCGGTACGTCCCAGCCGTGGAGCAGGTGGTAGCCGACGACGTCGGGGATGCCCCGGTCGAAGAAGACGGTGCCGTCGTAGGCACCGGCCTGTCGGTGTGAGCGGATCTCCCAGGCCAGCATCAGCTCGGCGAACAGGCGGGCGTCGCCGGTGTGCAGGCCTCGCCCGCCGATCGCGGTCTGGTCCCGGATGATCTGCCGACCCGCCTCCTCGACACAGGGGAACCCGGCCCGGCGTAGCGTGTCGAGCAGGCTGCTCTTACCCGAGCCCGGGCCCCCGGTGATCACGACATAGCGGTCGGCTGAGCGCATGGTGCTGGTACTCCCTCTCGAAACGGGCGGACGGTCCGCGGCTGGGGATAGTGGTACGACGATGCCTGCGGGATGATGGGCGAGCTGGTGACCTGGCAGGCGTACCGAGAGGAGGAGCGGCGGGCCATCCGGACCGGTACGGAATGGCGGCCGCAACCACGATGACAAACCTGGATCTATTCATCGTCGATGCCTTCACGGACACCCCGTTCGGCGGGAACCCGGCCGGCGTCGTACTGCTCGACTCTCCCCGAGACGACGCGTGGATGCAATCGGTGGCGGCCGAACTACGGCATTCGGAGACCGCCTTCGTCGGGCCGCTGGTCGACGGCGTACGGCAGCTGCGCTGGTTCACCCCGGTCGCCGAGGTGGACCTGTGCGGACATGCCACCCTGGCGACCACCCATGCCCTGGGCGTCGACTCCGTCTTCCGGACCCGCAGCGGCGAGTTGACCTGTTCGATCCGGGACGGCGGATGGATCGAGATGGACTTCCCCGCCGATCCGGCGGAGCTGGTCGAACCGTCCCAGGACATCATCGACGGGGTGGGGGGCGCGTCCGTCGTCGCGGTCGGGCGGGGCGTCTCCGACACGCTGGTCCAGGTGGCCTCCGCAGCCGAGGTACGCGCCCTCCGGCCCGACCTGGCGGCGCTGGCCCGGGTGCCGGGGCGCGGGGTGATCGTCACCGCGTCGGCCGACGGCTCACCGGACGTCGTGAGCCGGTGCTTCTATCCGAACGTCGGGGTTCCGGAGGACCCGGTGACCGGATCGGCGCACTGCACGTTGGCAAGTTGGTGGGCCCCTCGACTCGGCCGGGACGAGCTGTGGGCCGAACAGGCGTCCCCACGCGGCGGCTCGCTCAGGATTACCCTACGGAACAATCGGGTGACGCTGGCGGGACAGGCGGTCACCGTCGTACGCGGCACGCTCACCAGTTGACCGACGGAATCCCGCCTCGACGCCCACCTCCGTGTGCCCCCGTCGACAGGAGCCGCCATGGCAATTGCCCTGCGCCACGAGGAAAACCTGAGCCACGAGGAGAAGCTGACCGTCGACTCGCTCGCCCGTCTGATCCGTGGGGAGGTCGAGCTGATCTGGCATCGCGGCTACTACCCCGCGGTGCTGTGTCAGCAGGCACTGCCCCGGATCACCACCGAGTGCGAGGCGGCCGGCTACACCCTGACCGACGACTTCCAGAGCCTCGGCACGTCGCTCGGTGAGGCAGCGGAGAACACCACCAACGCGGAACGCTACCTGGCGACCGCCGCGGAGACCACGGCGCTGATCCGCCAGAAGATCTTCGACGGCCAGTTGTCCCCGACCGACCTGCTCCGGCTCGACGTCGACGAACTGTGGCCGTACGGCGCGACCGTCGCCCGCTACCGGGGGCAGACCATGCTGCCCGGGATCATCCGGCGCTGGCCGGGTGGCGCGCATGCCAATCCGCACATCGATCAACGGGACATCCCGCTGCTCGAGTCGTATCGGCTGACCCGGCGGATCGGTGTCAACGTCTACCTCCAGGTGCCGGAGCCCGGCAACGGTGGCGAGATCGACTTCTGGGGGATCTTCTCCAGCGAGGCGGAGTACGTCAGCCGGAAGCGTGCCGACTACGGCCTCGACCGGACCGCCCTGGGCGACCCACACTTCTCGGTCCTGCCGGGCCAGGGTGACCTCTTGATGTTCGACGCGGCACGGGTACACGGCGTGCGGCGGGTGGAGCGGGGGGCCCGGGTCACCGCCGCCTGCTTCCTCGGCGTCCGGGGCACGAGCGACCCACTGGTGCTCTTCGCCTGACCACGCGCCACCCGACCCGGACCGCCGACGGCTCCCGAGTGACTCGGACCGTCGGCGGTCTGCGGCCGGGACCGTTCAGTCGGCCAGTGCCTTGAGTACGGTGTGCACCAGCAGCCGGACGCCCACCGAGATCGCCCGCTCGTCCACGTCGAACGATGCCCGGTGCAGGTCGATGTTGGGCGCTGCCCGTCCCACGCCGAGTCGGGCCAGGGCGCCGGGCACGTACTCCAGATACCAGGAGAAGTCCTCGCCACCCATGCTCTGCGGTGTCTCCGCGACCCCGCCCGCGCCCAGGGCTGCGGTGGTGGCGGCGGTGAGGACCCGGATCGCCCGGGCGTCGTTGACCACCGGTGGCCGACCGCGCAGGTACTCGATGTCCACGGTGGCACCGGTCGGGGCGATCACGTCCCGGACGATCTGCGCCACGATCTTGGGGGCGGCCTCCCAGGTGCTCCGGTCGAGTACCCGCAGGGTGCCGGCGGCGACCGCCTCGGTCGGGATGACGTTGTACTGGGTTCCGGCGGACGCCTGCCCGAAGACCAGCAGCAGCCCGCTGTTGGCCGGTACCCGTCGGGCGACCAGCGCGGGTACGTCGGTGACCAACCGCCCGAGCGCATCGACGAGATCCACGGTCAGGTACGGCCGGGCGGTGTGGCCCCCGGGGCCGGTCAGCCGGACGGTGACGTTGTCCGCTGCCGCGGTGATCGGGCCGACCCGTAGGCCGACCTGGCCGACGGGCAGATTGGGGTCGCAGTGCAGCGCGTAGATCTGTGCGACGTCCTCGAGCCCACCGGCCTCGATGACCTCCAGCGAGCCGCAGGGCAGGATCTCCTCGGCCGGCTGGAAGATCAGCCGGACCCGGCCATCCAGTCCGCCCCGCTCGGCGAGACGGGCCAGCAACAGCCCGACTCCCAGCAGGACGGTGGTGTGTACGTCGTGTCCACACGCGTGGCAGGCGCCGTCCACAGTCGATCGGTAGGACACGTCCTTGGCGTCCTGGAGGGGCAGGGCGTCGATGTCCGCGCGCAGCGCGACGACCGGTCCGCTTGATCGGCTGCCGATGTCACAGATGACACCGTTGCCCTTGGGCAGCAGGCGAGGGCTCAGGCCGGCATTCGTCAGCTCGCGGGCGATCAACGAAGCGGTCTCGAACTCCTGACCGGAGAGTTCCGGATGCGCGTGGATGAAACGACGGGTGGCAATCAAGTCGGGTACCCGTAATGCCAGCAACTGGTCCAGCTCGCACGGCAGGGATTGGATTTCGGTCGGCGTCTCAGGCCAGGACGACGCCAGCTGTCCGCTGGGCGGCAGCGTCAACGCACTCGTCACGTCGAATTCTCGATCACTGTGGATGGGATAGGACTCGGACAGCCTAGACCTCCGGCGGTGACGCTGCGCAACTTCGTTACGGTAGCGGTCGAACCGCACAGCGTCACGAAAGTCCTGGTTGCAGCGTTCGGGAAACGTTTGAGACGGCGTGTTGATCGTTGCCGAACACCGACATCCGCCCCATACCTCCTACAACGCGTGACGGTTTTGTCGGTCACGTTCTCCCAGCTCCACCCACAGAACACCGTGTCCGGAAAATCACCCTTTCAGGTGATGGCCCGATGGCCGCCCAGCCGGCACCCCGCCATGACCAGGAAGGGTGCGGAGCTGATCTCACGGTTGCACACCGTTACCATCAGACCCCGCACACCATGTCCGTCCGGCCGTCCAAGCTGAGCGGGAACGGCCGCCGGATCCACCCGTCAGGACACTAGAAACGGTCGGTCGGCCGATACGTTCCCCAGACCTGGCGCAACGTTCCACAGACCTCGCCTACCGTCGCCCGGGCCCGCAGCGCCTCCTTCATCGGATACAGCACGTTCTCCGTACCCGATGCGGCGGCCCGCAGGTCGGCCAGCGCCCGCTCGACGGCGTCGGCATCCCGCGACGCCCGCAGCTTCGCCAACCGTTCGGCCTGCGCCACCTCGATGGCCGGATCGACCCGCAGGGGCTCGTACGGTTCCTCCTCGTCCACGGTGAACCGGTTGACCCCGACCACCACCCGCTCCCCCGAGTCGATCTCCTGGGCCACCCGGTAGGCCGACGTCTCGATCTCCCGCTTCTGGAACCCCGCCTCGATCGCGTCAACCGACGAGCCGTGCTCGAAGACCCGGTCCATCAGCGCCAGCACCCCGGACTCGATCTCGTCCGTCATCGCCTCGACCACGTACGAGCCGGCGAACGGGTCCACGGTGGCGGTCAGGTCGGTCTCGTACGCCAGCACCTGCTGGGTACGCAGCGCCAGCCGGGCGGCCTTCTCGGTGGGCAGGGCGATGGCCTCGTCGAAGCTGTTGGTGTGCAGCGACTGGGTTCCGCCGAGCACCGCCCCGAGCCCCTGCACGGCCACCCGGACCAGGTTCACCTCCGGCTGCTGCGCGGTGAGCTGCACGCCCGCCGTCTGGGTGTGGAACCGCAGCATCCACGACTTCGGGTCCTTCGCCCCGAACTCGTCACGCATCAGCCGGGCCCAGATCCGCCGCGCCGCCCGGAACTTGGCCACCTCCTCCAACAGGGTGGTCCGGGCGACGAAGAAGAACGACAGTCGGGGGGCGAAGTCGTCGACGGCCAGCCCGGCGGCCAGCGCGGCGCGTACGTAGTCCAGACCGTTGGCCAGGGTGAAGGCGATCTCCTGCACGGGCGTCGCACCGGCCTCCGCCATGTGGTAGCCGGAGATGGAGATGGTGTTCCACTTCGGCACCTCGGTACGGCAGTAGCCGAAGGTGTCCGCCACCAGTCGTAGCGACGGCTTGGGCGGGAAGATGTACGTGCCCCGGGCGATGTACTCCTTGAGGATGTCGTTCTGGATGGTCCCCTTCAGCGCCGAGCCGGGCACCCCGGCTTCCTCTGCCACAAGTTGGTAGAGCAGCAGCAGGACCGAACCCGGTGCGTTGATCGTCATCGAGGTGGAGACCTGGTCGAGCGGAATGCCGTCGAAGAGCAGCCGCATGTCCTCGATGGAGTCGATCGCCACGCCGACCTTACCGACCTCGCCGTGGGCGATCGGGTCGTCGGAGTCGTAGCCCATCTGCGTGGGCAGGTCGAAGGCGACCGACAGGCCCATCGTCCCGGCGCGCAGCAACTGGTGGTAGCGAGCGTTGGATTCGGCGGCCGTACCGAACCCGGCATACTGCCGCATGGTCCAGGGACGCGACGTGTACATCGTCGGGTAGACCCCTCGGGTGTACGGAAACTCGCCCGGCGCGCCGAGCCGCTGGGCCAGCCCCTCGGGCACATCGACTTCCCGATAGACGGACTCGATCGGGAAACCGGACTCACTTAACCGCCGTTCACTCATTACCGGATGGTAGGACCTGGAGTCCCTTGATCGGGTGCGTGATTCCACACATTGCATACCAAAATAAGCACATACGGTGAGAGGGTCGACACACACGGTTGACTTCCCAAAAGCCGTACCGGGTTGGCTTTCCCTTCTGGTGTCGGAACGTTCAAGATAGGGGGGTTCAGTCCCAGCCCCTCGATCTTCTCCGGTGGCTAATCCTGTGACTCAGATCCCTACGTGGAACGGGGGACAAGTCAGTCCCCCCAACGGACGCGCAGCCCCCGGTGCCATCATCGGCGGCCGCTACGAACTACGGGCGGCGGTGGGCCACGGTGGCATGGGCACGGTGTGGCAGGCCGCCGACACCCTGCTCCGCCGCGATGTCGCGGTGAAAGAGGTGGTACTCCCACCAGGACTCGCGCCCAGTGACCGCGACGCCCTGTACGAACGCACACTGCGCGAGGCCCGCGCCGCCGCCGCCATTCAGCACCCCGCCGTGGTGCAGGTGTACGACGTCGTCACCGAGGGCGGTCGGCCCTGGATCGTGATGGAACTACTGGAGGCCCGCAGCCTCGCCGACATGGTGATCGAGGACGGCCCGGTCGCGCCCCGCGCGGTCGCCAAGATCGGCATCGCCCTGCTCGGCGCGCTCGAGGTCGCACACGCGATCGGCGTCCTGCACCGGGACGTCAAGCCGGCCAACGTGCTGATCTGCGCCGATGGCCGGTGTGTACTGACCGACTTCGGCGTCGCCCGGATGCCGACCGACGTCCAGCTGACCACCCCCGGCATGGTGCTCGGCTCACCGCACTTCATCTCGCCGGAACGGGCCATGGGGCAGGACTTCGGGCCGCCCAGCGACCTGTTCTCGCTCGGGGTGACGCTCTACACCGCCGTCGAGGGCCGCCCGCCCTTCGACAAGGGTGACCCGATCGAGACGATGCACGCGGTGGTCGAGGACGCGCCCGCCCCGCCGGTACGCTCCGGCCCGCTCACCCGCATCCTCTTCGGTCTGCTGGAGAAGGACCCCGCCCAGCGGCTGAACGTACACACCGCCCGCAGCATGCTGCGGGAGCTGCTGGCCGGTCCCCTGGCCAGCAAGGCACCCACCGACCAGATGACCGATCCGTACGCGGTCGTACCGGTGCAGCGCCCACAGTGGCAGGCACCGAGCGCACCACCGCCACCGTCACCGCAACCCAGCGGGCAGATCGGCGGCCGGGCGATGATCGCACCGGGCCAGTCGCTCACCGACCGGCTGGCCGAGCTACGCAAGGGCGAGCAACAGGAAGGCGCTGAGAACCCGTCCCTCGACCCGGCAGCCGGCGCCAGCCCCGGCGCGCCGAGCCCGGCCACCGCCGCCGCGTTGAGCATCCCGACCGGGGCGATGCCCGCTCCCAGCCCGATGGCGGCACCGGCCGCCGATGCGTTGGACGTCCCGACCGGCGCGATGCCGTCGTCCGCCGCCGATCCGCTGAACGTCCCCACCGGGGCGATGCCCGCCCCGAACCGGGCGGCAGGCTCGGCGGACCCGACCGAACGGTGGGAACAGCCCACCGGCGTGGTCAGTCCGGGGCCGCTCGGCAGTGGTCGGGTGATCAGCGGCCAGGTCGTGACCGGCACCGGACCCGCCAGCCACCAGCCGGGTGGCTTCCCCCCCGCCGGCCCCCAACCCGGTGGCCTGTACGGGGGCGGTCCGGCCCAGAACGGGCCGTACCCCGGTGCGGTACCGCAGGGCATCGGTTTCCCGACCGGTACGGGTACACCGGGCGGCTTCCCGACCGGCCCGAACGCGCCGGGCGGCGGCTTCCCGACCGGCCCGAACGCGCCGGGCGGCTTCCCACCCCCTCCCGGTGGGTTCTATCCGGGCACCCCACAGCCGGGTGGTTTCCCCCCGGTCGGGCCCGTACCGGCCGGCGGACAGCCCGGCGGCGGCAACGCGGCACTGGACCGGACCCGACAGGCCGGTGGTCAGCTGATCACCACGATCAAGGGCTGGCCGCGCAAGGTCCAGCTCGCGGTGGCCGGCGGGGTGGCGGTCGTACTGCTGCTCGGCCTGGTGTTCATGTTCAGCGGCTCCGACCCCGACCCGACGCCACCCCCGCAGGCGACCTCGTCGTCCGCACCCGCCGGCAGCGCCCCCGAGACCCAGGCCCACTCGGACAAGGGTGTCTCGGTCAACGTCCCGAAGGGCTGGACCAGGAAGTCGTCCGGCGGTTACTACGTCGACTACACCGACCCGGAGGACAGTGGCCGCCGGGTACGCATCATCGTGGAACCGTTCAAGGGCGACGACCCACGCCGCTGGGCCGAGATCGCCTCGAACGTCCTGAAGGGCAACACCAAGACATGTGCCCGGCCGTACGCCCAACTGGCCATCACCGACCAGGAGCTGGGCGGCAAGCCGGCCGCCGAACTCGAATACAACTGTGGCGAAGGTGAATCCATGCGGCACGGGATCTGGCGCGGGCTCGTCACCGACGGAAAGGCCTACTCCTTCTACCTGACCTCCGGCAATGCCCGATTCGAGGAGAGTAAGCCGATCTTCGACGAGATGGTCCGTTCGTTCCAGCTCACCGAGGCCAGCTGAACCGGTAGGCAGCTGATCGAACCGGTAGGCAGCTGATCCAACCGGCGCGGACGACCGCTCCAGCCGGGGACACCGCGAGCGCCGGAACCGCCGCCGTGCTATCAACGACGGCATGGCGGCGGAGACGATTGAGATCGACGAACTGCGTGACCGGGCCGAGGCATGGCTGGCCGACGACCCGGACCCGACGAGCCAGGACGAACTGCGGGAGGTGCTCGACCGCCTGCCCGCCAGCGCGGCCGAACTGGCCGACCGGTTCGCCGGTCCACTGACCTTCGGCACCGCCGGGCTGCGGGGCCCACTGCGGGCCGGCCCCAACGGCATGAACCTCGCCGTCGTCACCCAGGCCGCAGCCGGCCTGGTCGGCTGGCTGGCGGCCAGTGGGGCGACCGGGCCACTGATCATCGGGTACGACGCCCGGCACGGCTCCAGGGCCTTCGCCGAACGGACCGCCCAGGTCGCCACCGGTGCCGGCCGACCCGCCGTACTGCTCCCCCGGCCACTGCCCACCCCGGTGCTGGCGTATGCCGTACGCGCCCTCGCCGGCGTGGCCGGGGTGATGGTCACCGCCAGCCACAACCCGCCCCGGGACAACGGTTACAAGGTCTATCTGGGGGCGCAGCTCGGCGGCCTGCGGGGCGCCGGGGCGCAGATCGTCCCACCGGCCGATATGGAGATCGAGGCCGCGATCCGCGCGGTCGGACCACTGTGCAAGGTGCCGTTGGGTGAGCCGGGCCAGGTGCTCGGCAACGATGTCGTCGCCGCCTATGTGGAGGAGGCGGCGTCGGTGATCGACCCGGACGGACCCCGTGACCTGGCCGTCGCGTACACGCCACTGCACGGGGTGGGTGCCTCGGTGCTCACCGCAGTCTTCGCCCGGGCCGGCTTCGCCGTACCGGGAGTGGTGGCGGAACAGGCCGAACCCGATCCCGACTTTCCCACCGTGGCCTTCCCCAACCCGGAGGAGCCGGGGGCCACCGACCTGCTCATCGCCCTCGCCCAACGCACCGACGCGGACATCGCCATCGCCAACGACCCGGACGCCGACCGGTGCGCCGTCGCGGTCCGGGACACCACGCTGGGCTGGCGGATGCTCCGTGGCGACGAGGTCGGCGTACTGCTGGCCGACCATCTGATCCGTCGGGGCGTACCCGGGCTGTACGCGACCACGATCGTCTCGTCCTCGCTGCTCCGGTCGGTGTGCGCCGCCCGTGGACTCCCCTACGACGAGACGCTGACCGGATTCAAGTGGATCGTCCGGGCCGAGTCCGGTGACGCCCCGCTGGCCTTCGGCTACGAGGAGGCGCTCGGCTACTGCGTCGCCCCGGACCACGTACGGGACAAGGACGGCATCACCGCCGCGCTCACCGTCGCCGAACTTGCCGCCGGGCTCAAGGCGCAGGGACGCAGCCTGACCGACCGGCTCGACGAGCTGGCCAGCGAGTTCGGGATCTACCTCACCGACCAGCTCTCCGTACGGGTCGACGACCTGCGGGAGATCGCCCAGGCCATGACCCGGATCCGGGCCACCACCCCGACCAACCTGCTCGGTGATCCGGTCACCTCGGTCGAGGACCTGCTACCCGCATCGGACGTGGTGATCCTGCGTACGGACTCCGCCCGGGTGGTGATCCGGCCATCGGGCACCGAGCCGAAGCTCAAGGCGTACCTGGAGGTGGTCCAGCCGGTGACCGACGGCGATCTGGCGGCGGCGCGGGACCGCGCGACGACCCGGGTGCGGGAGCTGCGCGCCGAGATCGCCACCGCGCTCGGCATCGCCTGACGCCACGCGGCGCGCCCGCCTCCCGGGCGCGCCGCAGAGCTGACTTTCGAACGCCGGTACGGCTCAGCTGCGGGCACCCAGGGCAGCGTTGATGGCCCGGGTCAGTTCGGCGACCACCAACGCCACCGACGGGCGGACCGTGGACGACTCCAGGCCGATCCCGCCGGAGAAGCCCGCCCCGCCCGCGATCTCCGACAGCCGCTGGTGCGCTTCGCTGTCCACCCCGCCGGCCGCACCCAGGCTGGGTTCCATCCGGGTCGCCGCGACCAGGGTGGCCAGCGCCGCCGTACGCTCGTCGGGCAACTTGTCGTCGGTCAACGCCGCAGCCAACCGCTGCCGGATGTCGGTCTCCACCGACGCGTCGACCGACGGGTAGCGATGCGTCGGGATGGCACCGAGCGCCTTCTCCCCCACGTCCCGGACGATGCCCCGCTCACACAGCCCGGCCAAAACCCGGTCGCGCAGGCCGTGGCGCAGCCGCTGCACCCAGGACGCGGGCGTGTTCGCAGGCTCGGCGGCGATGCGGGCCAGCACCTCGTCGGTGACCGGGTGACCGATCGGTGCCGGGTCGGTCACCACGATCATCCCGTCGGAGTACGCCACCCGGCCGGCCAGCGCCAGCTCGACCAGGACGGCGGCTGCCATCCCAAGGTCGAGTCCGATCCGGGATCCGGTCGCCTTGCCTGACTCGTCGTCGTAGGCCAGCAGCAGCAACTCTTCGGCGAGTGCAACACCTGTCATGGCCCGAGACGGTAGCCGTTCCGCGCCACCCACGCGAGCCTTCCAAGTCAGGCGCGGCGCAGTACGACCGCGAGTCGACCGAGTAAAGGTCAAGGAGTCCCGCGAGTCGACCGAGCGCCGCCGCGTCGTCTGGAGTCCGAGCACACGCGGCGCAGCCGTCGTGCGCGCAGGACGAAGACGACGCATGGGGCGGCGCGACGCGGAGCGAGCCGCCCGAGCAAAGCGAGGGCCAACGGTTCAGCGAGCCGCCCGAGCAGAGCGAGGGCCAACGGTTCAGCGAGCCGCCGTGCCGAAGGCACGGCCAACAGATCAGAATCGGGGCATGCCGCCGAACTGGCGGTCGCCGGCGTCGCCGAGGCCGGGCACGATGAACTTGTGCTCGTTGAGCCCGTCGTCGATCGAGGCGGTGACCAGGCGTAGGGGTAGGCCGGAGCGGGCCAGCCGCTCGACCCCGGCCGGCGCGGCCAGCGCGCAGACGACGGTGATGTCGGTGCAGCCGCGTTCGGCCAGCATCCGGCAGCAGTGTTCCAGTGAGCCGCCGGTGGCCAGCATCGGGTCGAGTACCAGGACTGGGCGGTCGGTCAGGTCCCGGGGCAGCGACTCCATGTAGGCGCGCGGTTCGAAGGTCTGCTCGTCACGGGCGAGCCCGACGAACCCCATGGAGGATTCGGGCAGCAGGGCCAGTGCCGCGTCGGCCATGCCGAGTCCGGCGCGCAGGACCGGCACCAGCAGCGGTGGGTTGGCCAGCCGGGTGCCCTCGGTCATCGCCACCGGGGTCTGGACCGGGTAGCGCTCGGCGGGGAAGGCCCGCGCGGCCTCGTACACCAGCATGGTGGTGAGTTCGTGCAGTGCGGCCCGGAAGGAGGCCGAGTCGGTACGGGCATCACGCATCGCGGTCAGCCGCGACTGGGCAAGGGGATGGTCAACCACGAGTACGTCCACGAACGCCCAACCTACGTCCGCGACCAAGATCACGTAGAGCCGGGGTGCGTAGACTCACTCCCATGACGGCGACAACGACGTCGGCCAGGTCCGACCTGTCCGACCTGGGGCGAACCGAAGCGACCCTTCGGGCGTTTCTGCACGGTCTGCCCGGCGTTGACCAGGTCGGCGCGGAACAGCGCGCGGCGATGCTGAGCACCCGATCGATCAAGACCTCTGCCAAGGCGTGGGCGATCGACCTGGCGATCCGGATGGTCGACCTGACCACGCTGGAAGGCGCGGACACCCCCGGCAAGGTACGTGCACTGTCTGCCAAGGCACAGCGGCCGGACCCGGCCGACCCGACCTGCCCGCCGGTGGCCGCCGTCTGTGTCTATCCGGCGATGGTGCCGGTGGCCGCCGAGGCGCTGGCTGGCTCGAACGTGCACCTGGCCAGCGTGGCGACCGCCTTCCCGTCCGGGCAGGCACCGCTGCCGGTGAAGATCGCCGACACCGAGGCGGCCGTCGCCGCCGGCGCGGACGAGATCGACATGGTGATCAACCGGGGCGCGTTCCTGTCCGGCCGCTACCGGGAGGTCTACGACGAGATCGTCGCGGTCAAGGCCGCCTGTGGGGACGCCCACCTCAAGGTCATCCTGGAGACCGGTGAGCTGGCCACCTACGACAACGTACGGCGGGCCTCCTGGCTGGCGATGCTGGCCGGTGGTGACTTCATCAAGACCTCGACCGGCAAGGTGCCGGTGGCCGCCACCCTGCCGGTCACGCTGGTGATGTTGGAAGCCGTACGTGACTTCCGCGCGGCCACCGGCCGTCAGGTCGGGGTGAAACCGGCGGGCGGTATCCGGACCACCAAGGACGCCATCAAGTACCTGGTCACCGTCAACGAGACGGCCGGGGAGGACTGGCTGCACCCGGACTGGTTCCGGTTCGGCGCCTCCACGCTCCTCAACGACCTGCTGATGCAGCGCACCAAGCTGTCCACCGGCACCTACCCCGGCCCCGACTACTTCACCCTGGACTGATGATGTTCGAATACGCTCCCGCGCCCGAGTCCCGGTCGGTGGTGGACATCAAGCCGTCGTACGGGCTGTTCATCAACGGCGAGTTCGTCGATCCGGGTGACGGCGGGATGATCAAGACAGTCAACCCGGCGTCCGAGGAGGTCCTGGCCGAGGTCGCCGAGGCCGGCGCGCAGGACGTCGACCGGGCGGTGCGCGCCGCCCGCCAGGCGTACGAGCAGGTCTGGGGCCCGATGCCGGGCCGGGACCGGGCGAAGTACCTCTACCGGATCGCCCGGATCATCCAGGAACGCGGCCGGGAGCTGGCCGTGCTGGAGTCGCTCGACAACGGCAAGCCGATCCGCGAGTCGCGGGACGTGGACATCCCGCTGGTGGCAGCCCACTTCTTCTACTACGCCGGCTGGGCGGACAAACTGCCGTACGCCGGGTTCGGCCCGAATCCGCAGCCGCTGGGCGTCGCCGGGCAGGTCATCCCGTGGAACTTCCCGCTGCTGATGCTGGCCTGGAAGATCGCCCCGGCGCTGGCCGCCGGGAACACGGTGGTGCTGAAGCCGGCCGAGACGACCCCGCTGACCGCACTGCTCTTCGCCGAGATCTGCCAGCAGGCCGACCTGCCGCCCGGCGTGGTCAACATCGTCACCGGTGCGGGCGCGACCGGGCAGGCCCTGGTGTCGCACGACGGAATCGACAAGGTCGCCTTCACCGGCTCGACCGAGGTCGGTCGGGCCATCGCCCGCGCGGTGGCCGGCACCCGCAAGAAGCTCACCCTGGAGTTGGGTGGCAAGGCGGCCAACATCGTCTTCGACGACGCGCCGATCGACCAGGCGGTCGAGGGCATCGTCAACGGGATCTTCTTCAACCAGGGGCACGTCTGCTGCGCCGGCTCCCGGCTGCTGGTTCAGGAGTCGGTCTACGAGCCGGTACTGGAGTCACTCAAGCGGCGGATGGCCCGGCTGCGGGTCGGTGACCCGCTGGACAAGAACACCGACATCGGGGCGATCAACTCGGCTGCGCAGCTGGACCGGATCCGTACCCTCTCCGAGATCGGGTCGGCCGAGGGCGCCGAGCGCTGGTCGCCGCCGTGCGAGCTGCCTGAGCAGGGCTTCTGGTTCGCCCCGACGATCTTCACCGGGGTCACCCAGGCGCACCGGATCGCCCGTGAGGAGATCTTCGGACCGGTGCTGTCCGTGCTGACCTTCCGTACCCCGGCGGAGGCGGTCGAGAAGGCCAACAACACGCCGTACGGCCTGTCGGCCGGGATCTGGACCGAGAAGGGTTCCCGGATCCTGTGGATGGCCGACCGGTTGCGGGCCGGCGTGGTGTGGGCGAACACATTCAACAAGTTCGACCCGACCTCTCCGTTCGGCGGTTACAAGGAGTCGGGCTACGGTCGCGAGGGCGGCCGGCACGGGCTGGAGGCGTACCTCGATGTCTGAACGGCTGGCGGTACGGAAGACGTACAAGCTCTTCATCGGCGGGAAGTTCCCGCGCAGCGAGTCGGGGCGGTCGTATCTCGTGCAGGAATCCAACGTGGCGCTGGCCTCGCGTAAGGACGCCCGGGACGCGGTGCTGGCCGCCCGGGCGGCGGTCAAGGGCTGGTCGGGCGCGACGGCGTACAACCGGGGACAGATCCTCTACCGGGTCGCCGAGATGCTGGAGGGCCGGCGCGACCAGTTCGTCGGGCTCGGCCTGACCGTTGCCGAGGTGGACGAGGCGATCGACCGCTGGGTCTGGTACGCCGGCTGGGCCGACAAGGTCGCCCAGGTGTACGGCGGCGCGAACCCGGTCGCCGGCCCGTACTTCAATCTCTCCGCCTCCGAGCCGACGGGGGTGGTCGGCGTGGTCGCCCCGGCGGACTCGGCGCTGCTCGGACTGGTCAGCGTGATCGCCCCGGCGATCGTCACCGGCAACACGGTGGTGGTGCTCGCCGCCGAGGAACTGCCGCTGGCTGCGGTCACCCTGGCCGAGGTGCTGGCCACCTCGGACCTGCCGGGCGGGGTGGTGAACATCCTCACCGGCCGGGCCGCCGAGACCGCCCCCTGGCTCGCCAGCCACCTGGACGTCAACGCCATCGACCTGACCGGCGTGACCGACCCGACCCTGGCGGTGGAGCTGGAGCAGGCCGCCGCCGGCAACCTCAAGCGGGTCCTCCGCCCGGCCGCGACACCGGTCGACTGGACCGCCGATCCCGGCCTGGCCCGGATCACCGCGTTCCTGGAGACCAAGACCGTCTGGCACCCCAAGGGCGTCTGATCCCCCCGTCAATCCCCCCGCCCCCGCCCCACCCCGCCCGCCCTTCTCGTGTTGATCATGAAGTTATCGCCGCCCGCCTCGGCGTGTCGCGGCGATAACTTCATGATCAACTGAGGGGTGCGCGGGGAAACTACTACAGGCGGTAGGCTTGGCTGCGTGACGCGACTGGGTGACCTCGAACGTGCGGTGATGGACGTCCTCTGGGACCGGACCGCGGGCACGACGACGGGCGTCACGGTACGCGAGGTGGCCGACGCGCTGTCGGGCCGCGAGTTGGCCTACACAACGGTGATGACCGTGCTGGACCGGCTGGCCGGCAAGGGCATGGTCGAACGCGAACGGGACGGTCGGGCCTGGAGCTACCGACCGGCCGCCACCCGGGAGGCGCACATCGCCAAACTGATGCTCGACGCGCTCGACCTGGCCGGCAGCCGGGACGCCGCCCTGGTGCGCTTCGCCCGGTCGGTGACCGGCACCGAGGCCGAGGTGCTCCGCGCGGCCCTTGCCGACGAGGCAGCGGACCGACAGGGCTGATGCCGCCATGGTGTACGCCGCACACTTCGCCGGTGCCGCCCTGGCGTGCTACCTCCTCGCCCAGATACTGACCCGCTCCACCTGGACCTGGCGTAGTCCCCGGGTCGCCATCGTGTGCTGGCAGGCGATCGGCCTCGCCCTCGGGCTGTCCGCGATCGGCCTGCCGATGGCGATCGGGCTGGCCCCGTACAACCTGCCCACCGGCAGTGCCCTGGTCCGACTCGCCACCGACCTGTTCCAGGGAGATCTGCCACCCGGTCTGGGCGTCGTGCAGTTCAGCCTGGTCGGGATCGGGTTCGGTATAGCGGCGGTCCTGCTCGGTTCGACCGCCCGCAGCCTCTACAACACGCTGCTGGCCCAGCAACGCCACCGCGACCTGCTCACCCTGGTCGCCCGGGACGATCCGGCGGCCCCCGGCGCACTGGTGCTCGACCACCCGAGTGCGGCGGCGTACTGCCTGCCCGGAGTGCGTCCCCGGGTGGTGGTCAGCGCCGGCACACTTAGCCTGCTCGACCGGCCACAGCTCGCGGCGGTGCTCAGCCACGAACGGGCACATGCCGACGAGCGACATGATCTGGTGCTGTTGCCGTTCACCGCGTTGAGCCAGACGCTGCCCTGGGTCAGGTGGGTCCGGGCGGCGAACGAGACCGTCGCCCTGCTGGTCGAGATGCGGGCGGACGACAAGGCTCGACGACTGCACGCCGACGGCCCGCTGGCCGCCGCCCTGCTGCGGTTCGCCACCGCCGGTTCGCGGATCGCCCCGGCCGGGACGCTCGGCATCGCCGATCAGCACCTCGACGTACGGGTGCAGCGCCTGCTCGTCGCCGGTCGGCCGCCACGGATACGCGGCGCGGCGGCACTCTCGATAGCGGCCATGATCGTCACTCTGCCGATCTCACTCTTTCTCAACTGACCAACCTGGAAGGGGTCGTCGGGGCAGCACCATGGACAGATCTACTACAGAATGTAGTAATAATAGGTAGTGAAGCTACATGTAGGCTCACCACTAAAGGACGCCTACCGCTGAAGGGTGGCCATGGACACGCTGCTCCTCGCCCGCCTCCAGTTCGCTACGACCACCTCGATCCACTTCCTGTTCGTCATCGTCACGCTCGGACTCGTCGCCCTGCTCGTCTACCTCCAGACCGCCTGGTTCATCACCCGGAAACCCGAGTACGAGCGACTCACCCGCTTCTGGGGCACGCTGTACGTGATCAACTACGTGCTCGGCATCGCGACCGGCATCGTGATGGAGTTCCAGTTCGGACTGAACTGGAGCGGCCTGTCCCGCTACGTCGGAAACGTCTTCGGCGCTCCGCTGGCCATCGAGACCCTGGTGGCCTTCTTCCTGGAGTCCACGTTCCTCGGAATGTGGATCTTCGGCTGGCACCGGTTGCGTCGGGGCGTACACCTGGCACTGCTGTGGGGCGTCGCCCTCACCGCGTACGCCTCGGCATTCTGGGTCATGGTGGCCAACTCGTTCCTCCAGAACCCGGTCGGCTACGAGGTACGCGACGGGGTCGCCCACCTGACCGACTTCTCCGCCCTGCTCACCAACCCCACCCTGGGCATGGCCTTCGGCCACGTGGTCGCCGCCGCCCTGCTGACCGGCGGCGTCCTGATGGCGGGCGTCAGCTCCTGGCACCTGATCCGCCGTACCCCGGACTACGCGCTGTTCCGCAGGTCACTGCGGATCGGCCTGGTCACCGCCACGACCGCCACCATCTTCGTGATGGGCTTCGGCTTCGCCCAGCTCGGCCCGGTCAGCTCGGTGCAACCCACCAAGTACGGTGACAACGCCGCCAGGGAGGCCACCGTCGCACAGTGGACCGCCCAGTTCGGTCCCGGCGACTACACCCCACCGGTGCTGGCCAACGTGGGTCTCGGCTTCATGATCCTCATCGGCTTCGCCCTCTTCTGGGGGATCCTGCTCCTGCCGCTGCTCTACCGGGACTGGATCATCCGGCTGAGGTTCCCGCTCTACCTGATGCTGCTGGCCGTACCGCTGCCGTTCGTCGCGGCGATCCTCGGCTGGCTGGCCCGGGAGATCGGCCGCCAGCCCTGGGCCGCGTACGGGCTACTCAAGGTCGAGGACGCGGTCAGCCCGGTCAGCGGCGGCGTGATGCTCACCTCGTTCATCGGCTTCACCCTGCTACTCGGCGCGCTGGCCGTCACCAACTGGGTGTTGATGGCCCGGCACGCCCATCGCGGCCCCCACGACCTGGCCCTGGGGCAACCCCCCAGGAGCCCCGGCAACATTTCTGAACGCCCCGACAACCATCCCGCGCCCATCCTCGCCGGTTAGGGGAACCGACCATGGAACTCGCCTGGTACGCCCTGCTGGGCCTCTTCTTCGCCACCTACCTCGTGCTCGGCGGCTACGACTACGGCGTCGGAGTGCTACTCGCCCGGTCCGGTCACCCGGCCCTACGCCGGGCGGTCCTCAACTCCGTCGGACCGTTCTTCCTCGGCAACGAGGTCTGGCTCGTCGCGGCGGTCGGCATCCTGTTCGGGGCGTTCCCGATGCTGGAGGGAGAACTGCTCTCCGGGCTGTATCCGGCCGTGGTGATCGCCCTCACCGGTGTGGTCCTGGTCACCGCCGCGGTACAGCTGCGCAGCCGCCCGGCCGGGGACCGGGCCCGTACGAACTGGGACCACCTCGTGGTGGCCGGCAGCGTGCTGGCCGCCCTCGGTTGGGGCGCCGTCCTCGCCGGACTCCTCCAGGGCGTACCGCTGCACCGGGACGGTCACGTCGAAGGGGTGACGCACCTCATCACCCCGTTCGTCGCCGCGTGTGGCCT
This sequence comes from Micromonospora sonneratiae, assembly GCF_042679305.1. Taxonomy (NCBI): domain Bacteria; kingdom Bacillati; phylum Actinomycetota; class Actinomycetes; order Micromonosporales; family Micromonosporaceae; genus Micromonospora; species Micromonospora sonneratiae. The sequence goes on along the minus strand of NZ_JBHTMP010000076.1, from coordinate 3,003 downwards.
GGCCCTGGTCGGCCTGGTCGCCGTACACGGCGCCGCCTTCCTCGCCCTGCGGCTACCCGCCGAACCGGCGCAGCGCTACGCCCGGATCGGCCGCCGACTGGTGCCGGTCGCGCTGGCCGCGCTCGCCACGGCCACCGCCATGGGCCTGCTTTCCGAGCAGGTACGGCACACCGTGCAACAGCCGGCTGTCGCCGTACTCCTGCTGGTGGTGCTGGTCGGGGCGCTGGTGCTGGCCGGCGGCGCGTTCGCCCGACGGCCCGGCGCGGCCTTCGCCGCCACCTCGCTGGCGCTGGCCCTCCCGGTGCTGCTGGTCGGGGCGGCGACCTGGCCCTACGCGCTGGTGTCGACGGTCGATCCGGTGGCGAGCCTGACCGTGACCGACGCCACCGCCAGCGGACCGACCCTTCGTCTGCTCACCTGGCTGCTGCTGCCGCTGCTTCCGGCCCTACTAGGCTTTCAGATGATGTGCTGGTGGGTATTCCGCGGGCGGATCGACGGCCGGGCACCGGTGTACTGGTGAACCGCCGCCCCTTCGACCCACGTCTGCTGCGCCGGGTCCCCGCGACCCGGCGTCATCTCGCCGTGCTCGCTACTCTCGGGGTACTGACCGCCGCACTGATCATCGCGCAGGCCACCGCCCTGGCGACCGTGTTGGCGGAAGCCGCCGTGGGGCGACTGGACCGGGTCGCGCTCGCCGCGTTCGTCCTCACCGTGGCAGGCCGGGCCGTCCTGGTCTGGGCGCAGGGAGCGGTCTCCGCCCGGATGGCGGCGACGGTCAAGGCCACGCTGCGTACCGACCTGCTCGACGCCGTCGGTCGGCGCGGACCCGGCTGGCTGGCCGGGCAGCAGGCGGGACGGCTGGCCACCCTCGCCGGACGCGGTCTGGACGCGTTGGACGCGTACTTCACCGGCTACCTGCCCCAGCTCGTGCTCAGTGTCACCGTGCCGGTCGCGGTACTCGCCCGGCTCGTCTTCGCCGACTGGAGTTCCGCCCTCATCGTCGCCGTTACGCTGCCACTGATCCCGATCTTCGGGGCGCTGCTCGGCTGGCAGGCACAAGCCGCCACCGAACGCCAGTGGCGGCGGCTCGCCATGCTCGGCGGGCACTTCCTGGACATGGTCGCCGGGCTGCCCACCCTGCGGGCGTTCGGCCGGGCCCGGGCCCAGGTCGAGGTGGTCCGGCGGATGGCCGACGGCCACCGGGCGGCCACAATGAAGACCCTGCGCATCGCGTTCCTGTCCGGGCTGGTGCTCGAACTGGTCGCCACGCTGTCGGTGGCGCTGGTCGCGGTGCCGGTCGGCATACGGCTGCTCGGCGGTGGGCTGATCCTCCAGACGGCGCTGCTGGTGCTGCTGCTCACCCCGGAGGCCTACCTCCCGCTGCGGTCCGCCGGCAGCCGGTTCCACGCCAGCATGGAGGGCCTGACCGCGCTGAACGACGTGTTCTCGGTGTTGGGAAGGGCCCCTTCCAAGGCAGAAACCGATGGAAAGGGTCCCCTCCCAGCGCCTGAGGCCGGGGAGATCCGGTTCGAGGCGGTCACCGTCGAGTACGAGCGCGGCACCGCCCTGCGGGACGTGACCCTGACCATCCGGCCGGGTGAGCGGATCGCCATCATCGGGCCGAGCGGTGCGGGCAAGAGCACCCTGCTGGGGCTGCTACTCGGCTTCGTAACCCCCACCAGCGGACGGATCCTGGTCGACGGCGTGGACCTCGCCACCGTCGACCTCGACGGGTGGCGACGACAGATCGCCTGGGTGCCGCAACGCGCCCACCTGTTCGCCGACTCGGTGGCGGAGAACATCTGCCTCGGCGCGCCGGAGACCCCGCCGACCGAACTACAGCGGGCGGTCCGGGCCGCCGTCCTCGACGACGTGGTCGCAGCCCTTCCGGACGGCCTCGACACCCTGCTCGGCGAACGGGGTCACGGCCTGTCCAGCGGGCAGCGGCAACGGGTCGCGCTGGCCCGCGCCTTCCTGCGGGACGCGCCCATCGTGCTGCTCGACGAGCCCACCGCCCGGCTCGACGGTGCTTCGGAGGCGGCCGTACTGGACGCCACCCGCCGGCTCGTGGCCGGTCGTACGGCTCTGCTGGTCGCCCACCGACCGGCCCTGCTCGACGAGGCAGACCGGATCCTGCGGATCGAGGACGGCCGGTTGACCGAACTGACCCCGGCCGCCACTCCGACCGCGAGCTACGGCGGGCGCAGTGAGGTGGGGTCGTGAGCGAATCAGCCAGCTCAGCAGCCCTCATGACACCGCCGAACGCAGTGAGGTGGGGTCATGAGCGAACGCAGTGAGCGAATCAGCCAGCTCGGTAGCACTCATGACACCGCCGAACGCAGTGAGGTGGGGTCATGAGCGAACGCAGTGAGCGAATCAGCCAGGTTCACGACGGTTCGGATGGCTTGGCGCCGGAGCGGACCGTGTTGCGGCTGGCCCGTCCCTACCTGGGCCGGTTGATCGGGTCGGGGCTGCTGGCCGCCAGCACCGAACTCGCCGGGCTCACCCTGATGGCGACCGCCACCTGGCTGCTCATCACCGCCGCCGGCCGCCCGGAACTGGATGCGCTCACCGTGGCAATCGTCGCGGTCCGGGCCCTGGCCATCAGCCGGGGACTGCTGCGCTACACCGAGCGACTGGCCGGGCACGACGCGACCCTGCGGATCATCACTGACGTACGGGCCCGGGTCTTCGCCACCCTCGCCAACCGCCGTACCGCCCCGCCGGAGCGGTCCGGCGATGCGCTCAGTCGGCTGGTGTCCGACGTGGAGACCGTCCAGGATCTGCTGCTCCGGGTCCTGGTGCCGGGGGCGGCAGCCGGCGTCGTTGGCCTGCTGGCCATCGCCGGTACGGCCATCGTCTCCCCGGCCGCTGCGCTGGCGCTGGCCGTCGGGCTGTTGATCGCCGGGGTGGCCCTGCCGGCGGCGGCTACGGCGCTGACCCGGCGTACGGCCGACCGGGTCGCCCCGCTACGCGGCGCGCTGGCGACGGATGCGGTCGACC
>NZ_JBHTMP010000075.1:0-30949 GCF_042679305.1 Micromonospora sonneratiae | reverse complement strand
TGGGCCACCCGTTCGGGTGGCCCACAACTGTTTCCAGGGCCAGTTCACGCAATCAACCGGTCCGTGTCGTGGACGGTTCATCAAGGCGTGGCGGACCGGAAGGTCACCGGCAGTTCGTCGAGGCCACGGAGCATTCCCGGCCACCGGCGCAACTCGGCCAGCGGTTTCGCCAACGTGAGATCGTCGAATCGTCGTACCAGGGAACCGAGCACGACCGTGGCCTGCTGGCGGGCCAGCGCCTGGCCCAGACAGTGGTGCATGCCGTGACCGAAGCTCAGATGCGGTATCCGTTCCCGGGTGACGTCCAATTCCTCAGGAACGGGGAACTGCGCCGGATCGCGGTTGGCGGCGGCCAGCGAAACCACCACCATCTGCCCGGCCGGAATCCGTACGCCGCCGATCTCGACCTCGTCCCTGGTGAACCGGGCCACCCCTCGGGTCACCGGACCGTTCAGCCGGAGCAGCTCCTCGATGGCATTCGGCAGAATCGTCGGATCACGGCGTAGTGCCGAGGCGAGTTCCGGATTGCGGAGCATCGCCAGGATCGCCGAGCCGATGAAACAGACCGTCGTCTCGTGACCGGAGAGCAACAGCATGATCGCCATGGCGACGACCTCGGTGTCGGTGAGCCGCTCCTCGACGTTCGCCTGGGTCAACGCGGAAAGCAGGTCGTCGCCCGGGTTCGCGCGTTTCGCGGGCACCAGTTCCTCGAAGTAGCGGGTCATCTCCGCCCTCGCCGCGTCAGCCCGCCGAAGGGTGTCCGGGTCGCCCGGTGGCATGGCCAGACCGACCGTCCACCGCCGGAATAGCTTGCGGTCCGCGTACGGCACACCAAGGAGTTCACAGATCACCGCGACGGGCAACGGATACGCCAGGGACTCGATCAGGTCGGCCGCGCCCGCCGGCTCGATGGCGTCGAGCAGCGAGTCGGTGAGCTCCTGGACGTACGGCCTGAGGGCCTCCACCCGCCGGGCGGTGAACGTCCTCGCCACGATGCCCCGCAGCCGGGTGTGGTCGGGTGGGTCCACCGCCAGCATGCTCCAGGCCAGCACGTTGGGACGACGGCGGGCCGCCGCCGGTCCCGGCATGACCGAGGAGCCGTACTCGAGGCTGCTGCTGAACCGGGGATCGTTCAGGGCGGTCACCGCCTCGTCGTACCCGGTGACGATCCAGATGTCGACGGTGCCGCGCAGCTTGACCTGCTGGACCCGGCCACTGGACCGGATCGCGTCCAGCAGCGAGTACGGGTCGTCCTGCTGGGAGAAGTCGCCGGGAATGTCGAACTCGGCCGCGATCGTCATGCGGTCACTCCTTTCAGGGCAGGACGGGCGGCGACGGCCGGCCGTACCGACTCGGTGAGCAGCCGGCCCTCCCGTACCCGGAAGCGGACCGTGGGTTGGGGCGAGGTCGTGTCCACGAGGAGCGTGCGTTCCTCCGTCCAGCCCTCCAACCGGAACTCGTACCGGCCCAGGTGCACCAGCTTGAAGGCGGGCCGGTCGGCCAGCACCAGCACCGGCTGACCGGTGTCCGTGTCGATCCGGCCCGGAACGTCCGGCGCGTCACCGGGCTGCTCCTCCTCGGCCCATTCGGGGAATCCGGCGGGCACCGGGAACCGGCACGACAATCCGGCCAGGTCCGCGTCGGACAGGGGTACGGGATCGGTGGCCAGCAGCACGTCCGGCCAGGGCAGCCGGTCCAGATAGGAGGACGGGAACAGTTCCAGCAGCCGCCGGGTCAGTAGGCAGTCGATGACGAGGTGGATGCGGTCTTCCGTGCCCTCGTTGCGTACGTAGTGCGGTCGGTCGAAGTCGCCGAACCACAGCTGCCCCGCCGGCCAGTGGTAAGACTGCGACTCGATGACCAGTTCCGCACCGGGGTTGGTGATGATCGGGACATGCAGTCGAAGGACGCCCCAGGGGTATCCGCACTTGCCGTCCCGGTGCTCGTGTACCCGTACGCCGGGACCGAGGGACATCAGCCGGACCGCACGTAACGGTGCCGGGATGCTGGCCAGGACCTTGGCCAGGTAGGGCGTGGTGGCCAACAACGGGGTGTCGCCGTACGGGTCGAGGCCGGCGCCGCCGGGATCGGTACGGCCCGGGTCTCCGTTCGGGCTCCGTAGCGGCAGGATGCGCCAGTCGAGTTCCACTTCGGCCGCGAGTCCGTCCTGGCCGTAGGCCCGCTGTGCCCGCCAGCGGCGGTCCCGTAACGCCTGGACCTCATCGACGAGACGTACGGTGTCGTACCGGCGATCCAGTGGCGCAACCGCCGGTAGCGCGGACTTGGCTGCCCGTACCGGATTCATGACCGGGACCCTCTACGTACCACGACGCCACCCGGGTCGTCTGCGGCTACCCCGGCGAAGGTCAGGCCCGGCGCCGGAACCAGGCCGGCAGCGGCCAGATCGGCCAGGACGGGGTCGGGTCGGTGCATGTGGTGCGGTCGCTGAACCTTCTCGGTCGCGATCAGCCGGTCGTCGTGGAACGTGCGGTACGTGTAGGTCAGTCGGGACTCGTCGGCACCGAGGGCGATGGCTGCCGCCGAGAGTTCGTACCGGCATTCACCCACCCTGACCTCGTCGACGACGCGTTCCGAGAAGTCCGGTGCCGGCTGCCTGAGCACCATGTCCATGGCCAGTAGGCCACCGTCGACGAGGTGGTCGGCGAGGGCCTGGAACAGGTTCGGCCGGTCGGCCGGTCGTACGTGTTCCAGCACCCCGCCGAGGTAGGCGTAGTCGAACCGGCGGCCGAGCCGGAACGGCGGCACGGCGACGTCGAGGACGGTGACCCGGGCCTGTAGGTCCGGCCGCTCGGCGAGCTTCGCCAGCAGGACCGCCCGCATGGTGGCGGACCGTTCGAGGCAGAGCACGCTGGCCGCGTGTTCCGCGACGGCCAGGGTGAGGCGGCCGGTGCCGGGGCCTATCTCAAGCGCGTGCCCGCCGGGCGGGGCGAGGTCCGCGAAGAACTTCACCGAGGGCAGCGCATCTTCGTTTCTGCGGAACAGGTCGTAGTAGCCCGCCGCGAACGCGTACGGATCGGGGGCTTCCATCGTCGGCTCCTTCGTCGTCGACCCGGTGGGAAGGGGCATTCGTCGTACGCCCTCGGTCAGTTTCGAGGGCGTACGACGAACACCGTCACTGTGGATCAGTGCCAGTAACGCATGGTGGTCACCTCCCTTCACCTCTTGCTGGGATCGGGGCCTCGGCGGGGCTATCGCAGCGCGATGTCCAACCGGTCGAGGCCACGCAGGGTGAGATTGGGGCGGAAGACCGGGTCGGCGACCAGCCGCGCGGCCGGATGCTCGGCGGCGAGGGCGGAGAAGAGGGCGCGGGCCTGGAGAGCGGCGAATGGCGATCCGAGACAGGAGTGCGCGCCCCGCCCGAACCCGAGGTGTGGGTTGACTCGGCGCTCCGGCCACCAGGAGTCCGGCTGGGGAAACCGGTCAGGATCCCGGTTGGCCGCGCCGAGCAGCAGCGTCACCGCCTGCCCCGCCGATATCCGTACGCCGTCGAGCTCGGTGTCGGTGACGCAGACCCGGGCGGTGGCCTGTACGGGGGAGGTGAAGCGGACGAGTTCGTCGACGGCCAGGTGCGGATCGGCACGACGGAACAGGTCCAGTCGGTGGGGCTCGCCCAGCAGCACGGCGGCGGCGAGACCGCACAACCGACTGGCTGACTCGAAGCCGGCGTGCAGCAGCACCCGAAGGGTGTTGGCGACGACGGTTCGTTCCACGCCCGACCGGTCGATGTGGACGGCGATGTGGGCGACGACCCCGGAGGCGGGCGGGTCCACCAACCAACTGTCGGTGAAGGCCGCCAACTCGGCTCGGGCGGACATCGCCGGTGGCCCCAGTTCCGGCCACAGACCGGCGTCCATGCCGTCGGCGACGGTCTTCGACACGGCCACGAACCAGGACAGCTCCGGCTGCGGTACGCCGAGGAAGTCGGCGATCGTTCCGGCGGTGAGTGGCTCGGCCACCTCGGCGATGAAGTCGACACTGGGCCGGTTGGCGGCGCTGGCGAGTAGCTGGCTGACCCGGTCGGCGACCTTCCGGGTGATGGCGTCGTGGTCGACGACCCTCAGCGCCTCCATGACCAGCCGACGGATCGCCGTGTGTTCGGGGGGATCGAGGGTCTGCACGCTGATGGCCTGGGGCGGCATTTCCTCGCCGGCCCGCCGCCAGTCAGCGGCGAAGCGCTCGCTGTCCCGCAGGACGGCTACGCAGTCGGCGTACCGGGTGAGCATCCAGGACTGGAGGGGTTCATAGAAGAAGATCGGTTGCCGGTCGCGGAGCCGCGTGTAGGTTGGGTAAGGATCGGGCAGGATGTCGGGCCGTACCAGCGACCGGATCGGATCGTCGATGTCGATGTCGTCGTCGATGTCGCGCAGGACCATGAAGGTGTACCCCCGGTGACAGGTATGAGCCTTGTGAGCTTGGGTGTTACCGGTTATTGATATGCTTCGATGTATCGAAGTAGGTGTATTGAATCAGATGTGTGGAAGATCCGAAAGGGGGTGGTGGCTGATGATTGCGGCACCCCCGGACGTCCCGGTGCTCAGGGTTCGTGGACCTGGCGCTGCCGCCGGTTGCCGGTGTGGGGCCGGGAGGTTGCCTGTGCCTGGGGGGTTGCGAACCGGACGTTGCCCCGGGCGGCCAGCAGTTGCTGGGCGGAGGATGTCTACGTGGTGGGCCGCCGGGGACTCGAACCCCGAACCTATGGATTAAAAGTCCACAGCTCTGCCATTGAGCTAGCGGCCCGTGCGCGCTTAGGTTACCGGATGCCTGGTCCTCCGGTCTTGTGGCTTCCTGCTGCCTGCGGGGTGCTCGTCGCTCAGTCGGTCAGCCCGGCCAGTGCTGCCTGTAGGCGGCGGGTGGCCTCGTCGGCGACCGTACGGAGTTCGTCGCGTCCGGTGAGTCGTACCATCACCTGCGGGTCGAGCGCCTGGACGAGGGTTGCCTCGGGACCGTCGGCGCGGATGACGACGTTGCACGGCAGCAGCAGGCCGATGTTCCGGTCGATCTCGACCGCCGCATACGCCAACTGTGGGTTGCAGGCACCGAGGATCAGGTAGTTCTCCAACTCGACGCCGAGCTTGGCGTGAAGCGTCGCCCTCATGTCGATCTCCGTGAGAACGCCGAATCCCTGGTCCGCGAGGGCCGCTCGTACCCGTTCGACGGTGGAAGAGAAGTCAGCCTCTATGCGGACACTGATGTCGTACGTCATGTTTCCACCTCCTTGTGAAGATACTGCCGGTCCGGCGAGGAGCGGCGAGGTGTATTCGCCCTTTCTCCGGCCCGCCCCCGACGGTTCTTCCAGTGGTCGCCGGGTGAACCGACCTCCGGGTGGGTGATCCCCGCAGCCGGTGGGTATCCACGACAGCACGCCCGGCAGAGGGTGACGCGTGTCCCCGAAACACCCCCAGGGGTACACGGCGGTTACGAGGGAGTGGGGCAGATGGCAGTAGAGGTGACAGTGATCGCGACCTCGTCGCTGGGCGATCGGAGTTATCTGGCGTCCGACGGCCGGTTCGGTGTGGTCGTCGACCCCCAGCGCGACATCGACCGGGTGACGGAACTGGCCGGCCGACTCGGCGTACGGATCACCCACGTGGTCGAGACGCACATCCACAATGACTACGTCTCCGGCGGCCTGGAACTCGCCCGCACCACCGGGGCGGAATACCTGATCTCCGCCGAGGACGCGGTGGCCTTCGAGCGGCGGGCGGTCGCCGACGGCGACGAGGTCGGGATCTCCGACGCCATGCGACTACGCGTCCTCGCCACCCCGGGCCACACCTTCCACCACCTGTCGTACGTGCTCGACGAGCCGGCTGGGGACGGTGACTGGGCCCCGGTGGGGGTGTTCACCGGCGGATCCCTGCTGTTCGGCACCACCGGACGTACCGACCTGCTGGGTGGGGAGTACGCCAACGAGTTGGCCCACCACCAGTACGCCTCCGCCCGACGGCTGGCCGACCTGTTGCCCGACGGCACTCAGATCTGGCCGACACACGGCTTCGGCAGCTTCTGCTCCGCCAGCCAGGCCGACGCCCCCGAATCCACCATCGGACGGGAACGGACGGCAAACCCCGTCCTGCAACTGGCCGCCGACGAGTTCGTGACCGAGACCCTGGCCGGTCTCGACGTTTATCCGGCCTACTACGCGCACATGGGCGTGGCCAACACCAACGGCCCGGCCCCGGTCGACCTGACCCCGGTCGCTCGCGCCGACGCCGCCGAACTGCGCGAACGCATCGCCGCCGGGCAGTGGGTGGTCGACCTGCGACACCGCCGGGCGTACGCCTCGTCGCACCTGGCCGGGACGGTCAGCCTCGGCCTGGACGGGCCGATGTCCACCTGGCTCGGCTGGCTCATCGAGTGGGGCGTGCCGGTCACCCTGCTGGCCGAGACCCCGGAACAGATCGCCGAAGCACAGCGTGAACTGGTACGGATCGGCATCGACCGGCCGGCAGCCGTAGCGACCGGTCAGCCGCGGGACTGGGCCGCCGACTCCGGACGGCTGCGCGAACTGTTCGTGGTGGACTTCCCCACGCTGGCCGCCGCCCTCGACGGAAAGGTAGCGGCCGGCCTGCCCGCGCCCGAGGTGGTGCTGGACGTACGGCTGACCAACGAGTGGCGGGCCAGCCACATCGAGGGAGCCGTGCACGTTCCGCTGCCCGAACTGCCGAGCCGCCTGACGGACGTGCCCGAAGGTACGGTCTGGGTGCACTGCGGCTCGGGCTACCGGGCCGCCGCCAGCGTGTCGCTGCTGGCCAACGCCGGTCGGCAGGTCGTCCTCATCGACGACATGTTCGCGCATGCCGCGCCGGCCGGTATCCGGATGGCGGCTGACACGCGCTGAGGACGAGTGGATCAGTTGAAGGGGGCAGCGATGGACAGCACCGAGTGGGACGCCCGGTACGCGGCATCGCCCGAACTCGTCTGGACCGGTGAGCCGAACCGGTTCGTGGTCGAGGAACTCACCGCACTACCGGCCGGTACGGCGCTCGACCTGGCGGCGGGCGAGGGGCGTAACGCGATCTGGCTGGCTGGCACCGGCTGGCAGGTCACCGCGGTCGACTTCTCGCCGGTCGCCGTACGACGGGGGCAGCAACTCGCCGACGAGCGGGGCGTGTCGGTGCAGTGGCAGGTCGCCGACGTACTCGACTACGTGCCGCCGGCCGACGCTTTCAACGTCGTGCTCGTCGCGTACCTGCACCTGCCCGCCGCCGAGTTGACGAGCGTGCTGGCGCGGGCACAGACCGGCCTGGCCACGGGGGGCACCCTGCTCGTTGTCGGGCACGATCTGGCAAATCTGACCGACGGGACGGGTGGCCCGCAGGATCCGGCCGTGTTGTACACGCCGGACAGGATCGTCACCTCGCTGGACGGGCTGCACATCCGACGGGCCGAGACCGCCCGCCGGCCGGTCGTGGTCGACGGCCGGACCACGGACGCACTCGACACGGTCGTCGTGGCCACGCACAGCTGAGGTCGGCCGTCAGATCCCACCCGGCTGTCAGATCCCACCCGGCTGTCAGATCCCACCCGGCAGTCGGCCCGGTGCCAACCGTCGGTACGGGTCGAACCGCTCCTTGACCTGGCGCAGAGCGGGCAGGCCGGGAAGATCGCCCCACAGGTCGACGGCGTCCCGGACCTGCGGCGGAGCGGAGACCACCACGCAACTGCCAGCCCGGGCCAGCAGCACCCTACGTACGGCGTCGAGTACGGATGTCACCCGCCCCGGCGACATGCTGCCCGGCAGGGCGGCGTGGACGAGGCCCAGCCCGGCAGCGCCACGTACCGGGACCGGCGCGCCGACGACGTCCCGTAGGGCGTACAGGGCGGCGTGCAGGTCACCGGCTGGCGCGTCGATGCGCAGCGCCACGTCCTCGGGACCGAACGGGTAGCGACTCCACCAGTCCGGTGGGGCGTCCGTGACCTCCGCGTCGTCGTCGAACAGGTCGACCAGCCAGGCAGCACGCTCGGCCACGTCGGTCGGATCACCCTCCAGCAGTACGACGAGGCTGCCGATCGGTGGGTTGGGGCGCTGCCGGCGCGGGGCCAGCCGCCCGACGTCGACGGCGGGTAGGTCGAGTTCGACGGCGGACGGGGCGAGGGTGGTCGCGACCAGTTCGCCGACCAACTCCTGCACCTGCGACGGGTTACGTACCGGACCGGACACCCAGATCCGGCTGGCCGGCAGGGGCTGCACCCGTAGCGTGGCGGAGACCAGCACGCCCAGCGCACCCTGCGACCCGCACAGCAACCTGGTCAGGTCGTGCCCGCCGACCGGATCGCCGGCCGCCGCCCTGTTCCCGGCCTGGCTCGGTACGCCGGCGGAATCGACGTAACTCATGCCGACCACCTGCTGGCCCGGTGTGCCGTACCGGTGGTGCAGTGGGCCTGTCTCGTCGGCGGAGAGCACCCCACCGATCGTCGCGTCGGTGGACGGGGCGTCCATCGCCAGCCGGTGCCGGCCCTGTGCCAGCACGGCCTGGACCGAGCGCAGCGGAGTGCCCGCACCCACCTCGACGGTCTGTTCGCCCGGTGACCAGTGCCCGATGCCGGCCAGTCGGCCGGTGTCCAGCACGATGTCCACCCGGGACGGTGCCGCGCCCCAGTCGATCTTCGTACCGGCACCGCGCGGCACCACCGCGAGTTCCTCGTCGGCCGCGACGTCGAGGACCGCGCCGACGGCGTCGACGGTGCCGGGGACCGCCACCCAGCGGGCCGGCGCGCCGGCCACCCCGTCTGCTGCGCCGGCAGCACGGGCGAAACCGGGACCACAGATGCCGGCGAGCCGGCGGGTGATGTCTGCAGACCTTCGCTGAGGGGTTGATCTCTTGTCATCCACCACGCGGCCATCGTACAGATGTACGAATCATTCACAATGACCGTGTGCGATGGCCGAGCGGGACGTTGTCTCCGGTGCCGCTCACCGGCCGTGCGGCATCGCGGACGGCGTGTCGCGGCGGTAACGTGGCCGGCGTGACGACCGAGACGACTGCCGGTGCCCCCGTCGCCAAGCGGGTTCCGACCGAGCGCATTCACCATGGCGACACGTTCGTCGACGAGTACGCGTGGCTGGCCGGCAAGGACGACCCCGAGACGGTCGCCCATCTGGCGGCAGAGAACGCCTACACCGAGGCCAGCACCGCGCATCTGGCGGCGTTGCGGGAGACGCTGTTCACGGAGACGAAGCAGCGTACCCAGGAGACCGATCTGTCGGTGCCGGCCCGCAAGGGCGACTACTGGTACTACCTGCGTACGGTCGAGGGCCAGCAGTACGGCATCCGGTGCCGGCGGGCGGTCCGTGACGGTGAGACCGATCCGCCGATGGCGGACGACGGCGCGCCGTTGGACGGCGAGGAGATCCTGCTCGACGGCAACGTGCTGGCCGAGGGGCACGACTTCTTCGCCCTGGGCACCTTCGACGTCAGTCCGGACGGTCGGTGGCTGGCCTACTCCACGGACTTCGCCGGCGACGAGCGGTTCACCCTGCGGGTCAAGGACCTCCAGACCGGTGAGGTCCTGCCCGACGAGGTGCCGGACACCTTCTACGGCACCGCCTGGTCGGCCGACGGCTCCATCCTGTTCTACCTGACCGTGGACGAGGCCTGGCGGCCAAACCGGGTGTGGCGGCACGTCGTCGGCACGCCGGCCAGCGACGATGTCATCGTCTACGAGGAGACCGACGAGCGGTTCTGGGTGGGCGTCGAACTCACCCGCTCGGAGAAGTTCATCCTCATCGACATCCACAGCAAGGTCACCAGCGAGGTACGGGTCATCCCGGCCGGTAACCCGACGGGTGAACCGGCCGTCGTCGCGCCCCGTCGGCAGGGCATCGAATACCTGGTCGAGCACCACGGTCACCGTTTCCTGATCCTGCACAACGACGGTGCGGAGGACTTCGCGCTGGCGTACACGTCGGCTGACTCGCCCGGTGACTGGGTACCCATGATCGAGCACTCGCCCGGTACCCGGTTGGAGTCGGTCGACGCCTTCGCCAACCACATCGTCGTTTCGCTGCGTACCGAGGGGCTGACCGGGATCCGGGTGCTCACGGTCGGCAGCACCGAGCCGTACGACATCGACTTCCCCGAGCCGATCCACAGCGTGGGGCTGGACGCCAATCCGGACTACCACACCAGCGTCATCCGTTACCGGTACACCTCGCTGATCACGCCGGACTCGGTCTACGACTACGACCTGGTGACCCGGTCGATGGTGCTACGCAAGCAGCAGGCGGTGCTGCCCGGCCCGGACGGGCAGCCGTTCGACCCGGCCGCCTACGAGCAGCACCGGGAGTGGGCACTGGCCGACGACGGCACCCGGGTGCCGATCTCGCTGGTCTGCCGCGCCGGTACGCCACAGGACGGATCGGCCCCCTGCGTCATCTACGGCTACGGGTCGTACGAAGCCAGCATGGACCCCTGGTTCTCGATCCCCCGACTGTCCCTGTTGGACCGTGGGGTCGTCTTCGCCGTCGCACACATCCGGGGCGGTGGCGAACTGGGCCGGCGCTGGTACACCGAAGGGAAGATGCTGGCCAAGAAGAACACCTTCACCGACTTCGTGGCCTGCGCCCGGCACCTGGTCAAGTCCGGCTGGACGTCGAGCGAGCGACTGGTCGCCCGGGGGGCCTCCGCCGGCGGCCTGCTGATGGGCGCGATCGCCAACCTCGCACCGGACGCCTTCGCCGGCATCGTCGCCCAGGTGCCGTTCGTCGACCCGCTCACCTCGATCCTGGATCCGTCCCTGCCGTTGACTGTCACGGAGTGGGAGGAGTGGGGCAACCCGCTGGCCGACCCCGAGGTGTACGCCTACATGAAGTCGTACTCGCCGTACGAGAACGTGTCGGCCGTGGACTATCCGGCGATCCTGGCGATGACCAGCCTGAACGACACCCGGGTGCTCTACCACGAACCGGCGAAGTGGATCGCCCGACTGCGGGCCGTGGCACCCGGCGGGTCGTACCTGTTGAAGACCGAGATGGGGGCCGGGCACGGCGGGCCGAGCGGACGCTACAACGCCTGGAAGGAAGAGGCGTTCATGGCCGCCTGGATCCTGGATCGTCAGGGCATCGCCTGACGGTCCTGGACCGTCAGAACATCGCCTGATCCGGTCACCCCACGTGCTTCGGAGCGAGTGGCTGTCCGTCGCCGGACAGCCACTCTCCCGGGACGGATGGTCTACGGTGCGGTGAGCGCCGCCGACAGCCGGGCCGGATCCACGTTTCCGCCGGTGACCACCGCGACGGTACGGCCGGTTGGCAGTTCGTCGCCCCGGAACATGTGAGCGGCGGCGGCCACCGCGCCGCTGGGCTCGACGACCAGCCGGGCTTCCCGGGCGAGGCGGGCCATGGCGGCGGCGATCTCGTCCTCGGTGACCGTCACGATGCCGTCGAGCCGCTCCCGCAGGTGTGCGAAGGTGAGCGTCGACAGGCTGGTACGGAGTCCGTCGGCGCTGGTGCGCTGGGTCCGGGCCGGTTCCCAGACGACCACCTCACCGGCGGCCAGCGACTGTCGTGCGTCGGCGGCGTACTCCGGCTCGACGCCGATGACCGCGACCGACGGGCGTACCGCCCTGATCGCGGTGGACACCCCGGAGGCGAGACCACCGCCACCGACCGGGACCAGGACCACCTCGACCTCGGGCAGGTCCTCGATGATCTCCAGCCCGACGGTGCCCTGCCCGGCGATCACCCGGCGGTCGTCGTACGGCGGGATCATGGTCCGCCCCTGCTCGGTGACGATCCGCTCGGCGGTTGTCAGCCGCTCGGCGGGCGGCACCAGTACCACTTCGGCGTCGAGCGCCCGTACCTGCTCGATCTTGACGGTCGGTGCGTTCTCGGGGATTACCACGGTGCACGGCGCGGCGGCGGCCCGGGCCGCGTACGCCAGCGCCTGCCCGTGGTTGCCGGACGAGTGGGTGACGACGCCCCGGGCCCGCTGTTCGGCGCTCAGCCGGGCCACCGCGTGGGTGGCACCGCGGAGCTTGAAGGAGCCGACCGGCTGGAGGCTCTCCGGTTTGAGCAGGAGCCGCTCGTCCCATCGACAGGGCAGTAGCGGGGTACGGACGACAACGTCGGCGATGTCGGCCGCCGCTGCTCGGACGTGGTCGAGCGTGACGAGATCCATCAGGACATCCTGCCGCCTGGTGACCGGGCCGGGACATGTTCGATGTGACGACGTTGAGATTGGCGATCCTTACTGGGATCAATCGGGCGAAAGACTAGAATTTCGCAAAGTGCCTCGCGCAACTTCGGGGGATCGCGATGACCACGCCCGACCCGACGGAAAGCGGCTCGACACCGCCCCGCGCTGAACCCGTACGTCAGCCAGGCGGGGAGACAACGCAGCCAGGCGGGGAGAACCAGCCAGGTGGGGAGAACCAGCCCACCGGCGGCGATGGCGGGCCAGGAAACCAGCGATGGGACTGGGCGATCGATCCCCCGCCCCCGGTGGGGCCCACCCGGGAGCCGACTCCGGACCCGGCTGCCGACGGTGCGGTGGAGGAGCCGTTTCCGGTCGAACCGATCACCACCGAACCGCCGCCCGCGCAGTCGCTACCGGGCACGGCCGAGCAGCATCCGGTTCAACCGAACGCCGCAGCCGTGCCGAGGGCCCCGGACTGGTCTACGCCGGAGACCCGGTACACCGCACCGTCGATAGGCGGTGGCAACGAGCCGCCGCCAGCGGCCGGACCTCCGCCGCCAACTGCGCCACCGCCGGAAGGTACGTCGTCGGGGCCCACCGTCGACCGACGGCTCTGGCTGATCCTCGGGATCGTTGCGGCGCTGCTGTCCTGCTGTTGCGTTGCCGCCGGGGCGACCGTGTTGTTCTGGGGCAGCGACATCTTCGACGCGATCAGTGACCGGAGCCAACGGGTCGTGGGGCTGCGCGAGCCGGCCCGCGACGGCGACATCGAGTTCGAGGTACGCGGTGTGGAGTGCGGAATCGGCCAGATCGGTGACCCCTTCGTCAGCCAGAGCGCGATAGGCCAGTTCTGCATCGTCGACCTGGCCGCCCGCAACCTCGGCAGCGGGCTGGCCACCGTCCCCGAGTCGGCCCAGCGGGCGTACGAGCCGAACGGGATGGAGTTCAGTCCGGACCGGACCGCCGGCTTCCTGGCCAACGTCAACCAGCAGAGTTTCCTTGCCGAGATCAACCCGGGTAGCCGGGTCACCGGCCTGCTGGTCTACGACATTCCGCCCGATGCCCGGATCGACCGGCTCAAACTGCATGCGACGGCCGGCTCCCGAGGTGTCACCGTTCGGACCAGCTGACCGTTCGGACCGGCCGCGTTCCGGCGGGCCCCGGGATCGGCCGATGAACTCCTATACTGTGGCTCGCCCAATCGGTGGAGTACCGTTCCACCGGGAAGGGGAGGTCGAGGATGTCCTTGGTGGTGCAGGCGGAACAGCGCGGTGACATGGTCGTCGTGTCGGTCCGGGGCGAGCTCGACATGTCCACCGTGCCGACGTTGCAGGACCAGATCACGGAGCTGTTCGACAAGGGACACCACCGGTTGGTGTTCGACCTGGCTGACCTGTCGTTCTGCGACTCCACGGGGCTGTCGGTGTTCGTCCGGGCGAAGAACGGCTGTGACGAGGCCGGTGGCCTGTTGCGACTGGCCGCACCACAGCGTGGCGTGATGCGCATTCTGGAGGTCAGTGGGTTGGTGGAGGTGCTGAACACCTACCCCACGGTCGACGAGGCCCTGGCCGGCGAGGCGACGACCACGTCGTCCTGACCCGAAGGCGCGCGAACGACGCGACGAGGTCACTCGTCCTCGACGAAGCGCGGTCGGGCGATGGCCAACCCGGCGAAGGTCTGTACAGCGAGGGCGAGCACCAGGAAACCGATGGGCAGCCGCCAGCCCCCGGTCGCTTCGTAGATCACTCCGACCAGCAGTGGGCCGAGCGCCGCGATGACGTACCCGATGCTCTGGGCGAACGCGGAGAGTGCCACCGTACCCTCGGTGGTCCGGGCGCGAAGCCCGATGGCGACCAGGACCAGCGGGAAGGCGCTCTGCCCGATGGCCAGCAGCGCGATCCACAGCAACGCGCCGTCATGTGGCGCGACGGCCAGTCCGAGATAGGCCGCCACCGAGGTCGCCGACAGCGTCAGCACCAGCGGGCGCAGTGTCCGTAGCCGGGTTGCCAGCGTGGGCATGACCAGGGCGATCGGTACGCCGAGTGCGGTGACCCCGGCCAGAAGCAGCCCGGCGTTCTGGGCACTGTAGCCGGCGTCCCGGAAGAGTTGTGCCAGCCAGCCCATGATGGCGTACGCGCTCAGCGACTGCGTGCCGAAGTACACGGCCATCGCCCAGCCGAGCCGGGTGCGACCGGGACGTACCCGGCTGTCGGTCGCGGTCCGGGCGGCGCGGCCCTCGATCCGCCGGGTCCGTCGCAGCGCGGCGGGCAGCCATGGGAGTACGGCGAACGCCGCCAGCACCGCCCAGGCGGCGAGACCGGCCCGCCACGAGCCGAAGGCGTGGGCGATCGGTACGGAGGCTGCGGCGGCAACCGTCGAACCGACGGTCAGCATCATCGTGTACGCACCGGTGATCAACCCGGCCCGATGCGGGAAGTACTGCTTGACCAGCATCGGCAGCAGTACGTTGGCCACCGCGATCCCGGCCAGCGCCAGTGCGCTGGTGGCGAGGAAGACCAGGGAGGCGTCGGTGGTGACCCGCAGCGCCTGTCCGGCGGTCAGGGCGAGCATCGAGGCGACGAGCACCCGGGCGGGGGAGAACCGGCGGATCAGCCAGGGCGTCAGCGCGCCGAACACGGCGAAGGCGATGGTCGGCAGGGTGGTGGCCAGGCCGGACATCGTGCCGGAGAGGTGCAGTCCGGTGCGTACCTCGTCGAGCAGTGCGCCGAGGCTGGTGATGGCGGCGCGCAGGTTGATCGCGACGAGGAGGATGCCGACCAGCACGATGACGCTGCCCCGGACCGGGGTGGCCGCCACCCGCCCCTCCGGCTGTGTGACCACCGGCGCGGGGGCCACGGGCTCGGTGTAGGTGGCGGATGGTGGCGGAGTCATACGGGTGACCCTACAATCATGGGATGAATTCTGGTCGGATGATGTAACCGATGACACCGTCCGCTGATTCCCCAGTCCCTGCTCCCCGCCGGACCCGCGTCCGACAGGTGATTGAGCAGCTCAGAGCCCGGATCGCCGATGGCGATTGGCCATTGGGCAGCAAGATTCCGACAGAACCGCAGCTGGTCGACGCCTTCGGTGTGGGGCGAAACACGATCCGCGAGGCGGTCCGCGCCCTCGTCCATGCCGGGGTGCTGGAGTGCCGGCAGGGCTCCGGCACCTACGTCGTCTCCACCGACGAGCTGTCCGGTGCGGTCGGTCGTCGGGTCGCGGACGCCCAGGCCACCGAGGTGGTCGAGGTACGCCGTGCCTTCGAGGTGGAGGGCGCCCGGCTGGCGGCGCTGCGGCGTACCCCGGAGGACCTGGCCGCCCTCGACCGGGCGCTCGCCGTCCGGGAGGCCGCTTGGCGGGCCGGTCGCGTCGCCGACTTCGTCTCCGCCGACGTGGCGTTACACACGACGATCATGGCGGCGGCGCACAACACGATGCTGGCGGAGCTGTACGCCTCGGTCGGTGCGGCCATGCAGATCACACTGACCGACAGCGTCGCCGTCGGCGGGGAGCTGACCCCCGACCGGTACGTCGATCACGGGCGACTGGTCGAGGCGATCCGGGCCGGTGACCCGATCCGGGCAGCCCGCGAGGCCGGCGCTTTTCTGGAAGCGCCCGACGGGGCATAGGTTGTCGCGGACAGGAAACCGGACCCCTCGGGAGTGGGCGCGATGCTCAAGGGCTTCAAAGACTTCATCATGCGCGGAAACGTCGTCGACCTTGCGGTCGGTGTCGTCATCGGTGCGGCTTTCACCAGCGTGGTCACACAGCTGACCAACTCGTTCCTGAAGCCATTGATCACGGTGGTCGTACTTCTGATCACCGGGAGGGCGGATGGTCTGGACGGGGCCACCCCCGCAGGTGAGAAGGCCACCAGCGGAGCCGATCACGCCGTTCCCAAGATCTTCGATGTGCCGTTCGACTGGATCGCCTTCGTCAACTCCGCCATCACCTTCGTCCTGACCGCAGCGGTGCTCTACTTCCTGGTGGTCTTCCCGATGAACAAGCTGGCCGAGCGGCGTAAGCGGGGCGAGGAGCCGCCGCCGGCGGCGCCGAGTGAAGAGGTCAAGCTGCTCACCGAGATCCGGGACGCGCTGGTCGCCGCCGGCCGGGTGCCCGCGCAGCGACAGGGTGGTCCGGACAGCCCGGTCGACTGGAACACGCCACGGTCCGACCGCTGAACGGTGGCGCAGGGCTGACCTCCGCTCGTCCGGCGGTCAGCCGCCCTGCTTCGGTCGAACAGCTCCGGCTGAGCAGCCCTCCGGGACCGGTGTTTAGCCGTCCGGGACCTGGGAACCGCGATCCGATGAAGCAGGAGCGCGGTTCCCAGGAGCCGATCGTCCAGGTCTCTCCCGGGATGCGGGTCGTCGACGCGGCCGGAGCGATCGTCGGCATCGTGGACATGGTCCAGTTGGGCGACCCGAATGCGGTGATCGTGCAGGCGCCGACCCCGGACACGGAGGTCGGCCTCGACGAGCTGATGACGGCCGGCGCCGAGGAACCGGAGGTGCCGGCGGACACGGCCGCGCGACTGCTGCGTGAGGGCTTCGTCAAGGTCGAGGCCCGTCGCCCGCTCGATGGTGACGTCTATGTCGAGGCCGACCAGATCCATGCGGTGAACGCGGAGGAGGTACGCCTGAGCGTGCTGACCGCTGATCTCGTACCGGAGGACTGACGTCATCGAGTTGCCGGGACCTGTGACCGGGTGTCGGCCGGTGGCCCGGTCGGGGTACGGCGGCGAGGCTGGAGGAGCAGCAGTAGCCCACCCGCCAACAGCCCCCAGAAGGCGGCCCCCACCCCGAGCAGGGTGATTCCGGACGCGGTCACCACGAAGGTGACCGCCGCTGCCTCCCGTCCGCTCGGCTCCTCGACTGCGGTGGCGACGGCTGCGGCGAACGCCCCGAGCAGGGCGAGCCCGGCCACCGCCTCGATCAGCACCGGCGGGGAGAGCATCACGAGGGCAGTCGCCAGGCCGGCGCTCAGCCCGAGAACGACCATCGAGATGCCGCCGGTGACCGAGGCGATCCATCGGCGCCCCGGGTCCGGGTCGGCGTCCGGGCTGGCGGCCAGTGCCGCGGTGATGGCGGCCAGGTTCACCGCGTGCCCGCCGAAGGGGGCGGCTACGGCGCTGGCCAGGCCGGTGCCGAGGAGGATGCCGCGCAGCGGCGGGCGGTAGCCGTACCCGGCCAGCACGGCCATTCCCGGTACGTTCTGCGACGCCATCGTGACCAGGAACAGCGGGAGGGCGAGGCTGACCAGCGCCGGTACGTTCCAGTCGGGTGCCTGGAACTCGACGGCGGGTCGCAGCGGTATTCCGGCCAGCCCGTCGGCCGGGCTGGTCACCGCGATCGCCAGCGCGGCGACCGCCAGGGCGGCGGGTACCGCCCATCGTCGAGCGAAGCGGTTGAGCACCAGCCAGGTGAGGATCGCCGGTCCGGCCAGGGTCGGTACGTCGACCAGGGCGCGGACCGGTGCGATACACAGGCTGAGCAGGACGCCGGCCAGCATGGCCCCGGCGATCGACTTCGGGATCGCCGCGATCCACCGGCCGAGGATCGGGAACAGCCCGGCGACGATGATCAGTAGTGCGCAGACCAGGAACGCGCCGATGGCGGTGCGGAACCCGCCGGGCAGCGTGCCGGTGGACACCAGCAGCGCCGCCCCCGGCGTCGACCAGGCGATACTGATCGGCATCCGGTGTCGTACGCCGAGCCAGACCGCTGTCAGTCCCATCGTTACGCAGAGCGCCAGCAGGCCGGACGCGGCCTGCTGCTCGGTGGCCCCGACGGCGCGTAGGCCGGCCAGGACGATGGCGAATGAGCTGGCGAAGCCGACCAGGGCGGTCACCACGCCGGCCAGAACCGGCTGCAACAGGCGGGACATCGACCTTCCTTCGGCACGATGCGGCGTTCCGTAAACGGAACGCAGGGGTGTTGCACGATAACCCCATGGACTCGCGCTCACCAAACCAAGGGGCGGCTCCGGGCCGGCGGCCGGCACTGGACGCCCACGCGGACGATGTCGGGGCGAGGTTGCGTCGACTCCGGGAGGAGCGCGGCGTGTCACTGTCCGCGCTCGCCCGGCGGGCCGGGGTGGGCAAGGCGACGCTGTCCGGGTTGGAGAACGGCACCCGGAACCCGACCCTGGAGACGCTCTACGCGGTGACGGCGGCCCTGGGGGTGCCGCTGGCCGCCGTACTGGCCGAGCCGGGGGCCGGTGCGCCGGCCAGGGTACGTGGCGCAGCCGTGGAGGCCACCCTGCTGGAGGTCTTCGAGGACGGGACGGTGACCTACGAGTTGTACCGGCTGCGCGTTCCACCGGGACCGGTGCAGACGTCACCCGCCCACCATGCCGGGGTGACCGAGCACATCACCGTCTTCGCCGGTGCGCTCCGGGCCGGGCCGGTCGACTCGCCGCAGGTGGCCCGGGCCGGTGAGCACATCTCCTGGCAGTCCGACGTGCCACACGTCTACCAGGCGTACGGCGACGAGGAGGTGCTGGCGAGCCTGGTCGTACGCTATCCCCGGCGAAGCCCGGCCACGGTGCCGTGAGTTCGCCCGTGCCGTCCCTGCGATGCTCCTGCTGTCAATCGCGCCCCGGTCCGGTCCCGATCAGTTCGACGAGGCTTCGAGCAGGGCGATGGTGCTCAGGGTGACCTGGTCGCGGATGCGGTTGACCGAGGACTGCCACTGCCGGGTGAAGCCGGGACGACGCTCTAGAGCCTGCCAGACCGGCAGGACGGCCTCGTCCAGCCGGGCGGCGGGCATCCACAGGTGCAGCAGACAGTCGATGGCCGGACGCAGCCGGTCGATCTTCTGGGCGCGGGTGCCCGGCCCGGTGAGGCTGGCCTCGATGAGCGACAACAGCGTGGTGAGTAACCAGTCGTGCAGGGCGAGGTCCTCGCACAGGGCGACGATCGCCGGTATGTCGTCGTGCGACACGGTCAGTTCGAGCGTGCGGAGCGTGGCTGACTCGACCCGGAAGGTGCCGTGCGGCTCGGTGTCCGAGTCCGCTGCGGGCAGCACCAGCCAACGCAGTCGCGTCCGTTGGGTCCGGAACGGCGGCCGGCGGTCGAGCCGGGACGCCTGTTGTACGGCATCCATGAGGCGGGCGCTGACAGCGCCGACGTTGAGTACGTTCGGCGGGTCGATGGCGCCGAGGAAGCCCCGGCCCACGTCCCGTGCGTCGACCTTGCCAATGGTCTCGACCTGGCCGGGGCGGGACAGGTAGTGCGACCAGACCAGCCGACGATTGGCAGCGGCGCGGCCGATCCGCGTGTAGGTGGATCCCTGTAGCACGTGTCCACCGGTGACGGCCGCGTGTGAGACCACGGTTCCCACGCCCCGGACGCGGCTGCCGGTGCGCGTCGGCAGTTGGCAGTCGATGCCGGTGAGCTGATCGGGCGATACGGCGTAGGCGATCGGCCGCTCCGAGCGCCGTACCCGTTCCCCCACCATCAGATCGAGCAGTCGCATGGTGTCGTCCAGGGAAAGCGAGGTCGAGTTCTGAAGAAGTCCGGTGTGGACCTCGCCCAAGGTCAGCATGGCACCTCCGCAATATCACGCCCGGTGTCGGCGTCGTACGCCATCGTTCGAGGCCGATCAGCTGATTGCATTCCATCATCCGCCGATGGTGCAACGCACGACTGACCGGTACGACGCGCGCAAGGGCACTAATGGTTGATTTCCCCCCTCGTCGGGCATCTGACGATCATTGAGGTGATCGCTGAGATGATCGACTATCGAACGAGGATCCTGAATGTGTTGTTTTCTCCGATCTGTTGCGGTACCGCGATGGTAAACCCGGCAATATCCTCAACGAATGACCCCCGAAAATATAGACGTCCTTGTTATTGGCGCCGGTGTCTGTGGACTGACGACGGCGTTATGTCTGGCCGAGAGCGGGCGGACCGTGTTGGTCCGGACCCGGGAGCTGCCAACGGATACGTCGTCCCATGCATCCGGCGCGATTTGGGGCCCGCTGCTGGCGGTACATGACCGGATCTTGATGTGGAGTCACCAGACCCTGTCGATTCTCAAGCCACTGGCGACCCAGCGCGGTACCGGGGTGCGACTGGTGAGTGGCATGGAGGCCTCGCGTAGCGTGTGTCGCCCACATGATTGGTTGACCGGCGTCGACGACTTCGAGCTGTGCTCCGCCACGGAACTGCCGATCGGATTTCTCTGCGGCTGGCGCTACACCGCTCCGGTGGTCGACATGCCGACCTATCTCGACTACCTGCTACGAAGGTTCATTCAGGCGGGCGGGCAGATCGAACGGGCGTCGGTGAACTCGATCCACAGCGTCCGGGGCATGGCCCCCGTGGTCGTGAACTGCACCGGCTCCGGAGCCCGGGAGGCGGTGCCGGACACCGACGTGGTGCCGGCCCGTGGGCAGCTGGTGGTGGCCGACAACCCGGGCGTTCACCGGTTCTTTCTGGAAACGTCGGAGGACTCACCCGAGTTGACGTATTTCCTGCCGCAGGGCGACCAGATCATTCTCGGTGGCACGCTCGAACACGGCCGGTCCGACACGACGCCCCGGGCGGACACCGCTGAAGCGATCATCAGTCGCTGCGCCATGATCGAGCCGGCTCTCGCCCAGGTTCGGGTTCGTAGTCATCGGGTCGGTCTCCGGCCGCTGCGCCCTCAGGTGAGAGTTGAGCAGGTCAATGTAGGTGGGCAGCATGTGATTCACAACTATGGGCATGGCGGGGGCGGGGTGAGCCTCTCCTGGGGGTGCGCTCTGGAGGTCCTCTCGATCGTCGAGTTGCTGGCGCCGGCGCTGTTCTGAGTGATCTGCGGAGAGACGGATGTGAGCCGCGTCAGGTTGCCGACCATCAGCTGGGAAACAAATCCGTGCGTCCCGTTGCTACGGTTGCGAGACAGGCCGCTCACGTCATAAGGAAACCGCCGTGACCAAGGTCTACGTCTCAGCCACATTCCGGGACCTGGAGGACTGCCGCGCCGCAGTTCAGCTCGCCCTGCGCCGACTGCGGGTCGAGGACATGGCCATGGAGTCCTATGTGGCCGAGGGGCGGAGACCGCTGGAGCGGTGCCTGGCCGATGTGGCCGAATGCGATATCTACGTCGGGATATTCGCGTGGCGATACGGCTTCGTGCCGGCCGGCTACGACCAGTCGATCACCGAGTTGGAATATCGGCAGGCCGTTGCCAGTGACAAGCCCTGTCTGATCTTCCTGTTGGCCGAGACCGCACCGTGGCCCCGCTGCTACGTCGATCGGGGTACGGACGCGGAGAAGATCGAGAAACTACGGGCTGAGCTGGCCGACCGGTATCTGTGTGGCACCTTCACCGATCCGGCGGACCTGGCCGCCCAGGTCACCGCGGCGGTGGCCAACCGGTTGGCGGAGAAGGGCTGGTCCGAGCAGAGCCTGCAGGCGTTGAGCCCGGCCACGATCAAGCGGTACCGGGATCGGCTCCGCCAGCAGTACGGCGTACTCGATCTGGATGTGCTCACCCCGGCGCAGACCGAGGAGTACCTGCAGATCCAGCTCACCAGTGTGTTCGTGGAGCAGTCGGTACGGGAGGATCCGCCCCCGGTCGAGTTGCCGCGGGAGTGGCTGCAACGGATGCAGGCCGAGGGGCACATCGGCACCGAGGACGTTCCGGAGGAGGTCGATCCGGCCGAGCTGGTGCATCTGCACGAGTCGTACCGGGCGAAGCCGTTGCAGCGGTTGTTCGACGTGCTCGGGTCGCCGGAGCAGCGGGCGGTGGTGCTGCTCGGTGATCCCGGGGCGGGCAAGTCGACGGTGGCCCGCTACATCGCGCTCCTGCTGGCCGGTGGGCAGCTCGACGCCCGGCTGGCGGTGTTGACGGACCATCTGCCGTTGCTGATCGAACTGCGGTCGTACATCACCCTGGTCGGCGAGGGGAAGTGCCAGAGCTTCGTCGACTACCTGGACCACCGGGCCGGTACGGACGGCCTGGGTGTGGAGCGGTCGGCGTTGCAGCAGCACCTGGCCTTCGGCGGCCGGGTGATGATCATTTTTGACGGGTTGGACGAGGTGTTCGACCGGCGCCGGCGGGAGGAGGTGGCCAGCCAGATCGCCGGGTTCGCGGCGGACCATCCGCAGGCGCGGGTGATCGTGACCTCGCGGATCATCGGCTATGCCCGGCGGATCCTGACCGACGTCGGCTTCACCCACTTCACGTTGCAGGACCTCGACGAGCGGCAGACCGCCGAGTTCCTGGCCAGTTGGTACCGGTTGGCGATTCGGGACCGGCCGGAGGACGCCGAGATCCGCCGGTCCCGGCTGCTCGACGCGATGCGTCATTCGCATGCGATCCAGGAGTTGGCCGGCAACCCGCTGCTGCTGACCATCCTGGCGATCATCGGCAAGCACCAGACGTTGCCGAGGGACCGGTGGAAGCTGTACGACCACGCGGCGACGGTGCTGGTGGAGCAGTGGGACGTCAACCGGCATCTGCGTGACCAGTACAACGGGCCGAGCTTCATCGACGCCGAGGACAAGAAGGAACTGCTGCGGCGGCTGGCGTACCGGATGCAGTCGGCGGAGCGGGGGCTGACGGTCAACTACATCGCCGGTGACGAGCTGAGCGAGGTCTTCGAGGGATACCTGATCGAGCGCTACCAGTGTGATCCGCCGACCGCGCACGCGACCGCCCGACTGATGATCGCCCAGTTCCGGGAGCGGAACTTCATCCTTAGTAGATACGGTCCACACCTGTACGGCTTCGTACACCGCACCTTCCTGGAGTTCTTCTGCGCCGACGCGGTACTGGCGAAGTTCCAGCACGATCAGGTGGTCAGCTTCGAGGACCTCAAGGACCTGTTCCGGCAGCACTGGACCGACATCTCCTGGCGGGAGGTGCTCCGGCTGCTGGCCGGTGCGTTGCACGAGAAGCACACCGCCCAGCTGATCCACCTGCTGGCCACGGAGGTCAACCAGCCCTGGCCACCGACCGGGTTCGCCCCACCGCCGTGGAACCTCGCGCTGGCCACGCAGTGTCTCGCCGAGGTGCGCAACCTCTTCGCGTCGGCGGCCGTCCCGGCGCAGGCGCTGCTCCGGCAGATCATCCTGCTGCTGGAGCACTGCGTGTCCATCGACGACCGGGAGACCGTGGCGCTGATCGACGAGGAGATCCTGCCCGCGGCGAAGGCCGTCGGCCAGAACTGGCCCGGCCGGGAGATCTACCTGTCCTGGTACCGACGTCGGGGCGTACGGGTGGTCTGGAGCGCGGTGTCGACGTACTCCGCCCGGCTGGCGGCGATGCTGTCCGCCCCGACGGACCGGATCGACGACCTGTTCGACGAGGTGCTCGGCTCGATCGACGACAGTTCTGCGGCGTACGCGTCCGTCGCCGGGCTGGCCGAGGTGGCCCAGTTGGCCAACGCCTCGGCGGCCAGCCCCGCGCACCAGGCGGCAGCGGGACGCGCCAGGACCAAGCTGGTCAAGCGCGCCCGCGACGATGGGCATGCCGGCGTGCGGCTGGCGGCGGTGCAGGCGCTCGGCGAGCGGTTCGGCAGTGATCAGTTCGCCCGTGACCTGCTGGTCGAGCGGGCCCGTGCCGACGGCTACCCGGGCGTCCGGTTGGCGGCGGTACAGGCGCTCGGGGAACGGTTCCACGATGAGCCGTACGTGCGGGACCTGCTGTGCGAGCGGGCGGCGGCCGACGAGCAGCCCGGGGTACGCCGGGCAGCCGTACAGGCCCTCGGCGACCACTACGGCGGTAGCGACAGGTTGCGTGACCAGCTGCTGGAACGCCTCCGTACCGATCGCGACGCCGAGGTGATCCGGACGGCCGCGCAGGTTCTGATGGAACGGTTCGGGGCGACCCGTCAGGCCCGTGACCTGCTGATCGAACGGGCTAACGACGAGCCGGACCCCGTCCTCCGCCGGGCCACGGTCCGGGTGCTCGGTGACCGGCTCAGCACCGACCCGGGGGTCCGGGCGGTACTGCTCGATCGGATTCGGGTGGATCGGGACGCCGGCACCCTCAGAGCGGCCTGTGACGCTTTGGTCCGGCGTTCGGACGTCGACGGAAAGCTGCGGGAGTTGCTGGTCGAGCGGATCCGTACCGACCCGGACGAGGTCGTCCGCCGGGCTGCGTTGCGGCTGCTGGTGGAGTCCTTCCCGCAGCATCCACCGTTGGTGGAGTTGCTGATCGGATGCGTTCGCCGGGATCGGGACGCGGACGTGCGGCTGGTGGCGGCCGGGGCGCTGGCCGACCGGCTCGGGGTCGACCCGGCCGTGGGCGCCGCCCTGGGGGAGCTGGCCCGGGGTGACGGTGATGCCCGGGTACGGCTGGTGGCGGCCCGATCACTGGTCGACCGGGTCGGAATCGATCTCGACGTGTGTGACGTGCTGGCCGGGTTGGCCTGCGACGATCCCAGCGGGGACGTACGGTTGGCGGCGGTCACCGCCCTGGCGGACTGCGTCGGCAGCATTCCCCGGATCCGGTTCCTGCTGATCGATCGGGCCCGGGACGACGGGGACGCCCGGGTACGGCTGGCGGCGGTGCAGTCCCTCACCCGTGGCGCGGAGGTGCACACCGAGGTCCATAACGCCCTGGTGGATCGCGCCCGGCGCGACCCGGACGCGACGGTGTTCGTACACGCTGCTGCGGCGGTGCTGAACCGGAGCCGGCCGAACGGCCGCGCCTTCCGGCTGTTCGTCAAGCGGGTCCGCGACGATGGGAACGCCCGGGTACGACTGGCCGCCGTCCAACTGCTGGTCGAGCGGTTCACCGGCGACCCGGAGCTACGGGCGGTCCTGCTCGACCGGGTACGCAAGGATCCGGACCCCGATCTGGTCCGTGAGGCGGCGGTGGCGCTCGCCAGCCAACTGGGAGCCGACGCCGAGCAGTGTGCGGCGCTGGTCGACCGGGCCACCGGGGACGACGACGTGGTCCGGTGTGTGGCCGTACGGATCCTCGGCGAGCACTTCGGGACCAGTCCCGGCATACCCGAGTTGCTGATGGACAAGGCCCGTCGCGATCCGGACGTCCAGGTACGCCGGGAGGCGCTCCGGGTCCTGGGGGAACGGCTGGCCGAGTTGCCCGAGGTGCACGAGCTGTTCGTCGAGCGAATCAACGATCACGACTGGTGGACGCGGGCAACATCGGTGCGGGTGCTCGGCACCCGGTTCGGTACGGATCGGAAGACCCGTACCCTGCTCATCGATCTCGCCCGCAACGATTCCGACCCGGGATTCCGTCGTCTGGCGGGGCAGGCACTGACCTGGTTGCCGGGAGCCGATCCAGATCATCTGCCGGATGTGGAGTTGTGAAACGGCGACTACGGTCAGTCGGCGACGAAGGCGTACTCGACCCGTTCGACCAGATCCTTGGGCAGGTCGACGCGTTCGCCACGGCTGCGGGTGTGGATCTGGTCGAGTACGGCCGGGCTGATCGAGACCTGACTCAGGATCGTGCGGACCGCGTGCTCGATCGGCAGGAAGCGGGTCCCGAGGACGGAGAACGTCCGGTACGCGCTGAACGGGGCGGCGTGCGGGTTCAGCTTGACCACGGCGGGCAATTCGTCCCAGTCGGTCGGCCAGTCGTCCAGCTGGTAGGGGTTCGTCACCCCTTCACCCTCGTACCGCAGCAGGCCCAGCCGCATGAGTTGCCAGACGGCGGCGAGGTACGGGCAGGACCATCGTCGGTCGCCGTTCTCCTCGTAGTCCCACAGTTCCACGTCGAGGAAGATGGAGTGCCGGTTGGCGGCGTTCTGGACGGGTGGCAACCAGCCGCGACTGCCGCTCATCGCCTGTGCCAGATCCAGGGCCGGCGACCGCTTGCCGTTGCACAGCCAGCCGGTCTCGGTCGTCGGCGGGCGGTCTCCCGTCGTCTGCGGAACCGGATCCGAGACGAGTTGGGTCAGCACCAACTCGGCGAGGGGGATGTCATCGGCCCGGGCACAGCCCGACTCGCGGGCGAAGTAGTCGATTACCAGGCCGGTGCCGTCGGTGGCCTCCTGCAACTGCCGCGCCACCTCACCCGGGGTACTGAACCGGGTGAAGTAGTCGTCGATGAGGAAGCAGGTGCTGATCCGGGCGCGGCCGGCCGGCGTCCGGTCGACACATGCCTGTCGGGCAGCGGCCACCCACGGAGCGATCCGGATGAAGTGCCGCCGGAGTTGTTCGACCCCGCCGGCGAACTCCTCGATGTAGAGATGGCCGAGTTCCAGGGAGAGATGTGACAGCGGTACGGACTCGATGCTGGGTCTGGCCGCGGTTTCCTCGAATGCCACTTCAGGTGTCGTCATAGGGTCTCCCAGGCTGTGTCGTCCACGATGCGCTTAGCCAGGGAGTCGAACGCCTCCACCGTCTCACGGTTGGCGATCCGTCGGGCCCACACGTCATTGTCGGAGATGAGCTGCTCCCGCCACTGCAACACCGGATCGAGCGGCACGCTGCCCAGCAGCATGGTCCGGCCCACCCGGCTTTCGCTGGCGAGTTCGAGCAGATCCTGGTTGCAGTCCCGCAGCCACGCCACCTGCGCCGGCTGTAGACCTTCGAGCTCGGGGGAGTCCGGGTCGATGACGGCCGTACGCACGAATCGCAGTCGGCCGGCCAGGTCGTCGTGGTTGTGACCGTGTCGGGTGCCGGTCTCCAGGATTCCCTTGGGGCCGTAGACCAGGCCGGAGGCGGCCAGCACATGTTGCCGGGTCCAGCGATGGAACACCAGCCACCGCGACCTGACCGACTGCAACTCGGGCATTGCGGTGGCGGCCAGCACCATGTCGGTGGCGTACGACCGGCCGGCGCTCAGGTCGACCAGGGTGAGGTCGAACTCCTCCTCCAGCCGCAGAAAGAGCTTTCCGCACCGCTCGACGCGCTCGCGGCTGACCGGGAACTCCCCACCACCGGCGTCCCCGGGGAGCAGTACGAGACGTCCGGCACCGGGTGGGCGGTTGCGCAGGCTTGCCCGGTCGGAGTCGTTCCAGACGTCGACCCGGGTCGGCTCGTTGAGCATTCCGTCGAGATAGGAATGCAGCCCACCGCGGGTGGTGCCACGCAACGCGTCCTCGATGTTGAAGATCGCGCCAGCGGTGGGTGATCCGAAGTCGAAGTCGAGATAGCAGACGTCGGCCCCCTGCAGGGCGGTCCGGTAGAGGAAGTTGCTGCTGGTGACCGAGCGGCCGGTGCCGCCCTTGTCGGATGCCGCGAACACCAACATGTCAGCCCGTCCCCGTGACGTCGCGGCGAGCCGCAGCGAGTTCGTCGAGTCTGCGTAGTACCTCGTTGGCCAGAGACGACGCGGTAGCCGGTCGCTCACTCAGGATCTCCCGGGCCCGGCGCAGGTAGACCTGGACGATCTGCAACGTCTGTCGTATCGGGGGACCGGCTTCGGTGCCGCCACTGAGCAGTTCGATGTCGTAGAGGTGCTCGGCCTCGTTGAGCAGGTCCCGGGCGAAGACCTCCAGCCGGTCGCTGCGCAACGGTGTGCGGCCCAGCATGTTGGCGGTGGCGATCAGGCCCTGCACGACCCGCTCGGTGTGGTACCAGGACGGCGCGTCGTAGCGCTGGGGCAGTTGTCGGAACACCTTGCCCGGCTGGTCCCAGAGCCCCCGGCTCGGGCCGTCGTCAAGTCTCCGCCTGAGGAGGTGGTCCCAGGTCAGGTCGGCCAGTTCCAGTAGCTTGGCCCGGGGCGTGGGATCGGTCAACAGACTGGCGACGTTGCTGGCCCGCTGGAACAGCAGCGAGGCGAATTCGCTGACGATCCAGCGTAGTCGCGGACCGTCGTCGAGTTGTTCGCTGCCGACCAGAGGCAGCCGGATCCCGGGCGAGTGCAGGGCCAGGGACGGGTCTCGGTCGAGTGGTCTCCGGGTGATGCGGGCCCGGTTGGACAACTCTTCGAGGACCCGACCGACCCGGGCCAGTTCGACGTCCGAACCGCGCTCCTGTTGGAGCCCCTTGACCGCCAGCGAGGTCACCAGCAACGTGTAGTAGTCGGAGGCTTCCTCGTCGGTGGTACGCCAGGGGATGTCCTCCAGCGGCCACTGGTGGCCGTCGCCGAAGGTGGCGACGACGGCCCAGTAGGTACGGGTGAGTTCCCAACGCAGTTGCAGGGCTCGGGCGAGTCGTTGCTGTTCCTCGTTGAGCAGGCCGAGGACCCGCGTCCGCTCGGAGAGGAGGTCCTCGATGGCGTCCAGGGCGATGGCGGTGAAGTAGAGGTACGGTGCCTCCAGGGCCACGCCCCGGGGCTGTTTGCCCACCGCTTCGAGAGTTTCGATCTCCGGTGCGTCCTTGACGACCCCCCAGGACCAGCCACACTCGAACAGCCGGTTCGAGTTCTCCAGGTCGGCCACCTGACCGGAACCGATCAGGATCTCCCGGAAGCTGGCCATCGTCTGCTGGAGCGCCCGCCGCAGTTGCGTCACGATCTGCCGTTGCGGTAGACCGCTCTGATTGATCATGTGGCAGAGCGCCTGGCCCTCGGTCGAGTCGACGTCGAAGACGTTGATTGCGAAACTGCGTAGCAACCCGACCATCGCGGCGCTCAGCCGGATGCTGGCCAATCCCTCCAGAGAGTTGATCTCCTGAAGGATCTCCTCGCGGCGTACCGCCCGGCGGAAGACCTTCAGGAAACCGATCGTCGCCAGCGAAAGAGTGATCGACATGGCGTACGAGTCGACGATGTCCAACTGGAACTGTTGCGGTTTGACCTCGGTCTTGTCGTCGGCGTCGAAATACGTGCCGCCCGGGAAAACCGGCGTGTCGGACTCGTCGGTGTATCTGAGGAAGTAGTCCCGGAGGGCCTGCATGATGACCCGGGGGATCTGGGTGGCATTGCCGAGCGCGCGAAGCGCTTTGATCATTTCGTCGGCGGTCTCGTCCGGCCGGTCGATCTTGAATGTCGACACCTTCGTCGCCGGTAGCAGGAGGCAGAGCAACTGTTCGGCGTCGCTGATCGAATTGGCGCCGTCGCGACCGCCCCAGATCCACCGTTCGTCCTGCCAGGACGCCCGCACGGTGGCACCCCAGATCTCCAAAAGCTGCTGACGAGGCTGAATCCTCATCTCTCAGTGCACCACCATCCGCCAATGCGCCGATCACTTCATGAAGGCACTCGTGTCGTGGGGCTAGGGTCGCCGGCGGCTCCCGGAAGCAAGATAGACGATGGAGAAACGTGCGACGAGGTTCCGACACCGTGAAGCAACCGAGATCGGAAATGTTCCCAGCCGTACAGTCAATGATGGCCCATCCGTCAAGTGTGGGAAATGACGACTTCCGGGTGGTGATCGTCCCCGCCCGCCGCCGACGTGCCGAGTCCCGCTCCGGTCAAGGTCAATTGCGCGGGACCGGGTGGCGGCCGGAGTCGATGGCCTGGTCGGCTGCAATTTGATCATTTGATTCATTGATCGTTGACAGTGTGATCGGGTGAGGAATGGTGTCCCTCGCGTCGACGCCCCGCGCATCCCGGTCGTGGCGTCGGTCGGGTCGGGGACGGTGCCGGGCGGTGCGGAATCCTTTGTGGGGGCGGGCATGCACGACTGCCGTGGGCGGCGCGCGCAGCTGTCGCAGAGGGACGGGTGCGGCGTGACCACAACGACCACAACGAACTCCGCGACCGTAACGGTGACCCGGGGTGGCCGGGTCGACAGCATCGACGCAACGCGGCCGAAATGAGGCGGCAACGGTGGATCATGGTTAGGAGATGATGGTGGCAATGCTCCGGGGCGCGCCTACGTTGCGACGCCGGGCCGGCTTGGCGGCCTGCGTACCGTTGCTGGTTCTCGCGGCGACGGGGTGTGGAAAGGATGGCGCCGGAAGCGACGCATCGTCCGAAGCGGTCAAATATCCGACAAAGACCGTCCAGTTGATGGCACCTGCCGCCCCCGGCGGCGGTTGGGACATCACGGCCCGTTCCCTACAGAAGACCCTCACCGACGCGAAGCTGGTGGAGAAGTCGGTCGAGGTGTACAACGTGCCCGGTGCAGCCGGGACGCTCGGACTGTCCCAACTGGTGACCAAGAACCGGGGCGACGCACATCAGCTGATGGTGATGGGGCTGGTGATGGTCGGCGGAGTGGTGACCAACAAGTCGCCGGTCGGGCTCAACCAGGTCACGCCGATCGCGACGCTCACCGCGGAGCAGGAGGTCGTCGTGGTGCCGGCGAACTCCAAGTACACCACGCTCAAGCAGTTGATGGACGACGCGAAGACCAACCCCAGCTCGATCAACTGGGGCGGTGGATCAGCCGGCGGCACCGACCAGATCCTGGTCGGTCTGCTGGCCAAGGCAGCCGGGGCGGACCCGAAGGCGATGAAGTACGTGGCCTACTCCGGTGGCGGCGAGTCCAAGGCCGCCCTGCTCTCCGGCGACCTGACGGCAGCGGTCTCCGGTGCCAGCGAGTTCAAGGACCTGGTCGCATCCGGCAAGGTCCGTGCGCTGGCGGTCTCCGGCAGCATCGGCATCGACGTCGGCGCGGGAACCCCCACACCCACGATCAAGGAATCCGGGTACGACGTGGAGCTGATGAACTGGCGTGGCGTGGTCGCGCCGCCCGGTATCAAGGCTGGCGAGCGGGCCGCCCTGATCGCCCTCATGGACAAGCTGCACGCCTCGGAACAGTGGAAGCGGACGCTGACCGAACAGAACTGGACCGACTTCTACCGCAGCGGTGACGAGGCTGCGGCGTACTTCGCCAGCGAGAGCGCCCGGATCACCGCCGTACTGACCGAGATCGGCCTGGCCGGCTAGTGTTTCGTGATCCTGATCGGTTTACTTTGAGTTGTTTGCCACGAGTTTCTTGATGTTGGTTTGAACGAGTTGGACTTTGGCGAGGATGTCGTC
>NZ_JBHTMP010000074.1:0-31827 GCF_042679305.1 Micromonospora sonneratiae | reverse complement strand
CGGAGGCCGCCCGGCTGGCCGGCGCGGAACTGACCCGCCGGATCGCCGCACACTGCCGGCTCGTCGCCGCACGGGTCGGGCGGGCCCCCTGCCCGGCCGGCGACTGCGTCTGCGTTCCCGGCACCGAGTTCGACGCCCCGAACGCCGAACCGGGTCAGCGGCGGGACTTCCAGGTGGCCCGGATCCACGCCCTGCTCGGCAACGACATGCCGGTGCTGTCGCGTACCTGGGCGCCCGATTCAACCAGGCTGTCCGCAGTACTCGCTGCCAGTGACGCCCTCCAGGGCTCGCCGCACGCGGCGCGGCACTGGCTGGCCCGATACGGACGGGTACGGCCGGCGGTGGGCCGGTTGCAGGAGGCACTCACCTATGCGGCGGCGTTGGACGCCGGTGGTGCCGTGAAACTTCCCGTACGGGTGAAGGTCGCCCAACTGCCGTACCAGGCGGGCGACCGGTGGGTCGGGCATGCGCCGCCCCGCCCGAACACCGAACCGGTGTCGCTGGTGCTGGTGACCCTCGGCGAACTCGATCTCAGCCGCCCGGTGCACGGCCTGCTGGTCGACGAGTGGACCGAGGTGGTCCCCGCCGACCACGCACAGACCGCACTCACCTTCGAGTACGACGCACCCGGTGCCGCCGCTCCGCAGGCGATCCTGCTGGCGGTGCCGGCCGACAGCGCACCGACCTGGCAGCCGGCCGCGCTGGCGCAGACGCTGGAGGAGACGCTCGACCTGGCGATCGCCCGCGCCGTCGACGTCGACTCCCTGGCCGACGCCGGCCAGTTCCTGCCGGCGATCTACGCACCGACCAATGTCGTCGAATCCAAGACCACGACGGACTTCGTCCCGGACGCGATGCCCGCGTCGCCGGGCCTGTGGGAGGGCTGATGAGCACCAGCTACGATCCGGCCGTCGCCAAGCCTTCGGTGACGACCTGGACCCGATTGGAGCCGCGTACCCGTCGTGGTGACATGGGTCCTTCCCTGGCGGCCCGTACCGCCGATCCACTGTGGCTGCTGGCCCGTCAGTGGCAGTTCGGGGAGTTCAACGGCGAGGACTGTGGCTCCCCGGTGGGGGCCCGCGTCCACGCCGAGGTGACCCCGTTCACCCGCTACCGCCCGGGCGGGCAGTCGGGCAGCACCGTCACGATGCCGTCCGGCGTTCCGTTGGAGGCGGTGGTCGAGCGGGAGACCAGCGCCACCGCCGACGATCTGCGCTTCTCGGCGGAGACCGGGCAGCATCTGCTGCGGCTACTGGCCGACGCGGGGGCGGGCTCGCTGGCACCGGCGATCGTCGCCCGGTACCCGATCCCGCTGCTGCCCGCGGACGCGCCGTCGGCTGCCGACCCGGCGACCGTCGGGTACCTGCGGGTGGTGGCCGGGCGGGTACCACACGGCGACCTGGTGTTGCGGGCGTGTGCCACCGGGAGCTTCTTGGAAGAGATCGCGGTTCCGACGGATCTGGTGGCGGCGGTCGAGGCGGTGGTCGGGGAGTGGCTGACCTGGCTCGGCGTGCCGCCCCGCCCACCGGGGCCGCCCACCGGCTATCTCCTGCAACTACCCGCCGTGATCTCTCCCGGGGTCGATCCTCGGCCGCAGACGCCGCCGTGGCCGCCCGAGGAGTTCCATCCGATGGTCAGTACCGCCGGGTTGGAGGGCGGCGCGTGGCAGCGGGAGCGGATGGAGTACGAGTTCGCCATCGGTGCCGCCGGCTCGGCCGGGGAACTGGTCCTCACCGCCGGGGAGTACGACGGTGACCGGCTGGACTGGTACCACTTCGACCACGCGCCCGGCGAGACGCTACAGGCGAGGCCGGTCGTACTGGACCTGGTCCGGGTCACGCTGCCGACCCCGGTCAGCTATGCCGGGATGCCCTCGACCCGGTTCTGGGAGATGGAGGACTCCCGAGTCAACCTGGCGCAGGTCGGTGCCGGTGCCGGCGACCTGGGTCGCCTGTTCCTCCTCGAGTACGGCCTGATCTACGCCAACGACCACTTCCTGATCCCGTTGACCCTGCCGGTCGGCTCCGCGACCCGGATCCGCTCGTTGATCGTGACCGACACCTTCGGGGGGCAGACCCTGGTCCCGCCGGCCTACGGCGCGCGCGGCTGGGCGCTGTTCCGGCCGTCGAACACGGTTGCCGGCGGCCCGTCGGACGTCCTCGTGTTGCCGGCGACGGTCGCGGCGACCGAGGACTCCGAGCCGGTCGAGGAGGTGCGGTTCGGGCGGGACGAGATGGCTAACCTGGCGTGGGCGGTCGAACGGACGGTCACGGGTGTGACCGGGCGGGCCATCGACCGTACGGCCCAGGTCGGCCGGGCCGCCGTACCGCCCCGTCCACCGGTGCCGCCGGCCGTCGATCCGGTCACCGGGCTGCCGGTGAGCGTGCCGGACGACTCGTACGCGTTCGCGACCACCGTGCCGGACAACTGGGTGCCGCTGATCCCGAAGCCGTACGAGGGCGACCCGACCTCGGTACGGCTGCACCGGGTGCCGTTGCAGCAGCCGACGCGCGACGGCCAGCCCGTCGCGGTGACCGGACACAGCCGGGTGCTTGACTGGCGGTCCCGGCCGGGCAGCACCGAGTTGGTCGAGTTGGCCATCCCGGAGGAGGAGGTACCGCGCGCCGGGGTCCGGGTGGTCCGCCAGTGGCAGGTCGCCCGCTGGGCTGACGGCTCGGTGCACCTGTGGCGCGGGCACGCGAAGCACACCGGTGGCGGGGAGCTCTCCAGCGGACTGCGTTACGACACGGTGGCGACGCAGTGAGCCGACCGTTGCGGAGCCGGCCGTCGCGTACCGCCTGCGCCCATCCATTCGTACCCGGGTCTGCCTGATGGCGTCCCGGAACCCTCCCGGGCGTGATCCCGGAACTGACCCTGCCCCTGCCGGATTCGACCCCGCGGAGAAACGATGACGATCAGCTGGAAGAACGGCTCGTCGCTGCCCATGGCGCGGCCCCGCTACTACGACCACCAGTATCTGCGTGCCTCGGACCTGTCCCAGGCGATGGACTACCTGCTGTCCCGGCAGAACCTGATCGCCCGGCTGTTGCAACCGGTCGGCGTGGTCAAGGGATTGGAGATCACTCCGATCGGTAGCGACATCACCATCGGTGAGGGGGTGGCGATCGACACCGACGGGGCGGTCATCGTGCTGCCGGAGGCACGTCGGGTCGGGCTACCCGCCGATGGCACCTTCTTCGTCACCCTGCGTTATCGGGAGTGGCTCACCGATTCCCGTAACGAGGGGGGTGTGGCGGCGGAGACCCGGTGGTCCGAGGAGGGGCAGGTCGAGGTGACCCCCGGACGGCCCGCGGATCCGGGTCGGGTGGTCGTCCTCGGCCGGGTCACCCGCAGCCAGGGCGTGGTCACCGTGGACAGCGCTGATCGGGTCGCCGCCGGTCTGCGGGTGCCGGTCGGCGCGATCGTTCCCGCGATCGGGGACAACCGGCAGGCCGGGATCCAGTTCCCGAGCGACCCGGGTGGTGGCTCCGGTGACGAGGCGTTCATTCGTTACGTGGTACGCCACGACGAGAACACGGCCCTGCGGATAGGGGTCGGCAACGATCCCGATGACATGATCGACTTCTACCAGTCCGGTGCCAGCCGACTGCGGATCGCCCAGTCGATGCTGAACATAGGCAGTCTGGATGGTGCCACCGTCGTCGCCGACGAGGTGGCGGCCAGCATCGCCTTCTGGGGACCGGGGGTGCAGCACGCGCAACTGTCGTTCCGACCGGGCCGGGGCTTCGAGTTGGTCGACCAGAGCAACAACTGGCCCTCCTCGAACTACGCGTTGGACAGTCGCCCGTACGCGGACCTGGGCATACGCGATCTGCGGGCCAACACGGTCCGGGGACGCGGCAGTCTCTCCGTGACCACCGACGGTGTGATGGGCGTACGGGCGCAGTCCGGCCTGCACGTGATCAAGGACGTCGGGGCCGACGGTAATCTGACCGTGCAGGGGAACGCCACGGTCGAGGGCAACATCCACCTCGGTGCGAACAAGTCCATCACCACTGGCGGCCGGCTCAACGTCGATGGTGGCGAGCGGCTGCACCTGCTCAACCGCAGCGGTGTCTACATCGGCCACGGTGGCACCACCGGATCGGATGTGGGCTGCCTCTGGGTGGAGAAACGGGCGTCCGTCGGGGGCAATCTAGGGGTCGCGGGAGTGAACCCGAGTGGATTGCCGACCGCAGGGATCGGCACCTGGGACCTGTACGCCAGGGGCGGTGTCTACGTCGGTCCGGAAAGCGCCCCGGCGATCAAGATGCTCAACACCGGCGTCCTCGAGGTACGGAAGATCGTCTACACGACGCAGAGTGCGGTGATGGACCACCCGTTGAACAAGGCGGGCGAGTCCGACCCTCGGAAACTCGTGTACTCGCCCCTGGGCGGGCCGGAGAACGGTGTCTACTTCCGGGGTGAGGGACGGCTGGTTGACGGTGTGGCCACCGTCGAGCTGCCGGAGTACTTCGAGGCGTTGACCCTCCTGGAGGGCCGTACCGTGCAGCTCACCCCGATGTTCGAGGACGACGAGCCGGTGTCGCCGCTGGCCGCTTCCCGGGTCGCGGCCGGCGAGTTCCGGGTGCGCACGGTCGACGGTGTGAAGGCGTCACACGGCTTCTACTGGCAGGTGTTCGCCGTACGGGCGGACGTCGAGCCGTTGGAGCCGGAGGTGTCGACCGCGGCCTGGCAGGCATCGTTGCAGGCGGATCCAACGGATGTCGGGTTCGGGTCGGAGGCGTCCGTGGAGCTGAGGGTCTGAGGGGCACCGCCTGTTTCGTCGTCGCCCGTACCCGGACTCGTCGGGGTGCGGGCGACGACGTTCGTAACGAATGAATTGTTGCTAAATCGGACCCATGCCTTGTAAGGGTGTCGATCGGGAGGAAAACCTACTTAAGCCGCTATCGTCCCTCTGACGGTGTGGTTCACCACGATCTCCGCAGTCCTTTCACCGAAGGCGGACCGCCGGGCTGGAAGGCGTGTGCGGATGGAGGGAGAAGCGGCATGTCCGAACAGCAACAAGAGCAGAACGTGGGCGCGATGGTCCTGGCGGATCGGCTTTGTAGCGCGCCCGCCGTCCCGGTCGAGGTGCCACCGCCCGACGACGAGTGGACCCTCCCGTACGGCTTCGCCCGGGTCTACTACGGCGCTGGCAGCCAGGGGATCACCCGACCCGTGATCATGGCGGATGGGTTCAACCTCGGCCGCAGCGACCTGGACTGGCTCTACCAGGGCCTGGAGACTGGATTTCCGTTCATCACCCGGCTCCGGGAGCGGGGCCGGACCGTCATCCTCCTCGGTTTCGACGAGCGCACCGCATCGATCATCGACAACGCCCAAGCGGCCATCGCGGCGATCCAGCAGACCATCGCCCGTCAGCTCGACGCCAGTCCACTCACGGTCGGCGGGTTCAGCATGGGTGGCCTGGTGACCCGCTACGCACTGGCCAAACTGGAGAACGACCGGATCGACCACCGCACCGCCCTCTACTTCTCGTACGACAGCCCGCACCGTGGCGGCTACATCCCGGTCGGGATCCAGGCGTTCTCCTACTTCATTCCCGGTCCCGAGAACGACTTCGCCCGACAGATGGACAGCCCGGCCGCCCGGCAGATGATGTGGCAGCACTACGACCGCGACGACGGCGCGATCCGGCCGCACCCCGACCGCGCCGAGTTCCTGGAGCGGTTGCGTAGCGTCGGCTGGTGGCCGGCGATCCCACGCCGGATCGGCGTCGCCAACGGTGCCGGCGACGGTGGGGGCATCGTCGTAGAACCGGGTGAGATCGCGCTGAGGATCGACGGGCTCCTCTTCCCGGGGACCACGTTCCGCATCCAGGCGGCCGGTGACGGGGTCACCGTCGCCGAACTGATTCGTAGCCTCCCACCCGGCCGTAGGACCGTCACCACCAACGGGTTCCCGGAGATCGACGGCGCTCCCGGCGGAACCCTGGAGTCGTACCGGATCCTGGCCGAGGCCCTGGAGCGCAACGGCGGGCGGGTCACGCTACGCAGACCCACCGCCTGCTTCGTCCCCACCGTCAGTGCGGTCGCCATCCGTTACCTGGACCGGCAGGAGGACCTGTACGCCAAGGTCGACGCCCTGGACCCGAGCGAAAGCGAACTCGACGCGTTCCGGTGCTCCTCGACCACCACCACACACACCGCCATCACCGAGGAGCTGTGCACCTGGATCATGGAACAGTTGCCCGACTGAGGCAGCGCCCGGGTCGGCCGTACCGCGCTGCGTCGCCAGCGTGGCACGGCCTGCCCAGCCACCTCGTGCGACCAGCGCCGATCACCTACTGAAGAATCGTCCGCGTGTCCGTAGAACTGATCACCGACCCTGACGACGAGCGGATCGCCGACTACCGCGCGCTCACCGACGTCGAGCTGCGTACCCGTTGGGAGCCGCCGCACGGCCTGTTCATCGCCGAGGGGGAGCTGGTGCTGCGGCGGGCGCTCCGGGCCGGCTACCGGCCCCGCTCGTTCCTGGTCGATGCCAAGCGGGTCGACCAGCTCGGCGACCTGGCGGAGGCCGGTCCGGCGTACGCGGCCAGTCAGGCGGTGCTGGAAGCCGTCACCGGGTTCCACGTACACCGGGGTGTGCTGGCCTCGTTCCATCGGCGGGAAATGCCGACGGCGGAGAGCGTACTGGCCGACGCCCGTCGGGTGGTGATCCTGGAGGACGTCAACAACCACACCAACCTCGGCGCGATCTTCCGGGCGGTGGCCGGGCTCGGGGTCGACGCCGTACTGCTCTCCCCGTCCTGTGCCGACCCGCTCTACCGGCGCAGCGTACGGGTCAGCATGGGCGAGGTGTTCGCCGTGCCGTACGCCCGGCTGGACCCGTGGCCGGACGGCCTGGCGCGGGTACGCGCAGCCGGTTTCGCGGTGTTGGCGCTGACCCCGGCGGCGGACGCGGTCCCCATCCAGCGGATCGACGCCACCCACCGGGGTCGTACGGCGCTGCTGCTCGGTGCGGAGGGGGCGGGCCTGACCCGGGGCGCGATGGACGCCAGCGACCTGCGGGTGGTGATCCCGATGCGGCGGGGTGTCGACTCGCTCAACGTGGCTGCCGCGACCGCCGTCGCCTGCTGGGAGTTGGGCCGCGACGATCCCCTGTGAGGCGGGTGCGGCTGGGGGCGGGTGCCACCTTCGGTGGCGGTGCGGTTTGCCGGTGGGCGAACCGCACCGAACGACCCGCCAGGCGGTCAGCGCTGGCTGGCGGACCGTACGAACGAACGCCAGGCGGCCGGTGCGAAGATGAGCGCCGGACCCTGCTGGTCCTTGCTGTCCCGTACGGCCACGACGCCGGGCAGGTTGTCGGCCACCTCCACGCAGTCGCCGCCGCTGGCGCCGCTGCGCGTGGACTTACGCCACCGGGCGTCGGTCAGGTCCATTGCTTCATCAACTCCTTGATCAGGTCCAGCGACTGCCGGCGCGGCAGCGCCTCGCTGCGCACACCATCCCACCTACTCAGCAGTGTGGCCAGACCCTGCTCGCTGTCCACGACGACGCCGCCGTGCTGGGTCTCCAGGTGGCCCACCCCGCCCTCGGCCGATCTGGCCAGCACGAACGGGCCGGACTGACCGATGTGGAAGACCACGTCGGCCGGGATGACGTGTTGACGTTCGGCCGCTCGGCGCAGGCCACCAGGTGCGCGAGCTGCTCGGCCATCAGCGCTTCGTAGCCCTCGCCGGTACGCCGTAGCACCGTCTCGTCGATGATGGCGAAGAGCTCCGGTGGGTCGTCCCGGCTCAGGATCGTCTGCCGGTCCAGGCGACCCCCAGGAGCCGGGCGAGTTTGTCGTCGGTGAGCGCGCCGTCGGTCCGCAGCACGGCGCG
The DNA here is from genome assembly GCF_042679305.1 of Micromonospora sonneratiae. Taxonomy (NCBI): domain Bacteria; kingdom Bacillati; phylum Actinomycetota; class Actinomycetes; order Micromonosporales; family Micromonosporaceae; genus Micromonospora; species Micromonospora sonneratiae. Next base: position 23,975 of record NZ_JBHTMP010000074.1, on the reverse strand, counting down.
GGCGTAGGCCTCGGTCTGCAACAGGCCGGGCACCAGGTTTGGTTGGTAGCAGCGCAGTTGGATCGCGGCCCGCTCGGCGTCCAGCCACGGGCGGAACCACACCGGCTCGCCGTCCCGCTTGGCCAGCTTCCAGAGGGCGGCGAAGAGCCCGTCGGTCTTGAGCACCTCGTCGGCGCGTTCGAGGTACGGAAGGTCGACGGGACGCTGTCCCAACTCCACCGCCGACACCATGGAGGCCGAATAGTGCATGATCCGGCCGAAGTCCTCCTGGCTGTGTTTGGCGACGAGGCGCAGGTCCCAACCGTCCACCGAACCGCCATCACCGCCGGCCCGCTACGGAGAGTGGTCGGATCGACAAGATCTCGACCATGGAGCGGACGGCCGCGTGGACGGTAGCGTGACCGGGTGTTTCCTACTGTCCGTGATGTTCTCGCCCTGGACCCCGTACGTTACGGCGGCCCCCGCGTGGTCGCCGGGGAAGCTGGCCTGGACCGGCTCGTACGCTGGGTGCACGTCGCCGAGGTGCCGGACATCGCCCCGCTGCTGGGCGGGGGTGAGCTGGTCCTGACCACCGGTATCGGTCTGCCCGCCGAGGACGACGGAATCCGGTCGTTCATCGGGGACCTGGCCGACGTCGGGGTCTCCGGGCTGGTGGTCGAGCTCGGCCGGCGCTATCCGACGAGTGTGCCCCGGGTGATGGTCGCTGCCGCCGCCCGCCGGGGCCTGCCACTGGTCGAGTTGCGGCTGCCCACACCGTTCGTCCCGATCACCGAGGCGGTGCACGGGCTGATCGTCCACGCGCAGCTCGCCGAACTACGGGCGACCGAGGCGATCCACCAGCGGTTCACCGAACTGTCCGTGGAGGGTGCCGATCCGACCGAGGTGGTACGCCAGGCGGCGGAGTTGGCCGGCTGTCCGGTGGTGCTGGAGAACCTGTCCCGCCGGGTGCTGGCCTACGACGCTGCCGGAAACAGCGCCGAACTGCTCCTCAGCGGCTGGGAACAGCAGTCCCGACGAATCCGCCTGACCGGGCGCACCGCGTACGATCCGGACGCGGGCTGGCTGGTGACCATGGTGGGGGCGCGCGGTCAGGACTGGGGACGGCTGCTGCTGCGGTGGCCCGACACCGGCCCGGCCGACGGGCTCGGTGTTCCACCGACCCGGTTGACCATCCTGCTGGAACGCGCCGCATCCACGTTGGCGCTGGGCCGGCTCATCCGGCGTGACGCCGACGGACTGGAGCGCCAGATCCACCGTACGTTGCTCACCACGCTGCTGGACCACGCCCGGCTGGTCGACGAGGTGGCGCTGCGGGCCCGGGCCCTCGGGGTGCCCCTGGAACGCCGTCACCTGGTCGGCGTCGTGGTCCGGCATCGAGCGGACGAGGCCGGTGCGGAGACCATCCCGATCGGTACGGAGGCGGCCCAGGCCCGGTTGCGGGACCTGGCCGAGGCGGTCAGCCAGGCGATGCGCGAGACCAACCTGAACGGGCTGGCCAGCACGTTGGACGATCAGGCGGTGGGCGTACTGCTGGCGTTGCCGGACGCCGGCGTCGAGGACCGGTCGCTGTCCGCGTTCGCGGCGGCCCTGCATCGGGTACGCCTCGCGGCAGCCTCGGCCCAGCAGACCGTCGCCGGGCCGGACGCGGTGATCATCGCTGCCGGTTCCGGGGTCGGCACCCTGCGGGAGGGGCGACGTTCGCTGATCGAGGCCCGGCAGATTGCCGATTCGGCGCGACGTGGCCGGCGCGACGTGGCCGTGTTCCGCCTTCCACACGTCGGACTGCCCGGCCTGCTGCACCTGCTGCGTGACGAGCCCCGGTTGCAGACCTTCGTCGAGCGGGAACTCGGGCCACTACTGACCTACGATGCCGAGCACCCGAGGGAGCAGTTGCTCGGCACCCTGCGGGCGTACCTGGAGTACGGCCGGAACAAGTCGGCGGCGGCCAGCGCCGCACACCTGTCCCGGCCGGCGTTCTACGAACGACTGGCCCGAATCGCCCGGATCCTCGGCGTCGACCTCGACTCGGTGGACGTGTGCCTGTCGCTGCACGTCGCCATGCTCGCCCTGGACGCCGTACGGGACGCCTGAACCTGCTCCCGTTGCGTCGACTGGCTGACCGGGTTGTGCGGTCGGACGTCGAGTTGTCAGATCTCGGACTTGCCGTTACTCGACGGATAGCTGCTCTTTCGGGCGTGATTGCAATGCTCGATACTGGCCCGTGTTCGCAGCAATTTGCGGAGCCGGCTAACGCAATGGAGGCCAGGAAGAAAATGAGATCACCTCGCTTCGTCCTGACGATGTTCATGGTGACGGCGCTGGTCCTGACGACCGCGATGCCGGTTTCCGCAGCCGCCTTGGAAACCTATCTGGTCAGCACCTCCAGTAGCGGGGTTCAGGCAGATCTGGACAGCGGTGGGACGGCGATCAGCCCGAACGGTCGCTATGTTGCGTTCAGTTCCCGTGCCACGAATCTGATTCCCGGCATGATCGTCGACAAACAGAGTGTCTACTTTCGTGACCTGCGTACGGGGGTTGTCTCCCTGATAAGCGTGAGCAGTGACGGCATCCCCGGCAACGGCATGAGCGTCGGCCCGTACGTAAGCACAAACGGCAGGTATGTCTTCTTCAGTTCGACCTCGACGAACCTGGCCCCCGGTCCTTCGGTCTGGTCCGCCGCCCTCGTCCGCGATCGATGGACTGGGACCACCAGCAGGATCGCGATCTCCAGCACCGGTGTCCACGCGGACCAATCGAGTCAACCCAGGGGAATCAGCCCTGATGGCCGGTACGTTGTGTTCGAAACGGAGGCGACAAATCTGGAACCGGGCGGCACCAATGGCGAAATGCAGGTGTACGTACGTGACATGACGACCCGGAGCACCACCCTGGTCAGCGTCTCCAGTTCGGGGGCCCAGGGGAATGGCGAGAGTCTCGGGTGGGGGATCAGCGCCAACGGCCGCTACGTGCTGTTCTCGTCGGAGGCGACGAATCTCGTGCCGGGTGACACCAACGGCGAGTCCGACGTGTTCCTACGGGACCTGTGGAGCGGGACCACCACTCGGGTCAGCGTCTCCGACGCAGGTACCGAAGCCAACGGCTACAGCTATGGCGTGCGGCTCAGCGCTGACGGCCGGTACGCCCTGTTCAACAGTGTCGCCTCCAATCTCGTGGCAGGTGACACCAACTACGAGGGTGACGCATTCGTACGGGACCTGTGGACCGGGACCACCAGTCGAGTCAGTGTTTCCGGGACGGGTGCCCAGGGGAACGGCCAAAGCTCCGCGGATGACATCAGTGAGAACGGTCGCTACGTCGTATTCGCGTCGTGGGCCGCGAACCTCGTTCCGGGCGACACCAACAACCAGTGGGACATCTTCCTCAGGGACCGGCTGACCGGATCCACTACCCGCGTGAGCGTCGCCAGTGACGGCACCCAGAGCAACGGTCTCAGCAACTCGTCCGAGGTCGCAAACGACGGGAGTGTCACCTTCATTTCCTTCGCCACCAACCTCGTCCCGGGCGACACGAACGACCGTGGCGATGTCTTCGTTCGGACCCGCCATCCAATGAAGCGACTCGCCCGGTCGTGATGCTCGTGATCAGGGAGCGGTGTCGTCGGCTCGCCGACGACACGCGCCGAGTCAGTCCCTGATCATCGGGATCCTGGAGTAGGTCGGGGGGATGTAATGCGGGCCACTGGGCGTGAAGACGTCGGAGCGGGAGGCCGTCGCCCAGGCCTCCGGTGGTACGGCAGCGACGAGGGCACGGACCACCGGGGCGTCCCGCCACTGCTCCTGCTCGGCCAGCAAGCCGAGGGCGACCAGCGACTCCTCGACCTCGCCGACACACTCGAACGGCTTGTGTGCGTCGATGCCGAGCAACTCCAGGTAACCCGGCACCTGGGCCGGGTCGGCCAGCAGGTCGGCGCCGAAGATGCCGGCCAGCCGCTCCCGGGGCATGAACGGGGCGAGGGCCAGGAAGACGAACCGGCACTTGGGGCAGTTCCCGCACCAGCGGGCAGTGGCGTTGTGCAGCTTGAACGCGGCATTGCAGCTGGTCACCACGTTGTCGTACCGGGTGTGCCGGGCGAAGAGCCGGGCGATGTGCAACTCCGACAGCTGCCGGAGCAGCGAGAAGTACGGCTCGGTCAGGCCGGCGTGCCCGGCCAGCGCCGCCCGGAGCAGTCCCTCCGCCTCGACCCCCTTGGACCACTGGTGGTTGATCTCGTGACCGTTCCAGACCAGGTTCGGGTCGGAGGCGGACCGCTCGTTGGACATCACCACCGGGCCTAGCCCGTGCAGCACCGAAGTCGCCACCGCGATCAGCGAGTTGATCGCCGTGACCGGGATGTGCCCGTTGCGGGCCCCGGCGGCATTCAACTCGAACAGCGCCGGATCGATCCGCCGCCGGGCGGCCAACGGAGACAACCCGGAGGCCTCGTTGACCGCGACGATGACCCGGTTGGGGTTGACCGAGAACGGCACCGGATCGAGTCCGGCCGCCCGCAGCGCCTCCAGGCTCACGATCGAGTCCTTGCCGCCGCCGACGGCGGACAACGGGCGACGGGCGGAGTTGTCGTACGCGGCCGGGATCGCCACCTCGCCCGCCGGCACCTCCGGCACCAGCTCCAGCACGTACGGCAGGTCGTTGCGGAAGGCGTACTCGGCCAGGCCCTTGGTGTAGATGGCGGTGACCAACGCCACGGCAGCCTCGCCGAGTGGTTTCGGCAACACCAGGCGACGAGGCGCGGCGGCCTTGTAGTAGCTCACCCCGGCGACCAGGTGGAGCAGTTCGAGGACCCGGCCGAAGGTGGCGAGGGTGGTGTCGTCCGGCCGGCTGGCCGGCAGCGGGAACGTGATCACCTCGGTGAAGCGCACCTCGCCGCCCGGTCCGGTCAGCGCATAGTCGAACGATGCCTCGCCGGTGGCGAGGTCGACCGAGTGTGACGGGAAATTGAAGGCGTCCATCTGCCGGAGCTGTCCGTTGAGCACACGCCATACTAGTCCCGGCCCGACCGCTGACTGTGGAGGAGATCACTCGTGCGCCTGTCTGACCTGCGCGGACGTTCGGTTGCCGTCTGGGGGACCGGCCGGGAGGGCCGGGCAGCGGTGATCGCTGTGGCCGCGCACGGCCCGGCCAGTCTGGTTGCGGTCGACGACAGTGCCAACTTCCTGTCGCTGCCCTGGGACGGCGCGCTGGCACAGGCCGCTCCGCTGCACATCGGCCAGGACGGCTTCGAGCACCTGGCCGCCGCCGACGTGGTGGTGCGCTCGCCGGGTGTACCGCAGACCCACCCGTGGCTGGTCGAACTACGTAGTCGAGGGGTCTTTGTCACCAGCGGCACCGCGCTGTGGATGGCCGACCACGCCGCCCGCACGGTCGGGGTCACCGGCAGCAAGGGCAAGAGCACGACGTCGAACCTGATCAGCCAACTGCTGGCCGCGGTCGGACGACCGAACATCTTCGGCGGCAACATCGGGGTGCCGCTGCTGGACCTGCCGGCGGCCGATCTCTACGTGCTCGAACTGTCCAGCTACCAGTGCTCGGACCTTACCGACTCCCCCCGGGTGGCGGTGGTGACCTCGCTCTTCCCCGAGCACCTGGACGCGCACGGCGGGGAGCGGGAGTACTACCGGGACAAGCTCAACCTGATCGGGCACGGGCCGGAGACCATCGTGATCAACGGTACGGATGCCCGGCTGGTCGCCGAGGTCGGTGACCGCCCCGCGGTCCGCGCCGCAATGCCGGACACGTTCCATGTCGCGCCCGGCCCGGACGGTGTGCCGTATCAGTTCGCCGGGGACCAGCCGCTCTTCCCCCGGTCGGTGTTTCCGCTGGTGGGACGGCACAACGAGGGCAACCTCTGTGTGGCGCTGGCGGTGTTGGACGCGCTGGGGGTGGACTGTGTCGCCCAGCGGGAGGTGCTGGCCGAGGCGGCTGCCGGAATCCAGGGGCTGCCGCATCGGCTGGCCGAGATCAGCGACCCGTCCGGGGTCGTGTTCGTCGACGACACCCTCTCCACCAGCCCGTACTCCGCTATGCATGCGATCGACGCGTACGACGGCCGGCAGTTGACGGTGATCGTCGGCGGCAACGACCGGGGACTGGACTACACGCCGCTACGCGAGCACCTCGCCCAGCGGCAGATCACCGTGATCGGCATTCCGGACAGCGGCGAGCGCATCGTCGAACAACTCCGCGACCTGCCCTCGGTACGCACCGAGCTGGCCGACGACCTGGCTGCCGCCGTACGCCTGGCCCGCAAGCTGACCCCGGCCGACGGGGTGGTGCTGCTGTCCCCGGCCGCCCCGAGCTACGGGCGGTTCCGCAACTTCGAGCACCGGTCCGAGGTGTTCGCCCAGGCCATCCGGGACACCGCCACCGGGTAGCCGTCCGTACCGCATCCCCCGCCAGATCTCCCGACAGGTGGGTTCCCGTCCGGGGCTGCGACGGCGGACTTGATCGGGGGTGACAAGATTGCCGGCATGAATCCGGGGCACCCAAGGATCGTGTTGTCCGTCGGCTATCCGAGGGGGCGGACCGGTCGGCTGGTCACGGTCTCGATACTCGGAGCCGTTGTCGTCGGGCTCTGCTGCTGCCTGGGCGGGATACTCGGTCTGTTGGCCGGAGGCGGCGACAATTCCGCGTTGCCACCCATCTTCGCGTTGGGGCTGGCCACCGTCGCGGCGGTCGGCCTTGGCCTGATGATCGCGTCGATCGCCCGGGTCGGCGCGTGGCTGGACGGCACCCGACTCACCGTACGCGGTCTGACCAGCCGTACCGTGGACCTGCAGACCGCCCGGTCGGTGACGCTGGCCGCGACGGCGGATTCCAACACCGGGATAGCCAGCGACGGCGGGGTGGTCGTGACCGGTGGCGTCACGCGTACGCCGGTGCTGACCGTGGTCGGCCCCGAGGCGACGGTACGGCTGCGGCTGCGCAGCCGGGAAGGGGTGCTGATCCCGGCGTCGGAGATGGCCGCGCTGGCGGGTGCGCTCTCCGTCGCGCAGTGCCCGGGTGCGCGTGAGGCGGCGAGTTGGCTACAGGCGATGGCCTCGGATCCCCGCACCATGCTGATGTAGAGATGCATTGACAGACGTGAACGGGGTTGCTTCACTTCTCTCGGTTAACAAAGCTTACTAATCGAGGAGTGTCATGAAACTGCCCGCTGTCGCCCTGTCCCTGACCGCCACCCTGACCACTCTGTTCGTCGCCAGCACCGCGAGTCCGGCCGTCGCCGCCCCGGCCGACTGTAGCTACGGCGTCAGCGGCTACACCGCCGCCAGTCTCTGCGTCAGCGGCACCGGCGAACACCGGGTCAAGGTGCTACAGCGGCACTACATGTACGGGGACCCGATCCTGCTCGAGGGGCCGTGGAAGCCGGTCGGCGAGACGTCGAGCGTCAACCTCACCGCGCACCGTACCGAGCGGGTGTGGATCGAGACCCGGTGATCGACCGGTGACGGGCGACGGGGACGACCCGTCGCCCCTGGCCTGACCAGTGGGCAGTCAGCGCCGCAACGTGTCTCCGACCGGCGGGCCGCTGACGATCGACGAATGCAGGGCGCGCATCGAGCGGATGGCCGAGCGCAGCTCCTGTAGGTACCGTCCGGCGGTCAGGGTCGGCTCGGGCAGCGGTGCGACGGTCAGCGCCGGATCCACCCCCACCGTGTCGATGCCGCAGCCGTACGGCAGGCCGAGGGTGCGTACCGCGTCGCAGTGCTGGAACGGCACGTAGATCGGGGCGGTCACCATCAGGACCCGGTCACCGGGGGACAGGCGGGCCTGCCCGGCCCAGAATCGCTGGGTGTCGGCGGTGTGCGCCCGCCGTACCGCCGGTTCGCTGGACGGGGCGGCCAGCACCCGTACCGGTGGCCCCGCGTCGTCGAGGTAGCTGCGAACCGACCACGAACAGTGCGGCTCGGCATCCGTCCCGGTGTCCTCGTCGCTGAAGTCCTCGCCGTCGGACTCGGTCGGCGTGGCATGGCCGAAGGTCAGCCGTACCGCCGTGTCCAGGACGTCCACCTCGGTGGCGCACCCGGTCATGTCGATCGTGGCGAGGTTGCCCTGCTCGGCCGGCGTCAGCGGACGGAAGCTGCCCAGTACGGCCACCTCGCCGGTCACCGTGAGCCCGGACCGCAGCAGGTGTGCCGCATATCCGGTGCGGCGCAGGCAGGCGTGCGCCAGGCCGCCCAACACGATCAGGTGCTGGTAGACCCGGTGCGGCGGGGGAGCGGGCTCGACCATCCCCAGCGAGCGTGCCGCGGCGAGGACCAGTTCGACCGTACGGGGAGCCAGGTCGGGTTCCCGCGCGTCGGGACGCTCGCGGCCACCCCGGAAGTCCCAGTGCTCGGCCGAGAAGTCGTCCAGCCAGGACAGCGTTCCGGTGAGGTCGCCCTCGGGGCACCGGCCGCCGAACGCGTGCACGAGGTCGCGTACCGGCTCGGAGTCGACCCACGCGGCGATCCCCGTGGTGAGCGTGGCGGCCGGCGTGCCGGCTGTCCCCGGCGGCAGTGGTACGTGGCGGTCGGGCAGCACCGCCGGATAGTAGCCGGCGACGGCCGGGCCGCCCGGTCGACGACGCGCGGGATCTTCGTGGTTGTCGTGCGGGCGTACGCTCGGTGTGATCACTACCCAGGGAGGACGATCTATGGTCGCAAGGGGTGGCCGTCGATCTGATCGCCGTAGAGAAGCTACCCGTGGACTGGCCAGACTGATCGTCCACACCGATCCGATCGCCGTCCTCGGTATCGCGCTGTCGGCGGCGCTGTCGATCTCGCTCGACCTGACCGGTGCGGCCACCGGGGTCGAATCACTGCTGGCCGGCCTGATGGGCACCACGATCTCGTTGCTGGTTGACTCCTTGGCGCGGGCCGAGCGCCGGTTCCACCTGCGTACCCTGATGGATGGCGCCCCCTGGTTGACCTCGGCGATGGTGCCGATCGTGGAGAACACCAAGCAGGCCATCGAGAACTATCCGGGCACCCGGGTGGCGCTCGAGGCACGTCGGCGCTTCGACCGGATCCGGACCGACACCGACCAGCTACGGCTCGGCCGGATCACCCGGCTCGGTGGCGACTATCAGGACCTGCTGGGGGCGACCAGGACCGCCGCGACGCGGTTGGACACGTTGAGCAACGTCATGCCCCGGGCCAGCGGGGAATTGAGCTGGTGGAACAGCGAGATCGGCCGGCACTACTGGGCGGTCAACCTGGAGGCGATGCGACGGGGAGTGCGCATCACCCGGATCTTCGCCTACGCCAGACTCACCGACGACCTGCAGCAGCTCTTCGATCTCCAGCGGTCCGCCGGCGTACGGGTCGGGCTGCTGCCCCTGGGCACCGTCGACAAGAGCCTGCACCTCAACCTGGCCGTCTGGGACGGCACGAGCGCGTGGGAAGGGCGGATGAGCGCGCACGGTGAGATCAGCGAGAACCAGTTCACGGTCAATCCTGACGATCTCGACCGGCTGATCGGTGCGTTCGAGACCTGCATGAGCGTTGCGACGTTTCCGGAATGAGTGGTGCTCCGGAGCTGACCAAGGAGGGCGGATACGAATGGGGCGAGCATGAATGTAACCGCGGTCCTGCTGGTCACCGTAGTGGTGTGGGTGATCAGCCTCATCCGGTCCGTACGGATGCGGGCGTTCGTCTACAGTCTTCCCCTGCCGATCAGCCTGGCGCTGCTGACGACCGGGTTCCGGGTGGACGGCTCGCAGGTGCTCGGGGTGATCGGCCTCAACCTCTTCTTCCTCGTCGTCTCCGTCCTCTACCACCGCCTGCGCTGGCACATCCTGGTCTCCGACCTGGCGGGCATCGCGGTCTACGTGGGGCTCAGCTCCCTGCTGTTGCTGGCGGTGCCGGTGCCGTTCGTTCCGGCGCTGATCGGAACCCTCGTCCTGTGGGTCGTGGTGATGCTCCTGCTGCGCCGACGAGCCGGCAGACCCGTGGCACCGTCAACCGACGCGACCCGTGACGCGTTGCCCGCTCCGGCCAAACTGTTGGTGATCTTCCTCGGGTCGATCCTGACCGTCTTCTGTGGCCAACTGCTCCAGGGCATGGTGGTGACGTTCCCGTACTCCGGGGTGCTGGTCGCGATCGAGACCCGCCGCAACCTGCCCGAGTTCAGCCGGCACTTCGCCCGCAACAGTCTCGCTCTGGTCTCGTTCACCGCGGGTTACTACGTACTGCAGGACAGGTCGGAGTTGGTGGCGATGGCCGGCGCGTGGGCCGCCTTCGCGGTCACCGCGCTGCTGCTGCGCCTGCCGGGCAGGTGGGCCGCACGGTCCACCTCGGGTACGACGGGTGCACCGGACGGCCCGGTCGACGAGCCCGAGCCGGACGGGGTACGGGTCGACCGCCGGGCGTCGCAGTCGACGACACAGCGGATCTCCGAGCCCCGGTCGACCACCGACGTGATCACCGGGGCGGGGAGCAGGCCCATGCCGATCTCGTTTCCACCGTCCCCGATGCCGATCCGGAACGCCCGCCCCGACGTGTAGAGCCGGTGCAGCGGGGCGTCGACTGGTGCCATGTGCGCCTCCGGCAGGGTGGGCCGCGGTGGACCGAGCCATCAGGGTACGGCGGGACCCGGGGCCACCGGAACCATCCGGTACCGGAACCGCAGGTCTGGCCTATCCTGCCCGGCCCGGACAAGACGCCGGCTGGGGTCGGGGGTTGCCCCGGCACCGTTCCGGTGAGAGCGTGCAGTCACGAGGTACGGCTGGGGGTGTCACGGTGATCATCGGCGATCTGTTGGGCGGATGCGTCGGGCTGGGCCGGTCGGGCGGGGTGCCATCCGTTGCGGTGGCCCGGTCGGGCGAGGTGCCGTCCGTCGTGGTGACCACCCGGGCTGTGGACTAGTGGGGCTGCGATCGTCCGTGCTGATCGGGAACTGCGCGGAGGAACCGCAGCACGCCCGCACCGGCCAGATAGCTGACCAGCGCCGTAGTGGGCAGCCCGAGCGGGGTGTGCCCGGTCTTGGTGGCCAGGCTGTTGTCGAGCAGCCCGAACGCGGCAGCGCCGAACCCGGCGACGACCAGTGGACCCTGCAACGCCGGCCGGCGCAGTACGGCGCAGAGCCCGGCCGGCAGCCAGGCCGGTCGGGTCTGGCGGCGGCGACCGCTGCGCGCCTCGATCGGCCCGAAGATGGCGACCAGCCCGGCCAGCAGCACGGTCAGCATCAGGAGCCAGGGCACCCGCCAGAGCAGCCAGGCCAGCGAGTTCACGGGTGGGTTGGGCAGCAGCCCGGCCTGGTACAGGCCACCGGCCAGCAGCACCACCGCGCTGACGTGCCAGAGGAAGATCGTCAGCACCACCGAATTGAGCGCGATCACGACCAGCCAGGGGCGGGGCCGGTGCAGCCACCGCTCGACCGGGGCCCGCAGCAGCAGGGCGAGACCGAGTTGGAACGCGGCGGCGGCCAGCAGGGCCAGGCTCGGTGGGGACATGTTGTGCAGCCGTTCGCCGGGTACGTTGATCAAGCTGACCGGGTACGGCCCGACCACGGTCAGCAGCACCAGCGCGGCCAGGCCGCCCACCAGCAGCGGTACGGCCACCCGGGGCCGGGCCAACCGGGCCCGCTCGTCGCGCCAGGCGAACCCGACCTGGTGGATGGCCAGCCAGCCGAACAGGAAGTTGCCGTTCGCCAGTTCGGTCTGGCCGTGCAGTCGGGCGAGGTCACCGACGGCGACCAGGACCACCAGCACCGCCGGTACGGCGAAGCCGTAGCGCCGGTAGAGGCCGTACATGGGTGGGGTCAGCACGACCACGATGAGGTACGCGACGAGGAACCACAGCGGGAGCGTGGCGAACCAGACCCCGATGCGGATCTGTTCGGGGCCGACCCCGAACAGGCGGGCCACCAGCGCGGCGGCGGCCAGCACCAGCAGCAGTGTCGTGGTGGGGCGCAGCAGTCGGCCGCTCCGGTCCAGCAGCCATTCGACCGCGTTGCCGCCCCTGCGGCGTCGACTGGTCAGCGAGGCGGCGTTGGCGTACCCGCCGACGAGGAAGAACAGTGGCAGCACCTGCACCAGCCAGGTGACCGGGTGGGCCCAGGGCAGGTCGATCAGGGCGGAGTGCCCGGTGAGGTGCCCCCGCCGGTCCGGGCCGATGACGATGATCAGCCAGTGGCCGAGCACGACGGCGGTGATCGCGACCGCGCGGAGCAGGTCGAGGTAACGCTCCCGATCGGCGGGCGTGCGCTCGGCGATCTGCCGCAGGCGGCGCATGAAGTCAGCGTAGTCAACCGGGGTTTCGCGCAAGGTGATAACGGTTCGGCCGTGGGGTCTTGCTGACGACCGTATCCTGCCGTAAGAATTCTTCAGCAATATCGTGTGAACTGAAGACAAGCAACAGCGCCTCGCGCGGCGGGTGTCGCCACCGGAGCGGCGCGCCGCTGGACCCCCGATCCGAGGAGAATCTATGAACAGGCGTGACATTCTGCGTCGTACCGCGGTGGCCGGTGCCCTCGCGACCCCCGCCGCCGGCCTGCTGACCGGCTGTGCACTCGGCGGCGGTGACGACGACAAGGGCGACGACAAGACCTACCGGGGCACGAAGACCGAGCAGAACCCGCTCGGCGTCAAGGAGGACGCTCCGCTGGAGATCGTCATCTTCAACGGTGGCTTCGGCGAGGAGTACGCCAAGGCGCACGAGGCGATGTACACCGAGAAGTACCCGAAGGCCAAGATCACGCACTCGGCGACGCAGGAGATCAACAAGACCCTCCAGCCGCGCTTCGTCGACGGCACCCCGCCGGACGTGGTCAACAACTCCGGTGCCGGCCAGATCGACTTCAACGGCCTGGTCTCCCAGGGCACGCTGGCCGACCTCGGCGAGCTGCTCGACGCACCGAGCATGGACATCCCGGGCAAGAAGGTGCGGGACACCCTGCTGCCGGGTGCGGTCGAGGTGGGCTCCTACAACGGCAAGTTCCTGGTCATGAACTACACGTACACCGCGTACGGCATCTGGTACTCGACGAAGCTCTTCACCGAGAAGGGCTGGGAGTACCCGAAGACCTGGGACGACCACATCGCGCTGTGCAAGAAGATCAAGGCGGCCGGTATCGCACCGTGGACCTACGCCGGCAAGCACCCGCGCTACATGAGCTGGCCGCTGCTGGCCACGGCGATCAAGTTCGGCGGTACCTCGGTGGCCACCGCGATCGACAACCTGGAGCCGAACGCCTGGAAGTCCGACGCGATGAAGGCGGCGGCGGAGGCATGGCACCAGATCGTCAAGGACGGCTACATCCTGGCCGGCTCGCCCGGTCTGGACCACAAGCAGTCGCAGACCGAGTGGTGCCAGGGCAAGGCGGCCATGATCTCCTGTGGCTCCTGGCTGGAGAGCGAGCAGAAGGGCGTCACGCCGGACGGCTTCAACATGAGCATCGCGCCGACGCCGAGCCTGGGCGCCAGCGACAAGCTGCCCTTCGAGGCGATCCGGGGCACCGCCGGTGAGCCGTTCATCGTGCCGGCCAAGGCCAGGAACCTGGCCGGTGGCCTGGAGTACTTCCGGACCATGCTGTCCAAGAAGGGTGCCCAGGACTTCACCAAGAAGGTGTCCAGCCTGACCGTGGTCGCCGGTGCCACCGACGGTGTCGAACTGCCGTTCGGCCTCACCAGCGTCACCAAGGCCCTCGATGCCTCCGGCAGCAACGGCTTCAACTGGGTCTACCCGAACTACTACCGCAAGCTTGAGCGCAACCTCGTGGACGCGGCCTGCGGCGAGTTCTTCAGCGGCCGGATCGGGCCGGCCGAGTTCCTCGAACAGTGCCAGAAGGGTGCTGACTCGATCGCTTCGGACAGCTCGATCACCAAGTACAAGCGAGCCGGCTGAGTCGTGCCGACGGGGCCGGCCCGGTTACGGGCCGGCCCCTTCCGGCTTCCCCGTCACCTGGGCAGGATCTAATCTCGTGAGACATGGCAAGTACCCGCTGATCTTAACTTTCCTGTTGCCGCCGTTGGCGCTCTACGGCATCTTCGTGATCTCGCCGTACGCGCAGGCGTTCCAGATCTCCACCACCGACTGGCTCGGCTACTCGCCGGACGCCAACTTCATCGGGCTGGAGAACTTCACCGCGCTGTGGCGCGACGAGTACGCCTGGAATGCGATCAAGAACAATGCGATCCTGCTGGTATTGCTGCCGGTCCTGACCATCGGGCTTGGTCTCTTCTTCAGCACGATGCTCATCATGGGCGGCCGGCGGGGCCGGGCCGGTGTCGTCGGTGTACGCGGCACGTCGGTCTACCGGCTGGTGTACTTCTTCCCGCAGGTGCTCTCCGTGGTGATCATCGCCTACATCTGGCGGGAGATGTACCACCCCAACAACGGCCTGCTCAACGGTGCGCTCTCGGCGCTCGGCCTGCCCACCCCGACCTGGCTGGGCGATCCGAAGTTCGCCTTCTGGTGTGTGCTGGCAGCGATGGTGTGGAGCAACGTCGGGTTCTACGTCGTGCTCTTCGGCGCGGCCATGCAGTCCATTCCCCGGGACATCTACGAAGCGGTGATGCTGGACGGGGCGTCGCGCTGGACGACCCTGTTCAAGGTGACCATCCCACTGCTCTGGGACACCGTGCAGGTCGCCTGGATCTACCTGGCCATCGCCGCGCTCGACGGCTTCATCCTGGTGCAGTTGATGACCGACGGTGGTCCCAACTTCTCCTCCGACGTGATCGGCCTGCGGATGTACAACACCGCGTTCGGTTCCGAGACCAAGTTCGGGTACGCCTCGGCGATCGGCGTGGTGATGTTCTTCCTGACCCTCTCGGTGTCGGTGCTGGCCCTCCGCGCCGCGAAACGTGACCGGATCGAGTACTCATGAGCACAGCTGACAGTTCCGTGATGGCCTCCGACACGTCGACCACCCCGGTCCGCGAGGCGGGTCGCCCGGACCGTCCGGCCGACGGTCAGCCCCGGCGCGAGCTGGGCATCTTCAATGTCTTCTCGCACGGCTTCCTGGCGCTCTGGGGCGCGCTGACCGTACTGCCGCTGCTCTGGGTGGTGATCAGCTCGTTCAAGAGCGACGCCGAGATCCTCAGCGACCCGTGGGGGCTGCCCGGTGCGCTGCGTTTCGAGAACTGGGCGCGGGCCTGGACCGAGGCCCACATCGGCCAGTACTTCCTCAACAGCATCATCGTGGTCGCGGGCTCGCTGACCCTGACCATGCTGCTCGGTGCGACCGCCGCGTACGTCTTCGCCCGCTACGAGTTCTGGGGGCGGCAGGTCGTCTACTACCTGTTCGTCGGCGGCATGATGTTCCCGGTCTTCCTCGCGCTGGTCCCGCTCTTCTTCGTCGTACGCCAGGCGGGCCTGCTCGGCACCTGGCCCGGTCTGATCCTGGTCTACGCGGGTTACTCCCTGCCGTTCACGGTCTTCTTCCTCACCGCGTTCTTCCGGACGCTGCCCACCTCGGTGGGGGAGGCGGCGATGATCGACGGCTGCGGCCACTTCCGACTCTTCTTCCAGGTGATGCTGCCGATGGCCAAGCCGGGGCTGATCAGCGTCGCGATCTTCAACTTCCTCAACCACTGGAACCAGTTCATCCTGCCCCAGGTGCTGATGCAGGGGGAGGGAGCCGAGGACCGGTGGGTGCTGGCCCAGGGGCTGACCGCACTGGCGGTCAACCAGGGGTACGCCGGCGACTACAGCGGCCTCTTCGCCGGGCTGACGATCGCGATGCTGCCGGTGCTCGTCGTCTACATCGCCTTCCAGCGCCAGATCCAGTCCGGCCTGACCGCCGGCCAGCTGAAGTAGCCGTCACCCCGTCCGATGACCCTGCGGGCGTACCTGCTCCCCGACGCATGCACATGGAGAACAGGTACGCCCGCTGCGGGCCCGTGTCCGTGTCCGTGTCCCGTCAGGGCAGGTCAGGTCAGGTACGGCGCTAACGGCAGACGACGCCAGCGCAACCGTTGGGATTGCCGGTCGAGGTGTTGCCCCCACCGTCCTGGACGCTGCCCGGCGGCAGCGCCTCGATGCCGAAGTCGGCGTTGGCGATGGTGTGGTTGCGGGCGATCGTGGGAAGGCTTCCGGTCGGAATGTTGATGTGTAGGCCGTCGTTGATCGGGCGGCCGGCGGCATCGGTGTCCGTACTGGCGAAGCCGTTGGCCATGAAGAAGTTGTCCGTCACGCTGGCCCGGGTGCCTGTCGACACCCCGGTCGCCTCGATGAAGAGTCCGGCGTTTGCATTGTCGACGAAGGTGTTCCGGGTGACCGTGAGCCCTTCGTTCTCGGCGAAGTAGTACGCCTTCACGTGTATTCCGTACCTGTTGTTGGCGAACACGTTGCCGGTGATGTTCACGTCGGGCGCTGTGGTGCCTATGGCCACGCCGAACTCGCCGTCGCGGAACGTGTTTCCGCGTATCTCTATCTCGTCCGAGATTACGATTCTTATCGGGCTGCCGGTGAAGTGGTTCCCGGTGATCGATACCTTGTTGGCCTCGCTCATTCCGATGCCGGACCTGATGAACCTGTTGTTTTCGATCCTGGTGCTCGTGTACGTCTCGCTCAGCCCGACCCGCCCGTCCCGAAAGACGTTCCTGGTGAGTACGGAGTTCTCGGTCATCATGCTCAGTCCGACCGGACCGGTGACGTCGACCCCGCTGACGGTGACTCCGTTCGACGCCTCCACCACCAGGCTCCTCGTGGCGGGCGGAGCGACGATCGTACCTCCGCTGACGGTCAGGTTCGAGGCGATGTTGGCGTACAGGCCGCCGGTCTGATACCTGGTCGGGTCGCCGTTCCGTAGCAGGCTCATGTTCCGTACGGTGGCGTCCTCGGCGGATTCCAGGAAGATCCCGGTCTCGAAGCCGCTGATCGTGCCGTCCCGGATGGTCAGGCCGTTGTATTCCACAGCGGATACGCCGTTCCCCGTGCCGGTGCCGGAGATTTCGTGCTGGTTGAGATCTATGGTCACGCCGTGCGCGCCGATGATCAGTCCGTCGCCGGAACAATGCAGATCGGCCGTCAGGGTGACGTTGGTCGTGATCGTGTCGCCGCAGTTCGGTGTGGATGCAGCCAGCGCGGGGGAGGAGGTTGCCGAAATGGTCATGAGTGCGGCAAGAATCGCTGTGGTGATCGACGTGGACGCTCTTCGCAGCATGTGCTCACCTGTCCGATCGCGCGAGTTGAAGGTCGAGCGACAGGTTAGCCCGCAGGATTGTGTGCCATGGTGCTTCTGTCGATCAGTAGACTCTTCGTCCGACATGAATGTGCAGATGAAATGAAAATCCGCTGGGCGGGCGGTCGGCCTCCGGATACCGAAGCTATGTTTTGTTGTTCGATGTTCGAATCTCGCGCTGGAACGCCTGTGCTGAAAGTCCTTGCCGAGCGTTGAACGTTCTTCGCCGAGCGTTGAACGTTCTTTGCCGAGCGTTGAGCGCCCTCGTCCGGCGTTGAACGTCCTTGCCGAGCGCTAAGCGTCCTGCGGGCCGTCCGTCGAGGGCATCAGTTGCCGGTGTAGGCGGGTCGCGATGTGCGCGTCCACCTCGGCGAGGGTCTGCGCGGCCAGCCAGGCGGCGGCAGCGGCACCGTCGCCGGCCCGAAGCAGTGGAGCGTCCGGCCAACGGGTGGCCAGGGTGGCGGTGACCGCCTCGGCCAACGGGGTGTCGCCGGTGAGCAGCCCGCCACCGAGCACGATCGGCGTGGCCGCGTCCGACGGACGGATCCGGGCGACGCTGTCGGCCAGATGTCCGGCCGCCTCCGAGACGATCGCCTGCGCCGCCGGGTCGCCGTCACGGTGGGCCCGGATGACCAGGGGAGCGAGGGCAGCCAGTTCCACCGCCGGTCGGCGGGTTACCACCTGGACCAGGGTGTCGACGGTGTCGCGGGGACGGTCGGCGATCCGGGGCGATCCGAGCAGTTCGGTGAGGACGAGGACGGAGAGCGGGGCGAGTTCGCGCCGGCAGTCGAGGTCGGCCAGTGCCCGCTGCACGGCCGCCCGACCGAGCCAGAAGCCGGAGCCGGCGTCGCCGAGCAGCCAGCCGTGTCCGTCCGCGTTGCGGTACAGGGCCAGGTCCCGGACCTCGCAGGCGATCGCCCCGGTGCCGGCGATCAGGATCGTGCCGTCGGGCGAGGCGGTGCCGGAGGCGTACGCGACCAGGGCGTCACCGTGTATCGCGTAGGGGCAGCGTAGTCCGACCTCGTGCCAGGCCTGGTCGAAGGCGGCCCGGCCGACCGGATCGGCCAGTAGCCGGCCCGCGCCGGCCAGGCCGATGACACCGGCCCGGACCAGTGCCGGATCGACCCCGTGCAGTGCTGCGGTGAGCGCTGCCCGTAGTTCTCCGGCGGCCCGCTCGGCACCGTGACTCGTGGGATTGCCGCCGCCGGCCCGGCCGGTGCCCAGGCGCTGACCGGCGATGGTGACGACCGCCGCTCTGGTCGACGTACCGCCCACATCGAGACCAACCACTACGGGATCGGATGTCTGCGGCAAGGTCTCTCCAAGGGGCGGTGACGGTACGCGTCCATGCTGGTCGCCGGGGGTCTGCCGGACAAGGGGCAGACCGGCGTCGGAGGGCGACTCAAGGTAACAGTTTGAAAACTTCGCCCACGGTCTTGACAGCAGGGGGCCTTTAGTAAGAACTTTTACCACTAACGGTTAACACTCTTTCCAGAAAGGCGATCTTCATGGTTGAGCAACAGGCCGAGACCAACGCGGGGGCCGCGATGGTCGACGCCGAGCCGCTCGACCGGCGGACCGCCATCGGACTGTCCGTTACGGACAGCGTTCTGGCCCGGATCCGGTCCCGGTTGCCGGAGTTCACCGGTGCCCTCCAGCGCGTCGCCGACCAGGTGCTCTCCGCTCCCGAAGCAGCCGCCCGGGCCACCATCGTCGAGCTCGCCGAACGCAGCGGCACCTCACCGGCGACGGTCACCAGGTTCTGCCGGGCGATGGGCTTCGAGGGCTACTCCGGCCTGCGGCTGGGCATCGCCGCCGAGACCGGGCGGAGTCGTTCCGCCGGCTGGACCGTCGACATCGGGCGGGAGATCCAGCCGAGCGACCCACTCGACCGGGTGCTCGACCAGATCATGGCCGCCGACACCCGGGCCATGCACGACACGGCCGCCCTGCTCGACCTGGCCGAGGTCGAGCGCGCCGCCGACGCCATCGCCGGCGCGACGCGGGTGAACATCTTCGGAGCCAGCGGCAGCGCCCTGGTCGGCGAGGAGATGCAGTTCAGCCTGCACCGCATCGGCGTACCCGCGTGGGCCTGGAACGACGTGCACGAGGGGTTGGCCAGCGCGGCACTGCTGCGGGCCGGGGACGTGGCGCTGGGAATCTCCCACAGTGGACAGACCCGCGAGACGATCGAGACCCTGGCCGAAGCGGCCAGCCGGGGTGCGACCACCGTCGCGCTGACCAGCTTCCCCCGCTCCGCGCTGGCCGAGTTGGCCGACATCGTGCTGCTCACCGCCACCCAGGCGACCACGTTCCGCCCGGATGCCCTCTCCGCCCGGCATCCGCAGCTGGTCGTACTCGATCTGCTCTACATCGCGGTCGCACAGCGCACCCACGACCGCGCGCACGCCGCGTTCCAGCGGACCGCCCAGGCCGTCGACGGTCACAAGGCAGGAAAGGGGGCGGCGGCATGACCAGCGAGGACGACTTCGCGTACGCACAGCCGACCGGACCTGCCCCGACCGGAGCCGGCTCCATCGACGCCCACCAGGGGCACCCTCTCGTGGCCATGCGGCCGGGCACGGTGTCCCTGGTGGTCTCCAACCCCGGCGCCACGGGCTCGGTCATCGAGCCGACGGCACCGGTAACCGATCCCGATCAGCATCCGATCGTGGTCGATTCGGCTGAGCGTCCGACCCGGACGGTGCCACGGCACCTCCTCGGCGGCTCGGCAACCTCGCCATACGGCGTGCCGCACAACGGCACCCCGTACCGGGATAGCACTGCTGCCGCTGGCGGGCGGCGGCGCGGTCTGTGCGATCCCGGCCGTCACCACCGCGGTGCCCGCGCGGTCGGTGACGCCGGGGTCGTACGACGGATCCACCCCGCCGGAGAGGCCTCCCCTATCGACCTCTCCGCCGGTCGTCCCCGACGGGACGAGCACTGCCATGCCCTCGGATCGTGGCGCGCCGGTGGTACCCGGCGTACCGGCTGATCCGATTCCCACCCGAGGAGAGACAAAGATGTCCGTTTCCCCCGACAGCTCGTCGGACCTCAGCCGCCGTACGGTGCTACGCCGGGCGGCTGCCGTCGGGCTGCTCGCCACCCCAGCCGCCGGTCTGCTCAGCGCCTGCGCGACCAGCGGTGGCGACGAAAAGAACGAGACGGTTGGCACCGGAACCAAGACCGCGCAGAACCCGCTCGGGGTCAAGGAGGACGCCCCGATCGAGGTCGTCATCTTCAACGGCGGCTACGGCGAGAAGTACGCCACCGACGTGCACCAGCCGCTCTACAAGAAGGCGTTCCCCAAGGCCGAGATCAAGCACCAGTCGACCCAGGCCATCTCGACGATCCTGCAGCCCCGGTTCGCCTCCGGGCAGCCGCCGGAGTTCGTCAACAACTCGGGTGAGAAGTCGATGGACTTCGGCGCCCTGGTCGCCGACGGTCAGCTGCAGGACCTGACCGAGCTGTGGGACGCGCCGTCGGTGGACGACCCGTCGAAGAAGGTCCGCGACACCGTCGTTCCGGGCACCGTCGACGTCGGGTCCTTCAACGGCAAGCCGTACGTGCTGTACTACGTCTCCACCGTCTTCGGCATCTGGTACTCGGGCAAGCTGTTCAAGGCCAACAGCTGGACCGCGCCGAAGAACTGGGACGAGTTCACCAAGCTCTGCGACGCCATCAAGGCCAAGGGCATCACGCCGTTCGGCTACGCCGGCTCCAACGCGGCGTACTACATGTGGAACGTCATCCTCACCCAGGCCGCCAAGGTCGGTGGTGAGGAGGTCCTGAAGAACATCGACAACCTCGAGGACGGCGCCTGGAAGGTCGACGCCGTCAAGCAGGCCGCCGCCGCGTGGGCCGAGATCGGGGCGAAGTACCTGGACAAGAGCTACGAGGGCCTCAAGCACACCGACGTGCAGCTACAGCACAACCAGGGCAAGGTGGCCTTCTACCCCAGCGGTGACTGGCTCGAGGGGGAGCAGAAGAAGGACACCCCGGAGGGCTTCGAGTACCAGATGATGCCGGTGCCGAGCCTGACCGCCTCCGACAAGCTGTCGGCGGCAGCGGTGCGGGCGACCGCAGGTGAGGGCTACTTCGTCTCGGCGAAGAGCAAGAACCCGCGGGGCGGCATGGAGTACATGCGGCAGATGCTCTCCAAGGCCGGTGCCAAGGGCTTCACCGAGGTGGTCAAGGCGCCGAGCGTCGTCTCCGGCGGTGCGGGCGACTACGAGTTCCCGCCCGGTGTGAAGAGCTCCCAGGCCGCGCTGGCCGCCGCCGGCAAGGACGTCGTCAACCTCTTCTTCGACGGCTGGTACAAGGAGCTGGACAAGGAGGCCCGGACGGCGACCAACGAGCTGATGTTCGGGCGGATCAAGGCGGACGCCTTCGTCGAGCGGATCCAGAAGAAGGCCGACGAGATCAAGAAGGACTCGTCCGTCACCAAGTTCAAGCGCTGATCGGAGCGGGATAGGTCATGCGGCACGGCAAGTATCCGTTCGTGGTCGGCTTTCTGGCCGTCCCGGTGACGCTGTACGTGGTCTTCGTGATCGCACCTTACGCTCAGGCGTTCCAGATCTCGATGACCAACTGGCGGGGCCTTTCCGCACCTCAGTGGATCGGTTTCGACAACTACCGGAGGTTGTTGGAGGACGGCGACTTCTGGAAGGCGGTCCAGCATCACGGCGTACTGCTGCTTGCCCTGCCGCTGATCACCATTGCCATCGCCCTGTTCTTCGCCTTCATGCTCAATGTCGGCGGGAAGAGCGTCGGTGGCCAGCGGCAAGGGGTCTGGGGGTCGAAGTTCTACCGGGTGGTGTTCTTCTTCCCCCAGGTCCTGGCGGTGGCGATCATCGCAGTGCTGTTCCAGACGGTGTACCGCCCGAACGAGTCCGGCCTGATCAACGGCGTGCTCATGAAGCTCGGCTTCGAGCCGATCCTGTTCCTGGTCAACCCCAACCTCGCCCTCTGGTCGATCCTCGGGGTGCTGGTGTGGCAGGCGGTCGGCTTCTACGTGGTGTTGTTCTCGGCGGGAATGGCCTCCATCCCGACCGAGATCTACGAGGCGGCCGAGATGGACGGGGCCAGCCGGATCACCCTGTTCTTCCGGGTCACCCTTCCGCTGCTCTGGGACACCCTCCAGGTTGCCTGGGTCTACCTCGGGATCGCCGCCTTCGATGCGTTCGCCATTGTCGCGGTGCTCTCCGTGGACAGCGGCGGGCCGGACGGGGCGACCACCGTGCTCGCGATGGAGATCTACCGCAACGCCTTCGTCTACTCCAAGTACGGGTACGCCTCGGCGATGGGCGTGGCGCTGTTCTTCCTCACCCTCACCTTCGCGGCGCTGACGCTGCGGCTCTCCAAGCGGGAAGGCATCGAATACTGATGACTACCGACACATCCTCGCACCGGGTCGACAAGCGTTCCGCCGACGCGGTGGAGACCCACTGGGTGAAGCGGAGCCGGGAGCGCAGGTCGGAGGTTCGGGTGCTGGCCGGGCTCGGCCACGTGGCACTGGCCTTCTGGGCGGTGATCGTCATCGTGCCGATCCTCTGGACCTTCCTGGCCGCGTTCAAGAACACCACCGAGATCTTCAGCAGCCCCTGGACGCTGCCGGCGGAGCTGCGGTGGGAGAACTTCGGCCGGGCATGGAGCAAGGCGAACGTCGGCACGTACTTCATGAACAGCGTCATCGTGGTGTCGTTCAGCACCTTCGGCACCATGCTGTTCGGCTCGATGGCCGCCTACGTACTGGCCCGGTACAAGTTCGTCGGTAACCGGTTCATCTACTACCTGTTCGTCTCCGGGCTGGCCTTCCCGGTGTTCCTGGCCCTCGTTCCGCTCTTCTTCGTGGTCAAGAACCTTGGCCTGCTCGACACGCACACCGGCCTGGTGCTGGTCTACATCGCGTACTCGCTGCCGTTCACCGTCTTCTTCCTGGCGGCGTTCTTCAAGACGCTGCCGTCGTCGGTGGCGGAGGCGGGCATGATCGACGGCTGCTCACACACCCGGCTGTTCTTCCGCATCATGCTGCCGATGGCCAAGCCCGGCCTGATCAGCGTGGGGATCTTCAATATCATCGGGCAGTGGGCGCAGTACCAGCTCCCGTTGGTGCTGCTCTCCAACTCCAAGGACAAGTGGGTGCTCACCCAGGGCATCGCCGACATCTCGGTGAACGCCGGATACGAGGCTGACTGGTCGGGGCTGTTCGCGGCGTTGACCATCGCCATCCTGCCGATGATCATCGTCTACGCGGTGTTCCAACGGCAGATCCAGTCCGGTCTGACCTCGGGCGCGGTCAAGTAACTCCTCGGGTCCCGGCCCGGTTGGCGGCATTGGCCGTCGGCCGGGCCGGTTCCGTTTGTTGCCTGCTTCCGTCGTTGTCGGCCGGTTCCGTCGTTGGTGCCTGCCTCCGTCGTTGGTGCCTGCCTCCGTCGTGTCAACCGGTCCGGCAGAGCCGGCCTACCAGGGCGTAGCCACCGGCCAGGGCTCGGTTTGTCAGGGGTGGCGGGCAGAATCGCCGGTGTGCTGGTGATGGCGGTGATGCCCGACGAGGGCGACGGTGGGTGGTTGCGGCCGTTGCAGGCCGACGGCCGTCCCGCCGGTCCGGCCGAGTCGGTCACCGACCTTGTCGCAGCCGTGGGGGAGCGGGAACGCCGGGAGCCGTCCCGCTGGGTCTGGCCGGCGACATCGGAGACCTATCCGGCGCTGCTGCGGGCCGGGGTCCGCGTCGACCGCTGCCACGACGTCGAGCTGACCGAGTCGCTGCTGCTCGGCCACGCCGGCCGGTGGGGGGAACCACGGGCGCTGGCCGCCGCCTGGGCCCGGCTCACCGGTGCGCCGGTGCC
>NZ_JBHTMP010000073.1:0-31993 GCF_042679305.1 Micromonospora sonneratiae | reverse complement strand
AGCCACGGTGTGCGCCGCCACCGGACGCGACGGGTCGTACCCGTCGCAGGGCGAGCAGGGAGACCACGGCGGCGACGGCCATCACGACCGCGGCGGTGACGGCCGCCACCTGCATCCCGTCCACGAACGCCACCCGGGCCGCGGCCAGCAGCGCGTCACCGGCCGGTCCGGGCAGGCCTTCGGCGACCACGGCGGCACCGGCCAGGGTCTCCCGTACGCCAGCCACCGCCTCGGCGGGCAGGCCGGTGGGCATGCCGTCGGCCACCCCGTCGCGGTACACGGCCAGGCCGATGCTGCCCAGCACAGCCATGCCGAGCGCGCCACCGAACTCCGAGGAGCACTCCACCAGCGCCGATGCGGTACCCGCCTGCTCCGGCGGGGCGGTGCCCACGACCAGGTCGGTGATCAGGGTCATCACCACGGCCGTACCGGCGGCGAAGACACCGGCACCGGTGAGCACCAGCCACAGCGGGGAGTCGACCCGGACCTGAGCCAGTACGACGAAGCCGACGACCGCGATCAGGAAGCCTGCGCTGATGAGGTAGGCCCGGTTGACCCGCTGGGCGAGCATCGGCGACAGCGGTGCCACCACACTTATCCCGAGCGAGGGCACCAGGCTCCACAGCGCCGCCTCCAGCGGGCGCATGTCGAGCACCGACTGCAGGTACTGCGTGGTGAAGATGGCGAAGCCCACGATCGCGAACATCGCCACCAGGTTGGTGAGAACCGAACTGCCGAACCCCCGGTTACGGAACAACGCGGGGTCGATCATCGGGCTCGCCGTGGTTCGCTGCCGCCAGACGAATCCGGCAGCGATGGCCAGACCAGCCGCGATGATCAGTA
Organism: Micromonospora sonneratiae; assembly: GCF_042679305.1. Classification (NCBI taxonomy): domain Bacteria; kingdom Bacillati; phylum Actinomycetota; class Actinomycetes; order Micromonosporales; family Micromonosporaceae; genus Micromonospora; species Micromonospora sonneratiae. The sequence goes on along the minus strand of NZ_JBHTMP010000073.1, from coordinate 31,150 downwards.
TTCGGGTCAGGTCGACGCCGTGCGCGGCGATCTCCTTGATGCCGTAGATCGCCGGCAGGACGGCGGCCAGGGAGAGCAACGCGCTGATCCAGTCGAACCGGCCGGCCCGCGCCGGTCTGAACTCGGGCACCAGCGCCGGCGCGAGCACCAGTAGCAGCACCATCACCGGCAGGTTGACCAGGAAGACCGAGCCCCACCAGAAGTGGTCCAGCAGCAGACCGCTGATCACCGGACCGATCGCCACACCGCCGGTCAGTACCGCGGACCAGACCGCGATGGCGGTTCCCCGCTGCTTCTCGTCGTGGAACATGTTGCGGATCAGCGCCAGGGTCGACGGCATCAGGGTCGCCCCACCGATGCCGAGCAACGCCCGGGCGGCGATGAGCAGTTCGGGGCTGGTGGCGTACGCCGCCCCGACCGACGCCAGCCCGAACGCCGCCGCACCGATCATCAGCAGCCGACGACGGCCGATGCGGTCGCCGATCGCCCCCATCGTGAGCAGCAGTCCGGCCAGTACGAACCCGTAGATGTCAAAGATCCACAGCTGTTCGGTGCTGGTCGGCGTCAGCTCCCGGCTGATGAACGGCACCGCGAAGTACAGCACCGACACGTCCATCGACACCAGCAGCAGCGGCAGGAGCAGTACGACCAGCCCGGTCCACTCCCGCCGTCCCGCCCTGGGTCGGGTAACCGCACTCATCCGGACACACCTCGATTTCCTGTCGCCATGGAAGTCGCCATGGAGGTCGCCACGAAAGCTTCTGCGTAGAACATACGCTCTACTGCGTATGCCCTACGCTCTTCTGCGTAAGTTATACGCAGCACTAGGATGGCGGTCAACCCGAGGAGAGCGAAGGCAATGGAAGACGACAGCGCCGCCAGCCTGCCGCCAGGCATCGAGGCAGCCTGGGGGCTGCGGGAGCGCCCGCCGAAGGGACCGAAACGCAGCCTGAGCCTGCCGCAGATAGTCGACGCGGCGATCCGGGTCGCGGACAGCGAGGGCCTCGCGGCAGTGTCGATGAGCCGGGTCGCCACCGAACTCGGCGCCGCACCGATGTCCCTCTACCGCTACGTCGTCTCAAAGGACGAACTGCTGGTGCTCATGGTGGACGCCGCCTATGGGAAACCCCCGACGGCCGACGGGCCGGACGAGGGCTGGCGGGCCGAACTGGCCCGCTGGGCCTGGGCCGAACGGGAGGCGCTGCGGCGGCACCCGTGGGTGCTCCGGGTGCCGATCAGTGGACCGCCGGCCACCCCCAACAATCTCCTCTGGTTGGAGGCGGGCCTGCACCACCTGCGCGACACCGGTCTCACCGCGACCGAGAAGCTTTCGGCGATCCTGCTGCTCACCGGTTACGTCCGCAATACCAGTACCCTCGCCGTGGATCTCGACGCGGCGGCCCAGACGTCCGGCACCACGCTGTCCCAGACGGTGACCGGCTACACCCGGTTGCTCCGGAGCCTGATCGACCCCCAGCGGTTCCCGCAGCTCAGCTCGGCCCTCGAAGCCGAGGCATTCGGCAGCGACGGTGACCTGGACGACGAGTTCGCCTTCGGCCTCGAACGTGTGCTCGACGGTGTCGCGGCGCTGGTCCAGGCACGCGACTGACCAGGGCCAGCCACCCCCACGGGATCGGCAGGATCCCGATCCCGTGGACCGGTCCGGGCACCCGGCTGACCAACGCGGTAGGCCGGTCCGGACATACGGCTGACCACGACCGTAGGCCGGTTGGACACGCGACCTGACCGGGACGGCGGCACGACCACGCGACCGTTGGCCGGCACCGCTCCGAAGGGAGGATCAGGCGGGCGCGGATCCGGCGGTGGGCTCGCGGACCCCCTGATCGTCCTGTTCAGGGGTCGGCTGGGCAGCCTGCTCGCGGGCCGACTGGGCAGCTCGCTCGCGAGCCTCCTGCCGGTCCAGCTCACGGTCGATCCGACGCGCCTCCCGCTCGGACTGCCGGATCCACTGGACCACCAGTACGGCCAGCATGGTGACGCTGACGAACTCGCCGCCGGCCCACAGGATCCCGCCGGCGACCTCCTGGTCGCTCCACGGGTTGGACCAGCTGAGCCCCAGCGACGGGTACCAGTCACCGCCGAAGAGCGTGGTGCTCTCCATGATGGTGAGCCCCAACACTGTGTGGAACGGCACGGAGAGCACCATCAGCAGGGCCCGCGCCGGATACGGCCAGCGGCCCGGCAGCGGGTCGTGCCCGACCAGCGGCCAGAAGAACAGGCAGCCGGTCAGGATGAAGTGGGCGTGCGTCAGCTCGTGCGCGAACGAGTTCTCCAGCGTCAGCCGGTAGAGGTCAGTGAAATAGAGCACGAACGGGTTCACCACGAAGATGGCGAACGCGTAGAGGGGAAAGGTCACCACCTTCGCCACCCGGCTGTGCAGTACGGCCAGCAGCCACCGCTTGGGCTTCGCGGGCAGCGTACGCAGCGCCAGTGTCATCGGCGCACCGAGCGCGAGGAAGATCGGGGCGATCATGGAGAGCACCATGTGCTGGACCATGTGCACGGACAGCAGCGTGGTGTCGTAGGCACCCAGCCCGGACAGGGTCACCGCAGCGATCGAGCCGAGGCCGGGACCGAGGAACAGCACGGTCCGGGACACCGGCCAGCGGTCCCCACGGGCCCGCAGGCGGTGCACGCCGTACAGGTAGCAGCCGGCAACCAGCACCAGCATGACGGCCAGCCAACTGTTCAGCGTGGACTCCGTCAGTATCGTGGAGACGGTGAACGGAGGCGGCGTCGCCTCACCACCGGCCGCGACGGCGGACGCCGGACTCGGGACGGCGGCGAGATTCAGATCGACGTGCAGCACGCTCCTCAGGCTAGGCCAGCCGCCCCGTCCCTGGTCGGCCGCCCCTCAATGCAGGGCCATTTGGCCCCCCGGCGTCCGGCGAGGCCGGTCGCGGGCAATAATGACCGCGTGACTGCGGCCTCAGCCATTGACAAGAGCCGGATCCACTCGCTGACACGCCCGAACATGGTCAGTGTCGGGACGATCGTGTGGCTCTCCAGCGAACTCATGTTCTTCGCGGCGTTGTTCGCGATGTACTTCTCCATCCGTGCAGCTGCCCCCGAGCAGTGGGAGATGCACACCGAGGTACTCAACATTCCGTACGCGACCACCTTCACGGCGATCCTGGTGGCGTCCTCGATCACCTGCCAGCTCGGCGTGTTCGCGGCGGAAAAGGGAGACGTACACGCGCTCCGACGCTGGTTCGCCATCACCTTCGTGATGGGCCTGATATTCATCCTCGGGCAGCTCAACGAGTACCGCGAGCTGGTGCACGAGGGGATCAAGATCAACGCAGACGGGTACGGATCGGTCTTCTACCTGACCACCGGCTTCCACGGCTTGCACGTGGCCGGCGGCCTGGTGGCGTTCATCATCCTCATGATCCGTACGACCATGGGTCGGTTCACCCCGGCCCAGGCGACCTCTGCGATCGTCGTCTCCTACTACTGGCACTTCGTGGACGTGGTGTGGATCGGCCTGTACCTCATGATCTACTGGCTCCAGTGATCTAGGCGCCGTCAACGCTCTGCGCCGCTGCCCGTCTTCTTCTTCCGAGACATAGCTGCTCCGTCCCTGAGACAAGGTCGAGAAACCGTTAAGGACACAGGCCATGACTTCTGACAACCCCGACGCGCGATCCGGCGCGGCTGCACCCTCCGCGGGCCGCCCCGGGTCGGGCGGGCGAGGCGTGCTCGCGCGGCTACGCCGTGGGCGATCCACACCACGCAGCCGGGGCCGCCGCCGGCTGGGCGCCGCAGTACGACTGCTGGCCGCGCTCACCCTGGCCGGTGGCGCCTACACCGTCTTCGCCCCGGGCCTACAGGCGCAGGACACACCGCAGCTGAGCAGCGCCGGCCAGGACGGCAAGGCGCTGTTCGACGTAAGCTGCGTCTCCTGCCACGGAAGCAACGCCCAGGGCATCGAGGGGCGTGGGCCGAGCCTGATCGGCGTCGGCTCGGCCTCGGTCGAGTTCCAGGTGAGCAGCGGCCGGATGCCGATGGCCCGCCAGGAGGCCCAGGCCGAGCGCAAACCCCCGGTCTTCACCGACGAGCAGAGCCGCCAGCTCGGGCAGTACGTCCAGGAGCTCGGTGGCGGCCCGCAGCTGCCCGAAAGCACGGACCTCGCCAAGGGCGGTGACGTAGCCGAAGGTGGTCGGCTCTTCCGGATCAACTGCTCCTCCTGCCACTCGTTCGGTGGCGGCGGTGGTGCGCTCTCCTCCGGCAAGTTCGCCCCGGGCCTCTACCCGGCAACCGACCGGCAGATCTACGCCGCAATGCTCACCGGACCGCAGAACATGCCCGTCTTCGGTGACAACCAGCTGCGTCCCGAGCAGAAGGCCGACATCATCGCCTTCATCCAGGAGGGTCTGAAGCACGACAAGGACCCGGGTGGCTTCAACCTCGGTCGGCTCGGTCCGTCGACCGAGGGCGTGGCGATCTTCCTGGTCGGCATCGTGGCCCTGGTCTTCGCCAGCCTGTGGATTGCGGGGAAGTCATGAGCAACCAGGCACCCCGGACCGGTCAGGATGCGGTCGACCTCGACGACCCGAACCTGACCCGCTTCGACCTCCTACAGGAGGGTCTGCGGCGCGACGACATCGAGATCGTCCACTACGAGCCGCAGTTCCCGGTCCCCGGCACCAAGGCCGAGCGCCGGCTGGTCCGTACCGTCGCGCTCTTCTTCCTGCTCACCGGCCTGGCGGCGACCGCGTTCCTGGTCGTCTACATCTGGTGGCCGTGGGAGTACCAGCCGGGTAGCGGGCAGGACAAGTGGTTCACGCCGCTGCTCGGCATCTCCCTGGGCGTCGCCCTGCTCGGCATCGGCTTCGGCGTCCTCACCTGGGGCAAGAAGCTGCTGCCCAAGGAGGTGGCGATCCAGGATCGGCACGACGGCGGATCCTCTCCCGAGGACCGCAAGATCACTGCCGGCACACTCGGCTACATCGCCGACGAGCTGGGCGTACGGCGCCGGCCGCTGCTGGGCGTCTCGCTGCTGGCCGGCCTCGCACCGGTCGGTGCGGTGGCCGCGGCACCGCTGGTCGGTGGTCTGATCAAGCAGCCGCACGAGAAGAACCAGATGTTCACCACCGGGTGGGCACCGGTCGACGACCACGGCTCCCAGAAGCTGATCCGCCTCACCCGGGAGGACGGCTCGCCGATCCGCCCCGAGGAGGTCAGCGCGGGCGGCCAGATGACGGTCTTCCCCGGCATCCCGCACGGTGCGTCCAACAAGCACGCGGACTCCCCCACCCTCCTGATCCACCTGCGGGAGGACGACGCCCGCAAGGCCCGGGAGGCGAACGTACGGGAGAAGAAGCCCGACTTCATGTGGGGCAACTACGTCGCGTACTCGAAGATCTGCACGCACGCGGGCTGCCCCGCGAGCCTCTACGAGCAGCAGACCAACCGGCTGCTCTGCCCGTGCCACCAGTCGCAGTTCCTGATCACCGACAATGCCAAGCCGATCTTCGGACCCGCCAGCCGCAGGCTTCCACAGCTGCCGATCACGGTGGACGCGGACGGATTCTTCGTGGCGAAGTCGGACTTCACCGAGACCGTCGGCCCAGACTTCTGGGAGCGGCCATGAACGGGCGTACCGAGCGGCTCAGCCCGCTCACCGTTGACTTTCATGGCGGCGACGAGCGCAGCGAGGAGATGTCGTGAAGCGCCGTAAGGTGGATGTAGCCGCGCTGCCGGGCAAGGCTGCGGGCCAGGTCGACGACCGGCTCCAGGTCGCCACCCCGCTGCGGGCGCTACTCAACAAGGTGTTCCCGGACCACTGGTCGTTCCTGCTCGGCGAGATCGCGCTGTTCTCGTTCATCGTGCTGCTGCTGACCGGTGTGTTCCTGACCTTCTTCTTCGACCCGTCGATGCAGGAGGTCGTCTACAACGGCGCCTACGCCCCGCTGCGCGGCTCGCACATGTCGGCGGCGTACGCGTCCAGCCTCGACATCTCGTTCGAGGTACGCGGTGGTCTGATCATGCGTCAGATGCACCACTGGTCGGCGCTGCTGTTCATGGCCTCGATCGTGGTGCACATGCTCCGGGTCTTCTTCACCGGCGCGTTCCGCAAGCCGCGTGAGCTGAACTGGATCATCGGTTCGCTGCTGTTCTGGGTGGGCTTCCTCGCCGGCTTCACCGGCTACTCCCTCCCGGACGACGGCCTGTCCGGCACCGGTCTGCGGATCGCCTCGGCGATCATGCTGTCCATCCCGGTAGTCGGCTCCTGGGTGACCTCCTCCATCTTCGGGGGCGAGTTCCCGGGCGACATCATCATCAGCCGCTTCTACATCGCCCACGTACTGCTGGTGCCCGGCCTGCTGGTCGCGCTGATCAGCGCGCACCTGGGTCTGGTCTTCAAGCAGAAGCACACCCAGTGGCCCGGCCCCGGCCGGACCAACAAGAACGTGGTCGGCGAGCGGATGTTCCCGCGTTACGCGATCAAGCAGGGCGGCTTCTTCATGGTCGTCTTCGGCGTGATCGCGCTGATGGGTGGCCTCTTCCAGATCAACCCGATCTGGCTGTTCGGGCCGTACGAGGCAGCCGTGGTCTCCGCGGCCAGCCAGCCCGACTGGTACGTCATGTTCCTCGACGGGTCGACCCGACTCATGCCGGCCTGGGAAATCAACATCCCGATCGGCGACGGTTACGTCATCCCGCCGCTGTTCTGGCCGACGGTCGTGCTACCCGGCATCCTGGTTGGTCTGTCGCTCATGTACCCGTTCATCGAGGCACGGCGCAACAAGGACTACGGGCACTACAACCTGCTCCAGCGTCCCCGTGACGTGCCCAACCGTACGGCGATCGGCGCGATGGCGGTCACGTTCTACGTGGTCCTGACCCTCTCCGGCGCCAACGACGTCATCGCGGAGAAGTTCTTCATCAGCCTCAACGCGATGACCTGGGTCGGCCGGATCGGCCTGCTGCTCCTGCCCCCGCTGGCCTACTACGTCACCTACCGGATCTGTCTGGGTCTCCAGCAGCACGACCGTGAGGTGCTGGTCCACGGTGTCGAGACGGGCATCATCCGCCGGCTGCCCGACGGGCGCTTCGAGGAGGTGCACCAGCCGCTCGCCGCACCGGACGAGCACGGCCACGGTGAGCTGGACTACGTCGGTTGGGTCGTACCGAAGAAGATGAACCGGCTCGGTGCCCTGGGGCCGGCCATCAAGGGATTCTTCTACCCGATCGAGAAGCCGGTCGAGGCGCCGGTCTCGCCGGGACACCCGCCGGTCGAGCCTCGACCGGAGCACAGGGAGGTCGGCAGCGGCGGCAAGAAGCCCAGCTGACCCCTCCGCAACGAAAGTGGCGCCCGCCGGTTCTCCGGCGGGCGCCGCTTTCGTTCCTGCCACCGAATCCGACCGGTAGGCATTGCCGGAAACGATCCACCGTACGCCTTCGCCGCCGTACCGACCCGTGGCTGTGTCGCCTGTCCGCAGACCGGCCGCTACGGTCCCGTCCCTGGAACGACGACAACCCCGCCACCAACCACCATGCCCAGGTGCGCAGCCCCGCCGGTAACCCACCCTTACCCCCGGACGGGTACGGCGGCGAGACGGGCGTCCAGTGGCTACTCGATTCCGGAGCACCGGCCGGCAAGGTGGTACTCGGTATCCCGCCCTCCGGCAACGACGGGCCGACCGGGCGATTGGACGGCTGGGCAACGGCGCGACCGGGACAACTGGACGGCTGGGCAACGGCGCGACCGGGACAACTGGACGACCGGGCGACCGGGCGACCGGGCGATTGGACGGCTGGGCGCCTGGGCGCCCGGGCGGATTGGGCGGCTGGGACGGCGTACCCGCCAAGAACAACGGTCTCACCCGGTTGGGGTACCCGCGGCACGGGTTGGGCCACGTACGGCGCGCTCAGGGCGATTCCCGGCACCACCTACATGGACGCCGCTGCGGTCGCCGCCTACCGGTACGACGGGGACCGCTGGTACGGCCACGCTGGCCGCCGGGGGCTACGACGGTGTTGGGGTGAGCTGCTGGAACGACGATGCCCGGCACAGCCGGATGGCTGTGCCGGGCATCGTGTCGTCGCCCTGAAATCCGCCTCAGTGCTCGGCGGTGCGCCGGGTGCCGGAGTAGTACTCGAAGAGCAGGCCGCAGGCGGCGAAGACCACCGCTACCAGGCCGGCGACCACGAGCCACAGCTGCCAGAACGCCAGGCCGGCGGCAGCGATCGTGGCGGCGATCGCCAGGCCGAACGGCCAGTAGCTACCCGGGCTGAAGAAGCCGACCTCGCCCGCGCCCTCGGAGATCTCCGCGTCCGGCCGGTCCTCCGGACGCGGGTCGATCCGCCGGGAAACGAACCAGAAGAAGCCTCCGCACATCCCACAGAGCCCGAAGGACAGCACCAGCGCCGTGGTGCCAACCCACTCGACACGGCCGGACTCAGCGCTGGTCCACGCGGCGTAGACGCCGGCGACGAGGAGCAGGAAGCCCGCGACGATGCTGAATACGCGCCATTCAGTCTTCATGCCTCGACCTCAGTTTCCGACGCCAGCGGCGCTGGTCTTGTTGAAGTTCTGCTCGTCCCGGCGGGTGTCGAACGGGTGCGTCGTGGTGGCCAACGGCGGCTCGCCGATCGCTTCCAGCGCCTCCTGCGTCGTCTTGCCCTCCCGCTTGGCAGCCAGGAACCGGTCGTACTTCTCCGGCGAGACCGCCCGCACCTCGAAGTTCATCATCGAGTGGTAGGTCCCGCACAGCTCGGCGCACCGACCGACCCACGCGCCCTCGGTCTGGAGCTTCTCGACCTCGAAGACGTTACGGATCTTGCCCGGGAAGAGGTCGCGCTTGAACAGCAGCTCCGGCACCCAGAACGAGTGGATGACGTCCTTGCTGGTCTCCTCGAACCGGATGCTCCGGTTCGTCGGCAGCACCAGCACCGGTACGACCTCGGTCGTGCCCAGCGTGGACGCGATGGTGTTGGCGTCCGGGCCGACACCGTCCCGGTAGTTGAACTGCCAGTTCCACTTGAACGCCACGACCTCGACCGTGACGTCCGGGTTCTTGCTGACCCGGTTCACGTCGGTCTGCACGACCGCCGTGTAGTAGAAGAGCACGGCGACGACCAGGATCGGCGCGATGGTGTAGAGGAACTCCATCGGCATGTTGAACCGGGTCTGGACCGGTAGCTCCTCACCGCGCTTGCGGTAGCGGATGATGCACCAGAAGATCAAGCCCCAGACGAAGACACCGACCGCGAGCGCGGCGATGACCGAGGCGATCCATAGGCTGTACATCTTGTTGGCCTCGGGCGTAACGCCACCCTGTGGCCAACCGAAGCCGTGGAACGTCCTTCCGACATCGCAACCGGTGAGCAGGGCGAGCAGCGCCGCTCCACCGACGCCAAGCCCGACAAGCCGCCCGGCACCACGCCGCTGGCTACGCCTAGCGGCATTCTGGGGAGTATTGTGCCGTACAGCCGAGGGCTGTACCTCCGAACCCCTTGCGACCACCTGGTCCTGCCTCCCTAGCGCGCCGCCCGATGTCTGTTTGATTAGCACCAGCGGCAAAGGCGTCACCGACGGTCGCAGATTACTCGACCATGCCAGCTTGGGCGGCCTTGGGGTGGCCAGGTCATCCAGTCGGGAATCTTGATTACCCTGCCACGCGCTACCGTTTCCTTCGTGAACCTCCCCCCCGTCTATTTCGACGCGGCCACCGCCGCGCCACTGCACCCGGTGGCCCGACAGGCGCTGCTGGCCGCTCTGGACGACGGTTGGGCCGACCCCGGAAAGCTCTACGCGAAGGCCCGCCGGGCCCGCCAACTCCTCGACGCGGCGCGGGCGGCGACCGCCGAGGTTCTCCGGGTACGCCCCGACGAACTCTCCTTCACCGCCAGCGGTACGGCCGCAGCGCACGCCGCCGTACTGGGTGGCCTGGCCGGGCGCACCCGCGTGGGCCGGACCCTGGTCCACTCGGCGATCGAACACTCCGCCGTACTGCACGCCGCGCAACGGCACGAGGCGGCCGGCGGGTCGGCCGTGCCCGTACCGGTGGATTCCCTCGGCAGGCTGGACCTGGCTGCCTGGTCGGCGGCGGTCGACGCCCCCGGGGTCGCGCTGGCAGCACTGATCAGCGCAAGCCACGAGGTGGGTACGGTGCAGCCGGTGGCCGACGCGGCGCAGGCCTGCCGGTCGGCCGGTGTGCCGCTCTGCGTCGACGCGGCCCAGTCGGTCGGTCGGGTACCGGTGCCCGAGGGCTGGTCGGTGCTGACGGCCAGTGCCCACAAGTGGGGTGGCCCGCCCGGTGTCGGACTGCTGGTGGTCCGTAAGGGCACCCGCTGGGAGTCGCCCCATCCGGCGGACGAGCGGGAGGCTGGTCGTACGCCCGGGGTGTTGGATCTGCCGGCGATCGTCGCGGCGGCGGCCTCGCTGCGGGCGGTGGTCGTCGACGCGGCGGCCGAGGCGACCCGGCTCTCGGCGCTGGTCGACCGGATCCGGTCGACCGTGCCGGCGACGGTGCCGGACGTGGAGGTGGTCGGTGACCCGGTCGACCGGCTCCCCCACCTGGTCACCTTCTCCTGCCTCTACGTCGACGGCGAGGCGCTGCTGCATGCGCTGGACCGGCGCGGTTTCGCGGTCTCCTCCGGCTCGTCGTGCACCTCGTCCACGCTGCGTCCCTCGCACGTGCTGGAGGCGATGGGCGTGCTCTCCCACGGCAACGTACGGATCTCGCTGCACCGGGAGACCACACCGGACGAGGTGGAGCGTTTCCTCGCCGAGCTGCCCCGGATCGTCGCCGACCTGCGGGCCGAGGCCGGGGTGGTCGGGCTGTGAGCGGGCCGGTGGAGGTGCTGGACTGCCTCGGGCAACGTTGCCCACTGCCCGTCATCGCGATCGCCCGTCGGCTGCCTGAGCTGCCCGTCGGCGCGGTGGTACGGGTGCTGGCCGACGATCCGGCATCCGCCAACGACATCCCGGCGTGGTGCCGGATGCGCGGTCAGGAGTTCGTCGGCGCGGCGACGACCCGGGACGGTTCTCCGGCGTACGACGTCCGTCGCTCACACTGATCCGGCACCGGCCGGCGGCGCTACGGCTACGGCTACGGCTTTCGGCGAGTTTCGCCGGCCCCCAGCAGACCGACTGGTCCCCGCGACTGTGCGCGTCCGTTGTCGCTGGAGCGCAACAGACGCGCACGAACCCAGTCGGATGTTCGGGTCAGCCGAGCAGGTGCTGTCGCACGTCGTCGGCGGCGGTGTCGCCGTACGACTCGGCCAGGCGCTTGACGAAGACGTCGGGCCGGACCTCGTACTCCTGGGTGCCTACCGTCTCCAGGACCAGGGTGGCCAGCAGGGAGCCCACCTGTGCGGACCGCTCCAGGCTCAGTCCCCAGGTGAGTCCGGCGAGGAAACCGGCCCGGAAACCGTCACCGACACCGGTCGGGTCGACTGCCTGGGTCTCCCGGGCGATCGGCACGTGGATCGGGTCGAAGTCCCGGCTGGCGATCTCCACTCCGCGCTTGCCCAGCGTGGTGACCCGGATCCTGACCCGCTCCAGCAACTGGTCGTCGGTGAGTCCGGCCTTGCTCTGGAGCAACGACTTCTCGTAGTCGTTGGTCATGAGGTACTCCGCGCCGTCGATCAGCTTCACCACGTCCTCGCCGTCCATGCGGGCGAGCTGCTGGGACGGGTCGGCAGCGAAGGCGTACCCCCGGATGCGGCACTCCTCCGAGTGACGGATCATCGCGGCCGGGTCGTTGGCCCCGACCACGACCAGGTCGAGCCCACCGACGCGCGCTGCGACCGGGGCAAGTTCGATGTTGCGGGCCTCACTCATCGCTCCGGCGTAGAACGAGGCGATCTGGCACATGTCCTGGTCGGTGGTGCACACGAACCGAGCCGTGTGGGCAACCTCGCTGACGTGCACCGAGGCACAGTCGACGCCGTGCCGCTCCAGCCACGAACGGTAGTCGGCGAAGTCCGCACCGACCGCGCCCAGCAGCACCGGGCTCAGCCCGAGTTGCCCCATCCCGAAGGCGATGTTGGCGGCGACCCCACCCCGGCGCAACACCAGATCGTCGACCAGGAAGGAAAGTGAGACCTGGTGCAGTTGATCGGCGATGAGCTGGTCGGCAAACCGCCCGGGGAAGCGCATCAGGTGGTCGGTGGCGATCGATCCGGTAACGGCGATCTTCATCTCGGTCGGCCCTCAAAGTCGGTTGCGGACAGCACAGCGCCGGTCAGCCTACCGCCCCGGTCCCCGCACCGATGTCATCTGGCCCGGTTCCGCCGGGAACGATGGATCATCGTCGGCGCGGGCCGCCGATGACCGCTGTCAAGGGCCGAAAGTCACCGGATGTCAGGGTCCGAGGTCACTACGATCCGGGGCCGAAGGTCCGCCGGGGACGGGCCGAAGGTCACGAGTTTCCGTCCCCCGGGCACGACGACACACGGGGACGGAAACTGAGACACGGTCCCGGACCCGAGACACGATCCCAGAACTGGGACCGGTCCCGGACCCGGCCGGAAATCCGGTCCCGCATCCGGCAGGAAATGCTGACAGGGGCCCTCCCGGTCACCAGCCCGACTGACGATCAGTCGGGGCAGCGGCCGGGCTGGCCCCTGTCTGTTGGAGTACGCGTCGACTCAGTGGAACGAGTCGCCACAGGCGCAGGAGTTCTGCGCGTTCGGGTTGTCGATGGTGAAGCCCTGAGCGTCGATGCGGTCGGCGAAGTCGATGGTCGCACCGGCGAGGTACGGGGCGCTCATCCGGTCGACGACGACCTCGACACCGTCGAAGTCGGTGACGATGTCACCGTCGAGGGCCCGCTCGTCGAAGAAGAGCTGGTACCGCAGGCCGGAGCAGCCACCGGGCTGCACGGCGACCCGTAGCCGCAGATCGTCGCGGCCCTCCTGCTCGATCAGGGCCTTGACCTTCTGCGCAGCAACGTCGGTGAGGACGATGCCGGTCGGGGCCTTGGCCTCGGTCGACTCGGTCTGGGCTGGCGTGGTCACGTGAATTCTCCCTGCGCCCGTTCGGTCTGGTCGTACTGGCCAACGCTATCCGTCTGGCCGGTGATTCCCAATCTGGTCCGGTTCCGATTGTAGGCCGGTGAGGGATACGTCACCCGGACCACCGGCCGAGCCGGCGGCCATTCATCTCTGCGGCTCCACCTGCGGAGCCGGCGGCCACCCGTCTCAGCGGCTCCACTGGCGGGCCAGCCGGGCGGCGATGGCGCGTAGCCCCTCGGCCGGGCGGCTCATCGCCTCCGCCTCGGTCCCGAAGTGGTCCACCAGGCTGTACGTCTCCGTGACACCGACCGACGCGGCTTCCCGCCGCCCCGTACTGACCCGGCCGGCCAGCACCACACAGGGCAGGCCCCGGTCCCGGGCCGCCTCGGCGACCCCGGCGACCACCTTGCCGCGCAGCGACTGATGGTCGAACGAGCCCTCCCCGGTGATCACCAGGTCGACCCGGTCGAGGGCGTCGTCCAGCCCGATCAGGCGGGTGACCAGCCCGATGCCCGACTCGCACCGGCCGCCGAGCGCGAGGATCGCCGCGCCGAGCCCGCCCGCCGCCCCGGCCCCGGGCAGCGCGGCCAGCCCCGGTGGACAGGAGGGCAGGTCCCGTTCCAGCACGCTGCCGAAGCGCTCCAGGGCGGAGTCCAGCAACAGCACGTCCGCCCGCGAGGCGCCCTTCTGCGGGCCGTACACGTTCGCCGCCCCGTACAGCCCGGTGAGCGGGTTGTCGACGTCGGTGGCGGCCACCAGCTCCACCCCCCGTATCCGGGGCACGCCGTCCAGCCGTGCGACAGCGACCAGCGCGCCGCCACCGTACGGCAGGGCGTAGCCGGCCTCGTCCAGCGCGGCGGCGCCGAGCGCGGCCAGCATGCCCGCGCCCCCGTCGTTCGTGGCGGATCCGCCCAGCCCGATCACCACCCGCCGCGCTCCGGTCTCCACCGCGGCGGCGACCAACAGCCCCAGGCCGTACGACGTGGTGGCCCTCGGGTCGCGTTCGGCGACGTCCAGCAGGTGCAGGCCGCACGCCTGGGCGCTCTCCACGTAGGCGGTACGTCCCCCACCGGCCGGATCGTCGACCACCAGCACCTCGCCGGTCGCCGGGCGGCCGAGCGGGTCCACGACGGCGACCGGCAGCCGGTGCCCGTCGAGTACGTCGGCCAGCACCTCGACGAACCCGGGGCCGCCATCGGCCAGCGGGCGGGCGACGATCTCGTCCTCCGGCGCGGTGTCGTGCCAGCCAGCGGCCACGGCGGCGACCACCTGGGGGGCCGGGAGGGTGCCGGCGAACTTGTCCGGACAGATCAGGATCCGCATGTTCGGCAGTGTGGCAGCCCACACGACGACGGGCTGCGTCCGGCCCGACCGTGGGGGACGATGAACGGGTGACTTCGACCTGGGTAGAGCCTTCCAACACCGCCACCGCACTGCTGCTTCTGGGCCGGGGTGCCGACCCGGACACCGAGCGTGGGGTCGAGTGTCCGGGTGAGCTACCCCCGCCGAGTGACCCGGAGCTGGTCGCCCGGGCCACCGCCGCGAAGGCGAAGCTCGGCGACCGGGTGTTCGTGCTGGGGCACCACTACCAGCGGGACGAGGTGATCCAGTTCGCCGACGTGACCGGTGACTCGTTCAAGCTGGCCCGCGAGGCTGCCGCCCGTCCCGACGCGGAGTACATCGTCTTCTGCGGCGTGCACTTCATGGCCGAGAGCGCCGACATCCTGACCGGCGACGCGCAGAAGGTGGTCCTGCCGGACCTGGCCGCCGGTTGCTCGATGGCCGACATGGCGGCGCTGTCCCAGGTCGAGGCGGCCTGGGAGGTGCTGGCGGACGCCGGGGTGGTGGAGTCGACCGTCCCGGTGACGTACATGAACTCCTCGGCGGACATCAAGGGGTTCGTCGGCCGCAACGGTGGCGTGGTCTGCACCTCGTCCAACGCGAAGCGGGCCCTGACCTGGGCGTACGAGCAGGGTCAGCGGGTGCTCTTCCTGCCCGACCAGCACCTCGGCCGCAACACCGCCGTCCTGGAGATGGGCTTCGACCTCGACGACTGTGTCCTGTACGACCCGCACAAGCCGAACGGCGGCCTCACCGCGCAGCAGTTGCGGGACGCCAAGATGATCCTGTGGCGTGGGCACTGCTCGGTGCACGGCCGGTTCACCCTGGACAGCGTCAACGAGGTGCGGAGCCGGGTGCCGGGGGTCAACGTGCTGGTCCACCCGGAGTGCCGGCACGAGGTGGTCACCGCCGCCGACCGGGTCGGGTCGACCGAGTACATCATCAAGACCATCGAGGCCGCGCCGGCCGGTTCGGCCTGGGCGATCGGCACGGAGCTCAACCTCGTACGGCGGCTTGCCCTCGCCCACCCGGACAAGGAGATCATGTTCCTGGACCGGGCGGTCTGCTACTGCTCGACGATGAACCGGATCGATCTGCCGCACCTCGTCTGGGCGCTGGAGGAGTTGGCCGCCGGACGGGTGGTGAATCAGATCACTGTCGATCCGGCCACCGCACATCACGCACGGGTGGCGTTGGACCAGATGCTCGCCTTGCCGTGACCTGGAAATATTACTCTCAGTAATATTTTATGTACGGATAATCGCGATGCTCGCCGTTTCGTGCCATCCGATCCGCTCTGCCCGGGTCCCCATC
The DNA here is from genome assembly GCF_042679305.1 of Micromonospora sonneratiae. Taxonomy (NCBI): domain Bacteria; kingdom Bacillati; phylum Actinomycetota; class Actinomycetes; order Micromonosporales; family Micromonosporaceae; genus Micromonospora; species Micromonospora sonneratiae. Next base: position 15,502 of record NZ_JBHTMP010000073.1, on the reverse strand, counting down.
CTCACCGAGCGCTATGCTGCGCGGGCGAAGCAGAGCCAGCCGCATGCCCCGCGGCCGCGCCCCGGGCAACGACCGGATTGGATCGACTGCCCGAGCTGACCCCTCTCCCCGAGCCCACGCCCGGTGATACCGATCGCTGGAGGTTTGCATTGACCAACGACGTCCTGGTCGTACATGGCGGTACTCCCCTGCACGGGCAGATCCGGGTTCGAGGCGCGAAGAATCTCGTCTCCAAGGCGATGGTCGCCGCCCTACTCGGTGATTCACCCAGCCGGCTGTACGACGTACCGCGCATTCGTGACGTCGAGGTGGTTCGGGGCCTGCTCGGGCTGCACGGAGTGAAGGTCTCCGACGGTGAGGAAGACGGCGAACTGGTCTTCGACCCGGCCAACGTGGAGAGCGCCTCGACCGACGAGATCAACGTGCATGCCGGGTCGAGCCGGATCCCGATCCTGTTCTGCGGCCCGCTGCTACACCGCCTCGGCCATGCGTTCATCCCCGACCTCGGCGGCTGCCACATCGGGCCCCGGCCGATCGACTTCCACATGCAGGCGCTGCGCGAGTTCGGCGCGGTGGTCGAGAAGCGGCCCGAGGGGCTGCACCTGACCGCCCCGAACGGCCTGCACGGCACCAAGTTCGCGCTTCCGTACCCGAGTGTGGGTGCGACCGAGCAGGTGCTGCTCACCGCGGTCATGGCCGAGGGGGTGACCGAACTACGCAATGCCGCCGTCGAGCCTGAGATCATCGACCTGATCTGCGTCCTGCAGAAGATGGGCGCGATCATCAAGGTGCACACCGACCGGGTGATCGAGATCCAGGGTGTGCCCCGGTTGAGTGGCTACACCCACCGCCCGATCCCGGACCGGATCGAGGCGGCCAGCTGGGCCGCCGCCGCCCTGGCCACCGGGGGCGACGTCGAGGTGCTCGGCGCCGAGCAGGTCGACATGATGACCTTCCTCAACGTGTTCCGCTCGGTCGGCGGGGCGTACGAGGTCGTCGACGCCCGACCGCCGCGACTCGGCTCCCCCGGCCAGGAGGGCGGCATCCGGTTCTGGCACCCGGGCGGTGAACTGCGGGCGGTCGCGCTGGAGACCGACGTACACCCGGGTTTCATGACCGACTGGCAGCAGCCCCTGGTGGTGGCACTGACCCAGGCCCGGGGCCTGTCGATCGTGCACGAGACGGTCTACGAGCAGCGGCTGGGCTACACCGAGGCGCTCAACAAGATGGGGGCCACCATCCAGGTCTACCGGGACTGCCTCGGTGGCACGCCCTGCCGCTTCGGTCGGCGCAACTTCAAGCATTCGGCGGTCATCGCCGGTCCGAGCAAGCTGCACGCCGCCGACCTGGTGATCCCCGACCTACGGGCCGGGTTCAGTCACCTGATCGCCGCGCTCGCCGCCGAAGGGACCTCCCGGGTCTACGGCGTGGACCTGATCAACCGGGGCTACGAGGACTTCGAGGCCAAGCTCTCCGCCCTCGGCGCCCACGTCGAACGTCCCTGACCACCGGCAACCCCTGATTACCGGCAACCTCCGTACCACCGGCAACCCGGGAACCACCGGCAACCTCCGTGCCACCGGGCAACCTGGGAACCACCGGCAACCTCCGTACCGCCGTACCACCGGTCGGACGACCGCCGGGTAGCCGACGGATCGACCGGTCCGACCGGCGACAACCGGTCACGACGGCGGTAACCAGTCCTGGGGTCGGCGTCTGCCGCACCGTGATGTGCAGCGGACGCCGACCGTTGGCTACCCTTCATGCGTGCCGTCGCTGTTTCGTCGCAAGTCCACCAACCTCGTCGAGGAGTCCGTCACCGAGGTGACGGACGACCAGGAGGCCGCGTCCACCCGTTCCCGGGGCTACACGCCGAGCAAGCGAGACCTTGGCCAGGAGACCCCGAAGCGCCCGGTGGTGGGGCGTCGTGGCATCTCCGAGTCCAAGGCTCCGCTCACCAAGCAGGAGGCCCGTGAACGGCGTCGGGCAGCACGCTCCCAGGCTGCCGAGGAGTTCCGCCGTGAGGGTGGTCCCCGGGACCGGGGACCGGAGCGGGGCATGGTCCGTGACCTCGTCGACTCTCGTCGTACGGTCGGCACCTGGTTCTTCGGTGGCGCGCTGATCGTGCTGATCGGTTCGGCACAGACGATGCCCGCCGAGGTCAGGCTCGCCTCCAACCTGCTGTGGGCGGCGCTGGCCATCGCCGTGGTGATCGACTCGGTGCTGATCTCCCGCAAGATCAAGAAGCTGATCCGCCAGCGGTACCCCAAGACCGACCAGCGGCTCGGCTCCCTCTACATGTACGCGATCATGCGGTCCATCACCTTCCGCCGGATGCGTGCCCCGGTCCCCCGCGTCAAGATCGGCGACGCCATCTAGCCCACCGGTTCGACGCCGGCCAGTCCGCCGGTTCGACGCCGGCGAGTCCGCCGGTTCAGGGCACCCCGAGCAGACGCAACAGCGCCGTGGTGGTGGCCGCAGCGAGGATCACCACCACGAAAGGTGCTCGTCGCCACGCCGCCACCGCCCCCACCAGCACGCCGACCGGGCGGGCGATCCCGGCGAAGGCTCCGGCCTCGGTCAGCGCCGCTGTGGCGGCGAGTGCGGCCAGCAGCGCGGCAGCGCCCATCGGCAACAGCCGGTGCAGCCATCCGGGCAGGTTGAGCCGGTCGCGCAGGACCACACCGGCCAGGCGGAAGGCGTACGTCCCGACGGCCAGCGCCAGGATCACGGCGATCAGTACGGTCGCGCCCGGGCCGAGCGAGGATTCCACCGAACCGGTCAGCATGGCTGTTGCTCCCTGTTGCGTCGGGGCAGCGCCAGCGCGGCGAGACCGGTCAGTGCCAGCAGGACCGGCAGCCCGGCCGGCAGCACCGGCGTCACCAGCACAGCTACGGCAGCGCCGACCAGTGCCACTTTCCGGGTGGCCGGATCGTCGCGTAGCGCCGGCAGCAGCAGCGCCAGCAGCCCGGCGGGAAAAGCGGCGTCCAGGCCGAACCGCGCCGGATCACCGACGCCGTTGCCGAAGAGCACGCCGAGGATCGTGCCGAGATTCCAGCTGAGGAAGAGCACGACGCCGACCGTCCAGAACGCGCGGCGGCGGGCCGGGCCGTCCGGCTGGGCCAGCGCAAATGCGGTGGCCTCGTCGGTCATCAGGTGGCTGCCGATCAGCCGGTCCCGCCAACGCTGCCCGATCGCGTCGCCGAGGGCCAACCCGAACGGCAGGTGCCGGGCGTTGAGCAGCAGTCCGGCGAAGACCGCAGCGATCGGGCTGCCGGCCGCCACCAGACCAACCGCCATGAACTGCGCGCCACCGGCGAAGACGATCGTGGAGAAGGCGATGGTGGCCCAGGCCGGTATGCCGGAAGCCACCGAGATCGCACCGAAGGAAGCCCCGACGGCCACCATGGCGACGGCGATGGCACCGACATCGCGGACCACCGTCGGCACCCGCATCGTTCGTTCTGCCGTACGCATGGTCCAGAATAATGAACGCGCCAGCCAACGTTCGTCAAGCCGAACAAGTCGACCGATGGAGCGAACATGCCTCCGGCAGCAACCCCACCGCAGCCAGCGCCCCCGGGACACGCGGCAACCCCGCCACCCACAGCGACCCCGCAGGCTGCGCAGTCGCCGGTGGCCAACCTCGCCACCGCACTACGTCGAGAACGGGAACGGGCCGGAATCTCGCTCACCGAGTTGGCCCGCCGGGCCGGAATCGCGAAGTCGACCCTCTCCCAACTGGAGAACGGAACCGGCAATCCGAGCGTGGAAACGGTCTGGGCACTCGGGGTCGCGCTCGGTGTCCCGTTCAGCCGACTGGTCGAGCCGCAGGTTCCGGCCGTACGGGTCATCCGGGCCGGTGACGGACCACGGATCCGTTCCGAACAGGCCGATTTCAGCGGGACGTTGCTCTCCCCGGGAGCGGCGCACACCCGGCGCGACATCTACCTGATCGAGGTCGAGCCCGGTGCCGAGCGGGACGCCGAGCCGCACATCCCGGGCAGCATGGAGCACCTGGTGGTGGCCGCCGGCCGGATGCGCACGGGTCCGACGACCGACCAGGTGGAACTCGGCCCCGGCGACTACGCCGTCTTCCCCGGGGACGTCCCACATCGCTACGAGGCGCTGGAGCCCGGCACCTTCGCCGTACTGGTGATGGAACACTCCTGACGCCCCCACCGCACACTCCTGACGCTCCCACCCCCCACCCTGACGGCTCCCACCCCCCACCCTGTTGATCATGAAGTTATCGTCACGAAACGCCGTCTCGGGCGACAACAACTTCATGATCAACGGGGCAGGGCGGTGGGGGTGGGGTTGGCAGGGCGGTGGGGGTGGGGGTGGTGTACAGCCGGGCCACCACGTCCTCGATGTCCGGCTCGACTACGGAGACGTCCCGCAGGGCGGCCAGACCGGACAGCCGGGCCACCACCTCCCCGGCCGTGGCCGACTCGCAGGCGAAGGCCAGCCGTCGACCATCGGACTCCGTCCGGTACAGCGGTGCCCCGGGCAGCACCGGTGGCTCCGGCAACGGCTCGTCCAGGTCGACCACGACCAGCCGGTGCGAGCCGTACCGGGCGTGCAACGCCTCGATACTGCCGTCGTGCACCACCCGACCGTGGTCGATCACCACCAGCCGCCGGCACAGTCGCTCGATGTCGGCCAGGTCGTGCGTGGTCAGCAGCAGTGTCGTGTCACCGGTCCGCCCCAGTTCGGCGAGGAACTCGCGTACCGCCCGCTTGCTCACCACGTCCAGCCCGATCGTCGGCTCGTCGAGGAACAGCACCTCGGGGCCGTGCAGCAGCGCGGCCGTCAACTCACCGCGCATCCGCTGCCCGAGCGACAGTTGCCGGACCGGGATGTCCAGGAATTCGTCCAGGTCGAGCAGCGACCGGCAGCGGCGCAGCCGGGCCGCGTGGTCAGCCGTCGGCACCCGGTAGATGTGCCGCAGCAGGTCGAACGAGTCACGCAACGGCAGATCCCACCAGAGCTGCGACCGCTGACCGAAGACCACGCCGATGCGCATCGCCAACCGGGTACGTTGGGCCACCGGCCGCAGGCCGCAGACGCGTACCTCCCCCGCCGACGGCATCAGCACGCCGGTCAGCATCTTCAGGGTCGTGGACTTACCGGCACCGTTGGGTCCGATGTAGCCGAGCATCTCGCCCCGGGCGACGGTGAGACCGACCCCGTCGACCGCGGACACCACCCGCTTCTCGCGGCGCAGCCGACCGGCACGTACCCGGACGACGAAATCCTTGCGCAGACCGTGCGCCTCGATGATGTTCATGACCCCGTACTCCGGTAGTGCCTGACACCCACCCGCCAGGCGATGGCTGCGGCGGTGGCGGCGACGACGGCGACGGCCGGCGAGACCCAACCCACCCAGCCGGGCAGGCCGAGCGGATCGGGCCGGCCGAGCAGCGCCAGCGCCGGGTAGTAGCTGACGAAGGCGAACCCCAGGCCGTACGCGAAGACCGCTCGGAACCATCCGCTGTAGACGGTGACCGGGTACGACGTGAAGTCCCGTCCCCCGTAGGTGAAGGCGGAGCCGATCTCGCCGGACTCGATCCACCAGAACGCGACCGTGGCGGAGGCCACGAAGATCGAGCCGAAGAAGACAATTCCGGCCAGTGGGGCGACGACCACCAGCACCAACCGCCCGGGTGTCCAGTCGATCTCCGCATAGGACAGAGCGCCGACCAGCACCGCCAGCCCGAACACCGACCGGGACGCCTTGCGTACCGGCACGTCCATCAGGACCAGCTGCGCCAGCGCGCCGAGCGGGCGGACCAGCACCGCGTCCAGCAGTCCGGTGCGGACGTACTGCCGGATCCGTTCGATGTTCCCGACGGTCAGGTCGGCGGTGGCGAAGGCGAAGGCCGACAGACCGACCATGACCGTCGCCTCCCGCAGGTCGAAACCGCCGAGCGTGCCGGTGACCCGGAACAGCACCAGCACCGCCAGCACGTCCAGCGCGACGACGCCCACGTTGCTGACCAGATCGATCACGAACGACGTACGGTAGGACGCCTGCGACCGCGCCTGGCCACGCAGCAGGGCGAGGTAGGGCCGTGGTGGCGCGGTCCGCGTCGTCCGGTCACCCACCCTGCACCACCAGGCGTCGTTCGGCCCGCCGTTGCGCCAGCCGACAGGCCGCGAGAATCAGCCCGGCCCAGACCAGTTGTACGGCCACCAGCCCCAACTGGGTGCCGGCAGCGTCCCGCTCGACGAGCACGTCGAGTGGCGTCTGCAGCAGACTCGGGAACGGGGTGGCCAGCCACAGTGGCAGGTAGGCCCACTCGGGCAGGAAGCGAAGCGGAAAGTAGAGACCGGCCAGCACGCCCGAGGACAGGGCCCAGAACATCATCGGGCCACGGATGTCGTGCAGCCAGAAGGCGGTCAGGTTGACCAGGTAGCGGCAACCGAAACAGATCACCACCGCCAGCGCCAGGGAGAGCGCGAACAGCGGTCCGGTGAACCACCTGGTCGGCAGGTAGACATCGAAGAATATCGGCCCGACGAGCACCGGCGGCAGGAAGCGGGTGCCCAACGCGTACGCCGCCCGGCCCAGGTCGGCGGCGAGATAGTTGGTCACCGGGTGTATCGGACGCAGCAGGTCACTGGCCACCTCGCCGGTACGGATCCGGTCAGCCAGTTCCGTCCAACCCCAGAGCAGGACCACGGCGAGCATCCCCTGCCCCACCCACACGAAGGTGGCCAACTGTGCCCCGCTGTAGCCTGCGGCGAGGCCGCTGGCTCCACTGGCCGCAGCCAGCAGGACGTAGCACCGGAGGAAACCGAAGACCGTGTTGGTGAAGGCCCCGGCAATCGTCGCTTGACGGTATGTAGAGTATCGACGATAGCCTGATCCGGTTATCGCAGCAAATGTCCGGAACCGCGCGATAACGTTTCTGTTCAGGGACAATCCCACAGTGGCGGGGAGCAAGCCCACGCCGTTACCCTCCTTCCGCGACCACCGCTGCACAGAACCGGGTGACTCTACCCGGAGCCTCCGTCTGTCCAGCGAGATTTTCTACGAGGTGACACCGCCGTGAGCCAGCGACGCGAGCCGTTCCCCCGGCCGCGACGCGCGCGCCATGAGGTGGTGGAGATCCGATGAACGACCGGTACGTCGACCGCTGGCGCGACCCTGCCGAGCCGTCCTGGGTCGTCGAGCCGACCTCGGAATGGCAGGCCCAGTTCCCCGGACAGCGCTATCCCGGCGACATCGGTCCACAACGGGCACCGCGCCGCCGGACACCGACCGCATCCGGCCGGGCCGGCGTCTACCAGTCGACCGGCCGGCCGGTCTCGCCGGCTGCGCCGTACCCGGCCCACCAGGACGACCCGGTCCGCGATCCGGCACGTCGCCCCGACGGACCACGCCACTTCGACGAGCCCCACCCCCTGCACCGTCCGGAGAACGGGCGCAGGGCCGAGCCGGACCGCCGATCCGGCAGCCGCGAACCGGTGAGGGACCCGTGGGAACGGGAGCCCCGCCGCGAACCCCGGGGCCGCGAGCCCTATCGGGACCACGACCGGGACCACGGGTACGACCGGGACCACGGGTACGACCGGGACCACGGGTACGACCGGGAGCCGCACCGGGAGCGCGAGCCGTACCGGGACCACCGGGACCACCGGGAGCACCGGGACCACCGACGGCACCCGGACGAGCAGGGCTGGTCGTCGACCGGGCGGCCGGACGGGCCCCGGGACAGGCGTTCCGACTGGCTTTCCGACGGTCCACCGGAGACCACCCAACCGCTGCCCGGCAGCCGCCGACCAGCACCGCCCGAGGAGCACACTCCGCCGGCCGGCCGGCGACGCCACGTCGACGATCGCCTGACCGGTCCGGAGCGGACCGACGGCTGGGACGGACCGCCGAACCGTGGCCGGACGTCCTACGACGAGCCCGCGCATCCGGCGGAGCCGGAGGGACGGTACGGCCGCACGCCGGCGCCGGACTGGCCGCCTCGGCCCGACCACGGCCTTCCGCCCGCCACCGGCCAACGACCCCGTCACGGTCAGCCCCTGGAACCCGACTGGCCACCGGCCCATCGACCGGCACCCGGTCGGGAACTGCCGGCGGCCCGCGACGGACGGCGCTACCCCGCTCCGGAAGCCGGGCAGAAGCCCCGTCCGCTGCCCGAACAGCCAGCCGGTCGCCCTGGTCAGCCGCCCCGACCGGATCAGCAGCCCCGGCCGGATCAGCCTGGTCGGATTCCATCCGACGGGCAGCGTCCACCGACGGTCGGGCAGCGTCCCCCCGCCGATACGTCCTCAGAGTGGCTCCACTCCGATCGACGTCCATCGCCACCGGCAACCGACGCCACGCCTCGACCCGAACCACGGCCGGCTAGCGGCGGCACCGATGAACAGCGTCCTGCGGCATCCGGCTGGCTGACACCGGCCCGTCGCCCCACGCCGCCTGAGCCACGCGTCGAATCCGAGGAGCGCCCGCGGCCACCCGTCTCCGCGCCGCCCGCTGGCCCGGGCGACCAGCCACGGCCACCGGTCTCGGCACCGCCGGCCGGTCCCGAGGACCGTCCCCGGCCGCCCATCTCCGTACCGCCCGCAGCCGGGCTGCGCCTGGAGTTCCTTCCGGCTCAGCCACCGTCCGCCGCTCGGCGGCCCACGACGGCCGGTCCGAACAGGCCCGTCCCGCCACGGTCCGAGGCAGCCGATCCCGCCCCGACCGCCACGGCACCAACCTCGGGTGCACCGGTCGACGCCACCCCCGTTTCCGACGTGCCGGCCGGACTTCCGCCGGTGTCCGCGCCACCGGCCACGCCCGTCCCGGTCTCGGCACCACCGGTTCCGATCTCCGCGCCGCCAGCGCAGATGTCGGCACCTCCGGTTCCGGTGTCGGCACCACCTGTCCCGGTGTCCGCACCACCGGTTCCGGTGTCGGCACCACCTGTCCCGGTGTCCGCACCTCCGGTTCCGGTGTCCGCACCACCTGTCCCGGTGTCTGCGCCGCCGGCCACGCCCGTTCCGGTGTCTGCGCCGCCGAGCGATGTGACGACCGCCGACACGGCCGAAGAAGCCCTGCCCGCCACCGAGCCCGTCGATTCGGCGCCGGTGTCCGCACCACCGGCCGCCTCCACGTCGTCCGAGGACGAGCAACCACCAGCCACGGCGGTGGCCGACGACTCCCCGCCGGCCACCGGGACGGCCGATGGCCCACCGGCCGCAACAACCGGGGAGCCGGAGACCACTGCCGATTCCCCGGCCGACGGGTCCGTCGACGAGGACGACATCGTCACACCATCCGCCGAGGAGCCTGCGGACACCGGGTCGGATCAGACGGCCCCGGCGACCGATGACGATACGGATGACAGTCCGGCCGAGGACGCCGAGGACTCGGTCGACGAGTCGCTGCCGGGGACGACGTCCGTCGACGAGGAACTGCCCGAGGTGTCGTCCGTCGACGAGCCGCCGGCTGAGGACGTACCAGAGGATTCCGCGACCATCGAGGCGGCGGCTGCTCCCGGCGACGCTCCGGTGTCCGCGCCCCCGGTCGCCGAGGCGAGCCCGGACACGGTGCTGCCCGGTCCGGACGGTCCGGCCGCCGGGGCGGCCACCGCTCTGCGCGCGCCGACGATGCTCGCGCCGATCGTGCAGCCGGACGAGGCCGAGGAAACAGCCCCTGCTGAGCCCGAACCGGTCACGGCGAAGGCACCGGCCGCCGATCCCGAGCAGGTGCTGGCGTCGTACGACTGGCGGTTCCACCACGAGACGCTGCGTGAGTTGGTCGAGGACCCGGACGAGCTACGGGCGATCCGGGACCGGCTGACCGAGAAGGTCGAACCGGCAACCGACAACCGGAGCCGGGCCCGGCTGCTGAGCCTGCGGGCCGTCGTCTCCCGGATCCTCGGCGACCTGGGCAAGGCACTGGCCGACGGAAAACTGGCCCTGGCCCACGCGGAGGCCACCGGCGAGTTGCGGCGCATCGCCATCGCCCAGGCCAGGCTGGCGCACGTACACCAGTGGCGGGGCGAGTTCACCGAGGCGGACCGGCTGTTCGAGGAGGCCAATTCCTCGGAACTGCCCGACCGGCTCCGGGCCACGATGCACGAACACGCCGGCCGGTCCTGCTACGACCAGGGCCGCTACATCGAGGCCTGCAACCACTTCGAACGGGCGCTGGAGCTACGCAAGGTCGAGGATCCGGATCTGATCGCGCGTACCGAACTGGCGCTGGATGCGGTGTTCGACAAGGTGGCGCAGAACGGCTGGGGTCCCTATCCCCGCACCCGGGACGAGATCCTTCAGGTACACCGCCCGCCGGTACCCAGGTTCAACGAGAAGGTGCAGCGCTGGGGCTACCTCGACCCGGACGGTCAACAGGCGGTGGCCCCCAGCTACGCCGACGCGCAGCCGTTCCGGGACGGGGTGGCCTGGGTACGCCGACCGGAGGTGCAGACCTGGGAACTCATCGACGAGACCGGTGAGCTGCTGATCGACTCCTCCTCCGGCTACCTGGGAGTCGGCTCGTTCTCCGACGGTGTGGCCTGGGTCACCCGGGACGGTACCGGCACGTGGATCGTCATCGACAAGGCCAACAAGGTGGTCGTCGCAACCGGCTACGACGACGTACGTCCGTTCCGGCGTGGGGTCGCTGCGGTCTGCCGCGACGGCGGTTGGGGAGCGATCGACAAGTCCGGCCGGGTGGTGCTGCCGACCCGCTACTCGGGCTTCAGCACGGCGCTGACCGACGGCCGTTACCTGGACGGTTTCACCGAAGAGGGACTGGCCATAGTGGAGACCGGCGGACGTAAGGGCGTGGTGGACCGCTCGGGTCGGATAGTCGTACCGCCGGCACACCCCGCGCTGGTGATCCACCCGGTGGCGTTCCTGATCGGGGACGGCACCGGCCGGTGGGGCGCACTCGACCGGCGGGGCGAGGAGCTGATCGACGTGACGCACGCCAGCCGCGCCGACGTGATGGACGAGATCGACCGGCTCCTCGCGGACACGAAACCGGTTCTCTGACCGGCCTGCCCGGGTTCGTCGGACTCGGGCTACCGCCGATACGCGAGTTAGGGTCAGGGAATGGAATTCCGACACCTAGGCCGTTCCGGCCTGCTGGTCAGCGAGATCTCGTACGGCAACTGGATCACGCACGGCTCGCAGGTCGAGGAGGAGGCCGCCGTCGCCTGCGTTCGGGCCTCCCTGGACGCCGGCATCACCACCTTCGATACCGCCGACGTCTACGCGGGCACCCGGGCAGAGGCCGTGCTCGGTCGGGCGCTGAAGGACGAGCGCCGCGAGGGCCTAGAGATCTTCACCAAGGTCTTCTGGCCGACCGGTCCCGGCCGTAACGACCGTGGCCTGTCCCGTAAGCACATCATGGAGTCGATCAACGGCTCGCTGCGCCGGCTGCAGACCGACTACGTGGACCTCTACCAGGCCCATCGGTTCGACTACTCGACTCCGTTGGAGGAGACGATGGAGGCGTTCGCCGACATCGTGCACTCCGGCAAGGCGCTCTACATCGGCGTCTCGGAGTGGCGGGCCGAGCAGATCCGCGAGGCGTACGAGCTGGCCCGTAGCCTGAAGATCCAGCTCGTCTCGAACCAGCCGCAGTACTCGATGCTCTGGCGGGTCATCGAGTCCGAGGTGGTCCCGACCAGCGAGGAACTGGGTATCGGGCAGATCGTCTGGTCGCCGATGGCGCAGGGCGTACTGACCGGAAAGTACCTGCCGGGTCAGCCGCCGCCGGCCGGCTCCCGGGCCACCGACGAGAAGTCCGGTGCGGGTTTCATCTCCCGTTGGCTGGCCGACGACGTGCTCGCCACCGTGCAACGGCTCAAGCCGCTGGCCGAGCAGGCCGGGCTGTCCATGGCCCAGCTGGCGATCGCCTGGGTGCTGCAGAACCCGAACGTGTCCTCGGCAATCATCGGGGCGTCCCGGCCCGAACAGGTCCACGACAACGTCAAGGCCGCCGGGGTGAAGCTCGACAGCGATCTGCTCAAGGCGATCGACGAGATCGTCGAGCCGATCACCGAGCGGGACCCGGCCAAGACCGAAAGTCCGGCCCAGCGCCCGTAACTCCCGACCGCCCGGACCGGACATCTCCGGTCCGGGCGTCTCCGGTCCGGGCAGCGGGTACGTCCACCCGGGGAGCACAACCAATCGGACGAGAACCCTGGGCATCGAAACTCTACATATATAGACTTCAGGCATGCCCCGAACTCCTGACACGTCCCCGCAGACTCTGCGGGTCTTCGCCGCCCTACTCGCCGATCCGCAGGCCTGGCGCTACGGCTACGACCTGAGCCGCGAGACGAAACTCGCCAGCGGCACCCTCTACCCGATCCTGATGCGCCTGGCCGATCGCGACCTGCTGGAAACCCGGTGGGAGGAGGCCGCCAAACCTGGCCGGCCGCCACGGCACACCTACCGGCTGACCGCTGACGGCGCAGCCCTGGCGCGGGAACGACTGGGAGCCGTACCCGCCCCCACCCCCGCGCCGGCCCGACGCAGCCCTCGGCCCGCCCCGCAGGGCATGACCCTCCTCCGGCCGGGAGGTGCGTCGTGACCGCGCTGACCCGGGTCGTACGCCGAAACTGCCACCGACTGCTCAGCCTGGCCGTACGGGGCAGGAGAACGTACGGAACCGACTGGGGCGAGGCGCTCCTGCGCGAATTCGCGGAGACCACCGGCACCTGGGAAGCGTTGAGCTGGACGGCCGGCGGCATCCGGACGGTGTGGCGGGAACGTCGCCACCGCCGCTCCATCCGACGCCGGGCAGCGCCGCTACCCGTCCGCGTGACCCGACGGCTGGTCACTACCGTGGCGATGACCGCGGTGGCCGGGACCGTCGTCAACCAGTTCGTGTTGACCGTCCGGTACATCCCGTCGGTCACCATGGAGCCGACCATCATGGCCACCGACCGGGTGCTGGTCGATCGACTGAGCCACCACTGGCTCGACCTTCGACACGGCGAGCTGATCATGTTGCGTCGCGACGGTGACGCCCCGACGGACTCGTTCACCGCACCGTTCCGACTGATCGGCCTGCCCGGGGACCGCATCGAGTGCGCGGGCGGACGGGTACTGCGCAACGGCAGCGTCCTCGACGAGCCGTACCTGCCCGCCGGTTCGGTCACCGACTGCGATCCGCTGACCGTTCCGGCGGCCACGGTCTACGCCCTCGGCGACGCGCGAGCGAACGCACGGGACTCCCGGGAATGGGGGCCGGTACCCGAGAATCGGGTGGTCGGGCGCATCCTGGGCCGGGCGTAGCCGGGCCGACGCGGATGATCGAGAGGCGTCAGCCCTGCCAGAAGCGGATCAGCCGCAAGCCCTCGGCGTACAGCGGCGCAGGCAACCCGATCAGGTCACCGACGGTGAACACGGTGTCGAAGAACCAGCCGCCGATCCGTGGGTTCCACAGCAGTGCGAACAGCAGGATGAAGCCGTACGGGGCCATCAGGTCGTAGCCGCGCCGCCACTGCGGCGACAGCCACGGTTGGATGATGTTGCCACCGTCGAGACCGGGCACCGGCAGCAGGTTGAGCACACTCGCGGTCAGCTGGAGGAAGGCCAGCAGGGCCAACCCGGCCCAGAACTCCCGGTGCGCGCCCACGTCGGTGGCCAGCAGCAACGGCACCACCAGCAGCAGGGCGAAGACCACGTTCGTCGCCGGGCCGGCGAGGCTGACCAGGCTGTGCCGCAGCCGCCCGGGAATCCGGTGCCGGTCGACCCAGACCGCGCCACCCGGCAGGCCGATTCCGCCCAGCAGTACGATCACCACGGGAAACACGATCGACAGCAGCGGGTGGCTGTACCTGAGCGGGTTGAGCGTGAGGTAGCCCCGGTGCGCCACCGCCCGGTCACCGGCCCGGAACGCCACCACGGCGTGGGCGTACTCGTGCAGACAGAGCGACACCAACCAGCCCGTGACCACGAACAGGAAGACGTCGAGCCGGACGTTGCCGAACCCGTTCCACGCCATCACCCCACTCGTCACGAAAAGCGCAACCAGCGCCAGGAAGATCGGACTCGGCCGGAACGCCTCCCGGGGTACGCCCAGGACCAGGCGTTCCCGGCCCGGACTGTCGTCCCCCATCCCGGTCACTCAGCCGCCGGCAGCAGGCTCATCCGATACTCCTCCCGGTCGTCCTCGAGCAGGACCACCGAGGTGACGCCGGAGGAGGCCAACTGCCGCCAGCTCTGGCCGATCCAGGACTCGGCGTCGGCCTGGCTGCCGAACGTCTCGGCCGGCCCGGTCACCAGGTCGCCGTCCGTGCCCTCGTACCGCCAGCTCCACGGCATGTCGCGTCTCCCCTCACGGTGTCCCACGTCGATCAAACCTCCGCCAGCCTAGTCCGCGCGGCGGCCCGGATCGTCATTCCGGCTCGCGTTCGGCGGGCAGCACCGGCAACGGCCGTACCTCGGGCCCCATGGCCACCCGGACAACCCCTCCGAAACACCCTCGCACCGAAAACCCTGGCGTTGGATCTAAGGTACGAGCATGTCCGTTGACGGGTGGAACACGATTCTCGTGCTCGGCGGGATCCGGTCCGGGAAGTCCGAGTACGCCGAGGCGCTGGTTGGCGACGCGTCGAGCGTCCGGTACGTAGCGACGGCGGTCGACGCCGGTCACGACGACCCGGACTGGGCGGCCCGGATCGAAAGCCACCGGGTCCGGCGGCCGGCTGGCTGGGCGACCGAGGAGACCGGCACCGACCCGGCCCGGCTGATCGAGGTGATCGCGTCCGCGAAACCGGACGAGACGCTGCTCGTCGACGATCTCGGTGGCTGGGTCACCGCCCTGCTCGACCCGGCCCGGCAGTCCGCCGACGAGGTCGCCAGGATCGACGAACTCGCCACCGCGATCCGTGGCTGCGCCGCGCGGCTGGTGCTGGTCAGCCCCGAGGTCGGGCTCTCCCTGGTGCCGGTGACGCCGCTGGGACGGGCCTTCGCCGACACCCTCGGCTCGGCCAACCGGGCTGTCGCCGGGTCGTGTGACGCGGTGGTCCTGGTGGTGGCCGGTCAGCCGGCCTGGCTCAAGCTCGAGGCCACGCCCGGCCCGACGACGACGCAGTCGGGCAGGACCGTCCCGGCCCAGGCCGCGCCCGCCCGTACCGGTGTGCCGTCCCGACCGTCGCCGGAGGTGTTCACCCCGGTCGTGCCGGCGGTGGCGGCCTCCGGTGGTCTCCGGCCAACCCCGGCACCGGCCGCCGTCGACGTGGTCTTCGAGACCGGCATGGATCTGCCCCTGCCCGACGAGGACGTACGCGAGCAGGCGCTCGCCCGGCTGGCCACCCTCGACATGCCGGGCGTCGGGCTCGGCGGTCTCAAGCAGGTCGTGGGCTTCGCCGCCGCCACCCAGGGAAGCGTGACCCCCACGGCGTGGGAGTCGGTACGCGTACTGCTGCTGCACGGCGACCACGAGGGGGGTGCCTCGGCCGGTACGACACCGGGCGAGTCGGCCCGACGGGCCGCCCAGGCCCGCGCCGGCACCGGGCCGCTGGCCGGTCTC
>NZ_JBHTMP010000072.1:0-33008 GCF_042679305.1 Micromonospora sonneratiae | reverse complement strand
GGCCGGCGACGTGCCGGGCGGCCGGTGACCAACCTCGACGGTGGCGGGCCGGCTCACCTCGGCGTCGGGCCGGCTCATCTCCGGGTTGGCGGGCCGTTGGTGGGTGCTCGGCTCCGGGGTGGCGATGCTGGCGCGCGCGGCTTGGGCCACGATCCGGCCAGCGGTGCGAAGTGCCTGGCTGCGCTGGGAGTCGCTCGCCGGGTAGCGGTCAGACATGGTCAACGACGGGTCAGGGACCCAGCTCCGGGTGCCGTCGTCGCAGCCCGAACAGCGCGAGTCCGATGCCGAGGATCGCGGCGGCGATACCGCCGGCCATGACCATCGGGCTGAGCCCGCCACCGGCCGTGCCGCCGCCCCCGGCGGCCGGACCCTGACTCGGTTTGCTCATGTTCACCACCGTGAGGGTGGTGTTGGCGGTGTTGCCGTTCTGGCAGGTGAGGTTCACACCGTACGAGCCGGGTGGCCGGCTGCTCGGTACGGTTGCCGCCCCGGTGAGGAAGCCGTTGTCCGGTCGTACGATGACCCGCCCGAACGCGTCGGACTGCACGTTCGCCTGACGGTTGTTACCGTCGCCGCAGTTGGCCCGGATGCTCACCCGTTCGCCCGCCTGGACGGTGGTCGGGGTGACCTCCACGAACGCGTTTCCGGCGTACGCGGCGGCACCGGGCAACATCAGTGCGCCGGTCAGTACGACGCTGGCCGCGCCGGTCGTGACCGCGCGTCCGACGAACCTTGGACTCCGCATGGGCTCCCCCTTCCGGCCTGGACCGGTCGTGCGTGCGTGTCCCCATCGAGCCCTGCGTTCCCGCCAGCCCTGGCCACACACATGTCGAAGGAGTTGCGACTTGGGCGATATACCCGACATCTCGACCCTTGACCGATCGAGGAGTCCGACGTCGGACCGGTCAGGGCAGCAGTGGACCGGCCAGGGCAGCGGTGGACCGGTCAGGGCAGCGGTGTGATCGGTTGCCAGTCCAGCGGGGTGGAGAGCACCATCGTGCTGGACGGCTGGCCGTGCCGGGAGAGCCGGTCGATGACCTGCTCGAAGGCGTCGATCGAGCTGGCCGCGACCTTGAGCATGCTGCAGGCGTCTCCGGTTATCCGATGGATCTCCAGGACCTCCGGCCACTGGGCGACGGACTGGTCCCGCAGGATGCAGTCCGGGCCGTAACAGGACATCCGGATCAGTGCCACCACCGTACGACCGGCCTTGTCGAGGTCGATGTGTGCGTGGTAGCCGGTCACCACGCCGGCCTCCTCCAGCCGCCGTACCCGCTCGGCGACGGCGGGCGGTGACAGGTGGACCCGCCGGGACAGCTCGCTGAACGAGAGCCGGGCGTCGGCCTGCAACTCGCGCAGCAGCGCCCAGTCCATGTCGTCCACGCCGTCACCTTTCCTTCGTTAAGTGTGCCCACGAAATCGGTCACCGGCTGGTGGGTGCGATGGCCGTACCGCCGTTGATTCGGCATTCCTCAGGCGGCCCGGCCGCCGGGATCATGACGGTACCGGCGCAAGGAGGGAAACGACAGGTGGAGACCGCCGATCAGCGGACGTCAGCCGTGCAGGTCAAGGTACGCCCGAGCACCGCCCGGGAGCGGGCCGCCAAGGCCACCGCCAACGCGGGTGAACCGACCCTCGACCACACCGGTCAGGTCCCGTACGACACGTATGTGCACGCCAGCACCCTGCACAGCCTGCAACGGACGCTGAGCGAGGACCCGGGCGAGATGTCCTTTCTCATGGTCAGCCAGATCATGGAGCTCTACTTCGGACTGACCTGTTTCGAACTGCGTGAGGCGCAACGGCTGCTTCGCGACGACGACGTCTGGGGGACGCTGCGCCCCCTACGCCGGGCCGCCATGCACCTGGAAGGGCTCAATGCGGCCTGGCGCGGGCTCCGCTGGATGACCCCGGGCGACTTCAACCGGTTCCGGGACCTGCTGGGCGAGGGCTCCGGCTTCCAGTCCGCGATGTACCGGCACCTCGAATTCCTGCTCGGCCTCCGCACGGCCAGCCTGATCCGACCGTTCCGGCGACAGCCGGAGGTGTACGCCGCGCTGGTCGAGACCCTGGAGACGCCCAGCGTGTGGGACGACGTGCTGGCCGTACTGGCCCGTCGCGGATTCGACCTGCCGGCGGCGGTGACCGACCGGGACTTCACCGTCGAGCATGAGCCCCGGGCCGAGGTCGAGGCCGCCTGGGTGAAGATCTACGCGGACGACGGTCCGGACAACCACCTGCGACTGCTGGGCGAGGCCCTGACCGAGGTCGCCGAACAATTCGGCGACTGGCGCTATCGACATCTCCAGGCAGTTGCGCGCACGATGGGCGCCAAGGTCGGCAGCGGCGGTTCCTCCGGGGCAGCCTGGTTGCAACGCAGCATGGCGCGGGTCGTCTTTCCCGAGCTGTGGTCGGCCCGTACCGCGATGTGACCCGGACAGCGGGACAGCAAGAAGTGATCGGAGAGCGAGACGCCAGCATGACCACCCCCGAAGACGAGGCGCGACGCCGCGACGCCGCCGACCCCGGTCACCGGGACCTGTTCCACATCCCGCCAGCCCAGGGCGGCCGGTACGCCGAAACGGCGTACCTGGCCGGCAACTCGCTCGGCCTGCAACCCCGGGCGACCCGGGCCGAACTGGTCGAGGAACTGGACGCCTGGGCCACGCTGGGTGTGGAGGGGCACCTGGAGGCGGGTCGCCCCTGGCTGCCGTACCACGAGTTTCTGACCCAGCCGGCGGCCCGACTGGTCGGCGCGCTGCCCACGGAGACCGTGGTGATGAACTCGCTCACCGTCAACCTGCACCTGCTGATGGTGTCGTTCTACCGGCCGGCCGGCGACCGGATCCGCATCGTCATCGAGGACAGCGCGTTCCCGTCGGACAGCTACGCCGTACGCAGCCAGGCCCGGTTCCACGGCCTCGACCCGGACACCACCGTCGTACGTCTGCGCCCCCGGCCGGGTGCGGACACCCTGCACACCGAGGACGTGCTCGACTACCTCGACCGGGAGGGTGACCGGGTCGCGTTGGTGCTGCTGGGCGGGGTCAACTACCTCACCGGCGAGCTGATGGACATCCCCACGATCACCCGGGCCGGGCACGCGGTCGGTGCGCTGGTCGGCTGGGACCTGGCCCACGCCGCCGGGAACGTGCCGCTGGCCCTGCACGACTGGGACGTCGACTTCGCCGCCTGGTGCTCGTACAAGTACCTGAACTCCGGGCCCGGTGCGCTGGCCGGCGCGTTCATCCACGAGCGTCACCTGGCCGACCCGGCGATCCAGCGGTTCGAGGGATGGTGGAGCACCGATCCGGCCACCCGGTTCGAGATGACCCCACACTCCCGACCACTGCCCACCGCCGACGCCTGGCAGATCTCCAACCCGCCGATCCTGGCGATGGGACCGGTGCGTACCTCGTTGGAGATCTTCGACAAGGTCGGCATGGCCGCGTTGCGGGAGCGTAGCTGTCGGCTCACCGGATACCTGGCCGGCCTGCTCGACGAGATCACCCCGAACCGGCCGCTACGGGTGGTGACCCCCGCCGACCCGGACCGCCGTGGCTGCCAACTGTCCCTGCGCATCGCCGACCCCGGCAACCGGGCCGCCAGCGGCCAGGGCAGCGCCGCCGAGCTGTCGAGACGGCTCCGCCACGAGTACGGCGTGGTCGCCGACGCCCGTGAACCGGACGTCGTCCGGCTGGCCCCGGTGCCGCTCTACTCGACGTACCACGACTGTTGGCGGGCGGTCGACGCGTTGGCGCAGCTCGTGGCGGAGGATGCCCGATGACCGAGAACGAGGAGATCACGATCGTCGGTGCCGGGCTGACCGGCGGTCTGCTGGCCTGCTACCTGGCCCGGCGCGGCTACCGGGTGCGGGTCTACGAACGGCGACCCGACCCGCGAAAGGGGACCGTCGAACGCGGCCGGTCGATCAACCTGGCCCTGTCCGAGCGGGGACTCGACGCGTTGCGCCGGATCGGCCTGGAGAAGCAGGTGATGGCCGACGCCCTGCCCATGCGCGGCCGGATGATCCACCCGGTGCAGGGCGAGCTGGACTTCCAGCCGTACAGCCTGGCCGGGGACCGGGCGATCAACTCGATCAGCCGGGGTGCGCTGAACAACGCCCTGTTGGACGCCGCCGAGGCCTGGCCGGGCGTGCGGATCGACTTCGAGCATCGGCTGGTGGCGCTCGACCCGGAGACCGGTGACCTGGGCTTCGACACCCCGGACGGTCCGGTCCAGGCCACGGCCGGGGTGATCCTCGGTACGGACGGTGCCGGCTCCGCCGTACGTGGGCAGTTGCTGGCCCACGACGTGCTGACCGAGCGCCTCGACTTCCTCGACTACGGCTACAAGGAGTTGACCATCCCCCCGTCGAACGGGGACTTTGCGCTCGCTCCGGACGCGCTGCACATCTGGCCCCGGGGCACCTCGATGATGATCGCGTTGCCGAACCCGGACCGGTCGTTCACCTGCACCCTGTTCTGGCCGAACAGCGGCACGAACAGCTTCGCCTCGCTGGGCAGCCCAGCCGCGATCGAGCGGCACTTCCGTACCCACTACCCGGACGTGCTGCCGCTGGCCCCCGACCTGGTGGACGACTACCTGCACAACCCGGTGGGAATGCTCGGCACCGTCCGGTGCGCCCCCTGGCAGTACGGCGGTCGGGTCGGCCTGCTCGGCGACGCCGCCCACGCGATCGTGCCGTTCTACGGGCAGGGCGCCAACTGCGCCTTCGAGGACGTGGTGGAGCTGGACCGGTGTCTGGACGAGACCGGTGACACCTGGGACCTGGCGCTGCCGCTGCTCGACGCGCAGCGGCGGGAGAACGCCGAGGCGATCGCCCAGATGGCGCTGGCGAACTTCGTCGAGATGCGCGACAAGGTCGCCTCGCCGGTGTTCCAGTTCGGCAAGCGGGTCGAGCATGTCCTGGAACGGGCGCTGCCCGGCCGGTACGTCTCCCGCTACGAACTGGTCTCCTTCTCCACCACCCCGTACGCCCAGGTGCAGCGTCGGGTACGCCGTCAGCACCGGATCCTCGGTGCGGCTTCGGCCGGTGCGGCCGTACTGCTCGGCCTGCTCGGCGCGGTCGCCGTCCGGCGGGGGAGGCGCAGGTGAACCGGGTACGGGAAACGGGTGTCGACTGGCATCCGGAGCTGATGACCGGCCGGGCCGCCAGCGGCGGACCGCAGCCGCTGCGCAACTTCGTCGGTGGCGAGTTCGTGGGCGGGAAGCAGACCTTCGCCAAGGCCAGTCCGGTCACCGGTGAGGTGCTCTTCGAGGTGGCCGAGGCCGACGGCGCCACTGTGGACGCGGCGGTCGACGCGGCCCGCGCGGCCCTACGTGGCCCCTGGGGACGGATGGACGAGCGGGAACGGGCCGCCGTGCTGCGCCGGGTCGCCGACGAGTTGGAACGCCGGTTCGACGACCTGGTCGTCGCCGAGGTCGCCGACACCGGCAAGGCGATCTCCCAGGCCCGTACCCTGGACATTCCCCGGGGCGCGGCCAACTTCCGGGCGTTCGCCGAGATCGTGGCCAGTACGCCGAACGAGTCCTTCACCACGGCGACCGCCGGTGGCGGCCGGGCGCTCAACTACTCGGTACGCAAGCCGGTCGGCGTGGTGGCGATCATCGTGCCCTGGAACCTGCCACTGCTGCTGCTGACCTGGAAGGTCGCCCCGGCGCTGGCCTGCGGAAACGCCGTCGTGGTGAAGCCGTCGGAGGAGACCCCGTCGTCGGCGACGCTGCTGGCCGAGGTGTTCGCGGCGGCCGGCGTACCCGACGGGGTGTTCAACCTGGTGCACGGCTTCGGCCCGGACTCGGCCGGGGAGTTCCTCACCCGGCACCCCGGCGTCGACGCGATCACCTTCACCGGCGAGTCCGCCACCGGTACGGCGATCATGCGGGCTGCCGCCGACGGCGTGAAGGCCGTCTCGTTCGAGTTGGGCGGCAAGAACGCCGGCCTGGTCTTCGCCGACGCCGACCTGGACGCGGCGGTGGCCGGCTCGGTCCGGTCCAGCTTCACCAACGGCGGGCAGGTCTGCCTCTGCACCGAGCGGATCTACGTACAGCGCCCGGTCTTCGAGGAGTTCACCGAACGGTTGGCCGCCCGCGCCGCCGACCTGGCCTTCGGCTGGCCGTCCGACGAGGCGACGGTGAACATGCCGCTGATCTCGGCCGCCCACCGGGCCAAGGTGCTCGGCCACTACGACCTGGCCCGGGCCGAGGGGGCGACCGTGCTCACCGGCGGGGGAGTGCCGTCCTTCGGTGACGCCCGCGACGGTGGGGCGTACGTCCAGCCGACCGTGCTCACCGGGCTGCCCGCGACCGCCCGTACCAACCGGGAGGAGATCTTCGGCCCGGTCTGCCACGTCGCGCCCTTCGACGACGAGGAGGAGGCGTACGCGCTGGCCAACGACAGCGAGTACGGGCTGGCCGCGACCGTGTGGACCCGGGACGTCGGGCGGGCGCACCGGGCCGGCCTGCGGTTGGACGCCGGTATCGTCTGGGTCAACACCTGGTTCCTGCGCGACCTGCGCACCCCGTTCGGCGGGGTGAAGGCCTCCGGTATCGGCCGGGAGGGCGGGCGCCACTCGCTGGACTTCTACTCCGAACTGACCAACGTCTGCGTGGAGCTTTCGTGACCGTTGACATCGAGCGGGCGGCGCAGGCGCTGACCGAAGCTCGTCGCCACAGGAAACCCTGCCCGCCGCTGCGCGGTCGACTGCTGTCCGAGGCGGATGTCGCCTCGGCGTACCAGGTGCAGCAGTTCCAGGTCCGGCGGTGGCTCGACCGGGGCTGCCGCCAGGTCGGTGCGAAGATCGGACTGACCTCCCGGGCCGTGCAGGAGAGCTTCGGCGTCTTCCAACCGGACTACGGGGTGCTGCTCAACAGCATGGAGGTGCCGGACGGGGTCGAGGTCGACCTCGGCCGGCTGCTCCAGCCGAAGGTCGAGGCCGAGATCGCCTTCGTGCTCGGGGCGGACCTGCCGTTCGAGCAGGTGACCACCGCCGACGTCATCCACGCCGTCGACTACCTGCTGCCGGCGATCGAGATCGTCGACTCCCGGATCGCCGACTGGGACATCTCCATCGTGGACACGATCGCGGACAACGCCTCCAGCGGACTGTTCGTGCTGGGTACCTCCCCCCGCCGGCTGGCCGACGTCGACCTGCGGCTGTGCGGGATGGTGCTGGAACAGGCCGGGGAACCGGTCTCGGTCGGCGCGGGCGCGGCCTGCCTCGGCAACCCGCTACATGCGCTGGCCTGGCTGGCCGACACCATGGCCCGGGCCGGCAGCCCGCTACGGGCCGGTGACGTGGTGCTCTCCGGCGCGCTCGGCCCGATGGTGCCGGTGACGCCCGGTGCGGCGTACGAGGCCCGGATCTCCGGTCTCGGCTCGGTTCGTACGTGTTTCTCCAGGGGTGACTCGTGACAGTTGGTGGGATCGAGCGGGCGGATCTGGCGGAGTTGGCCGCCCGGCTGGACGAGGCAGCCGGGTCGGCGACGGCGATACCGCAGATCGTCTCGGCGGCCGGGGTCGACGTGGAAGCCGCGTACGCGATCCAGGGTGCCCTGATCGACCGGCGGCTGGCCCGGGGGGAGCGGCTGGTCGGGCTGAAGATGGGGCTGACCAGCCGGGCCAAGATGGCGCAGGTCGGCGTCGACGAGGTGATCTGGGGTCGGCTGACCGACGCGATGCGGGTGCCCGACGGCGGCCAGGTGGACACCACCACCCACATCCATCCCCGGGTCGAGCCCGAGGTGGCCTTCCTGCTGGACCGGATGCCCGAGCCGGGTGAACCGATCGGTGACTTCGCCAGCCTGGTCCGGGCCGTCGCCCCGGCCCTCGAACTGATCGACTCCCGGTACGCCAACTTCCGGTTCTCGCTGCCCGACGTGGTCGCCGACAACGCCTCGGCCGCCCGGTACGCCATCGGGGCCTGGCAGCCGGTGCCGGCCGGGCTGGACAACCTTGGCGTGCTGCTGGAGGTGGACGGTCGGGTGGTGGAGACCGGCTCCACCGCGGCGATCCTCGGCGACCCGCGTCGCGCCCTCGACGAGGGGGTACGGCTGGCCGGCCGGCACGGCGTACGGCTGTGCGAGGGGTGGGTGTTCCTCGCCGGGGCGGCCACCGCCGCCGTACCGCTGCGTCCCGGGGCGCACGTACGCGCCGTGGTCGAACGGCTGGGCGCAGTCTCGCTCCGGGTCCGCCCCGACCGGGGGAGCGTCGCCGGTACGGCGGAGGGGCGGTCGTGAGCGGGGCCCGGGTCGTCGCCGGCAAGGCCGTACCACGCGGTCGGTTCCCACACGTCAGGGTGGCCAACGGATTTGCCTTCGTTTCCGGTACGTCCAGCCGCCGACCGGACAACACGATCGCCGGTGCCGAGGTGGACGCGTTGGGCACCACCGCGCTGGACATCCGGGTGCAGACCCGGGCGGTGATCGAGAACATCCGCGACATCCTCCGCGATGTCGGGGCGGACCTGTCCGACCTGGTGCAGGTCACCACGTACCTGGTCAACATGAACGACTTCGGGGGCTACAACGAGGTCTACGCCGAGTTCTTCGACGAGGCCGGTCCGGCCCGCACCACCGTCGCCGTACACCAGCTTCCCCACCCGCATCTGCTGATCGAGATACAGGCGGTCGCCGTACTCCCTTCCGGAACAGTGCTTCCCTCAGGAGGTAGCCATGACTGACGTCACCGAACCGGTGAGCTTCCCGGGCTGGATCGAGGAGAACCAGCACCTGCTCAAGCCGCCGGTGGGCAACAAGCAGATGTTCCCGACCGGGGACGACTTCATCGTGATGGTGGTGGGCGGGCCCAACCAGCGCACCGACTTCCACGTCGACCCGTACGAGGAGTTCTTCTACCAGGTCAAGGGCAACATGCACGTCAACCTGATGACCCCGGACGGGCCGCAGACCGTGCACGTCCGGGAAGGCCAGATGTGGGTGCTGCCGGCCCTGATGCCACACTCGCCGCAGCGGCCGGAGCCCGGCTCGATCGGTGTGGTGATCGAGCGGGTACGCCAGGAGGGCACCCTGGAGAAGTTCCAGTGGTACTGCCCCGGGTGCGGTAACCGGGTGCACGAGGTCGAGTTGCAGGTCCGGGACATCGTCGCCGACCTGCCGCCGTTGTTCGAGGCGTTCTACGCCGACGAGGCCGCCCGTACCTGTGACCGCTGCGGCGCACTGCACCCGGGCAAGGGCTGATGACGGACCCGGTGACCGGGTCGTACCCGGTGGTGGACGTGCACACGCACGTCGTACCGAGGGGCTGGCCGGAACTGTCCGCGGAATGTGGTGGTTCCGGCTGGCCCTGGCTACGGATCGACTCCGAACGCGAAGCAATGATCATGGTCGGGGAGACCGAGTTCCGCCCGATCGGTGCCCAGTGCTGGGACGCCGACACCCGACTGTCCGACATGAAGGCCGACGGGGTGGACGTCCAGGTGGTGTCCCCGACCCCGGTCTTCTTCTCGTACGACCGGCCGGCCGACCAGGCAGCCAAGGTGGCGCGGATCTTCAACGACCTGACCCTCGAGGTCACCGAGCGGGCTGGGGACCGGCTGGTGCCGTTCTGTCAGGTGCCGTTGCAGGACCCGGACGCGGCCTGTGCCGAGCTGGACCGGAGCCTGGCGAACGGGCACGTCGGTGTGGAGATCGGCAACCACGTCGGTGACCGGGATCTGGACGACGAGAGCATCGTCACGTTCCTCCAGCACTGTGCCGAGGTGGGCGCACCGGTCTTCGTACACCCGTGGGACATGCCGGGTGGTCCCCGGCTGGACCGGTGGATGGCCCGCTGGCTGACCGGTATGCCGGCCGAGACCCACCTGTCGATCCTGGCGCTCATCCTCGGTGGTGTCTTCGACCGGGTGCCGGAGACCCTGCGGATCTGTTTCGCCCACGGCGGGGGGAGCTTCCCGTTCTGGCTGGGGCGGGCGGACAACGCCTGGCACCGGCGCGGTGACCTGGTACGCGGCCGATCCGCCCAACCGCCGAGTCGGTACGTCGACCGGTTCTCCGTCGACAGCGTGGTGTTCGACCCGGCGGCGTTGCGGCTGCTGGTGGACACCATGGGGGTGGACCGGGTGATCCTGGGCAGCGACTATCCGTACCCGCTCGGCGAGCGGCCGGTGGGGCGGGTGGTCCACGAGGCGGACTTCCTGACCGGGGACCAACGGGCGATGCTCCTGTCCCGCAACGCGCTACGCTTCCTCGGCCGTACAGTGTGATCTTCAACCTGGCCCGTCCGCGGTAGGCCGTACGGGGTACGGCATGCCGGTGTGACGGGTGGGTCTGGTGCCCGGTTGCTGGTCGTATCAGCCGAGTTGGGGCAGGCCATTGTGGCCTCGGTTCGGCACCCCGAGATCCGGTGGGCCGTGCACTCCGCTACCGTGAGGACATCTGAACCGGGCGGATCGACCGCATGATCGGCCCCCTGGTCCGGGTGATCTGGTCCCTCTTCCGCCTGGGAGCGTTGAGGTTGTCTGTTTCCGACACGTTGCTGATCTTCGTCGGCATCCCGATCGTGGCGTCGCTGGTGATCGTCGGGCTGGCGCTGGCCGGCAAGCGCGATAACGGCGCCAAGCGGTACCGGCCGGGCCGACCCTTCGACTTCATGCCGGTGTGGTTCCTCTCCGCGCCGGATCAGCTTGCCGACCCCACCGGTACGGTCCTGCCCGCCGGCGCTCCGGTTCCGGCGCTGACCACCGGCAAGACCGAGACCGTCCGGGTCCGGCCCGGCTCGACGGGAGGCGCAAGTGACCGCTGGTGAGTTGACCGTAGAGACGAGTAGCCGCCCCGAGGTGCTCGAGGGGCCGTTCTCGACCCGACAGCTGCTGCGCATCGACGAGGCGCTGCGGCTGGCCGACCAGGCCACCGGACTGGTCTTCACGATCTACGTCGGCGATCTCGACGAGCCGACCCGCACGCACGCGGAGAAGCTGCACGGCCGGCTGGCCGACCCGGACCGTTCGGTGTTGATCGCCGTGTCGCCCAACCAGCGGGCGCTGGAGATCGTGACCGGTGCCGAGGTACGCAAGCGGGTACCGGACCGGCACGCGAAGCTGGCCGCGCTCTCCATGGTGGCCGCCTTCGGCGTCGGTGACCTGACCGGCGGCATCATCAACGGCCTGGACCAGCTCGCCACCCACGCCGGCAAGGCCTGAACTCCTCCACTTTCGCGACGCGGGCCGGACCCCACCGGGGTCCGGCCCGCGTCGCATTCGTTCCGGGTGTCGTCCGGACCACCAGCCCGAGCCGGCACAAATGATCGGGCCCGGCTACCACGACCCGTGGTCGCGGTAGCCGGGCCCGACTGTCGTACTGTCCCGATCAGGCGGAGGTGGCGTCCTTGGCCCGGGCCTTCAGCGCCCGGACGACGCCGTCGCGGCCCTCGGCAACCAGCCGGCGCAGCGGCGCGGGCTGATCCGGCTGGGCCAGCCACGCGTCGGTGGCGGCGACCGTCTCCTCACTGACCTGGTAGGCGGGGTAGGCCAGGACGACGAACTCCTGCGCCGGCTCGCTGTCCCGGTGCGCCCAGACATGTCCGACCGCCGCGAAGAACTTCTCCGTGTACGGCGCGGTCAGCTCCACCTGCGCCGGGTGCTGGAAGCCCTGGAGGAGGGAACGGTTCCGCCAGTTGGGCAGCGCCTCGTCGCCGGTGAGCAGGGCCCAGACCCCGGCCTTGTTCTCGGCGGTGGGCACCAGTGCCCGCGCGTACGCGGCCTCCCGCTCACCGCTGGCCGTACGGTCGCCCGCCAGTTCCGCCTCGATCTCCGCCACCCCGGCGGCACCGTTGGCGACCAGGGCGGCCAGCACCGACCAGCGAAGCTCGGTGTCGATCGTCAGACCGGCGGGCACCTCGACACCGTCCAGCCAGCCGCGCAGCGTGGCCAGGTCGGCCTCCGACCGGGTCGCCGACGCGTAGGAGCGGGCCCAGGCGAGCTGTAGACCGCTGCCCGGCTCGGCAGCCTGTAGCGCGGTCCGTGCGGTACGGGCCAGCTCCGCCCAGCCGGTGGGGGCCCAGGCCGGGTCGGCGTACGAGGCCAGCGTGCTGGAGGCCTGACGCAGCGTCTGGATGACGAGGTTGACGTCGGTCTCGGCGGGCAACCCGGCCAGCACCAGGGCGACGTAGTCCCGGGCGGCCATCTCGGCGTCGCGGACCATGTCCCAGGCGGCGGCCCAGCACAGTGCCCGCGCCAGGGAGGAGTCGAACGAGCCGATGTGCTGCACCACCGTGGCCAGGGAACGCTCGTCGAGCCGGAGCTTCGTGTACGACAGGTCCTCGTCGTTGAGCAGCAGCACGTCCGGCGCCCGTACGCCGGCCAACTGGGGCAGTTCGGTCTGGTCGCCGGTCACGTCGACCTCGATCAGCTCCCGGCGTACGAGTCGGCCGTCGACAAGGTCGTAGAGGCCCACCCCGATCCGGTGGGTACGCAGCGTCGGGTAGCCGGTCGGCGCCTCCTGGCGGATGACGACCCGCTGGTAGGTGTCGTCGGCTCCGATGGTGACCTCGGGCCGCAGGGTGTTGACCTGTGCGGTCTCCAACCACTGCGCGGCGAACTTGCGCAGTTCCCGGCCGGAGGCGACCTCCAGTTCGGAGAGCAGGTCGTCGAAGGTGGCGTTGCCCCAGGCGTACTTGCCGAAGTAGGCACGCAGCCCGGCCAGGAACGGGTCCAGGCCCACGTACGCGACCAGTTGCTTGATGACGCTGGCGCCCTTGGCGTACGTGATGCCATCGAAGTTGACCTCGACGGCCTCCAGGTCGGGCATCTCGCAGTACACCGGGTGGGTGGAGGAGAGCTGGTCCTGCCGGTAGCCCCAGTTCTTGCGGATGGAGAGGAACGTCGTCCACGCGTCGGTGAAGCGGGTGGCGTGGGTGTTGCACCAGTGACTGGCCCACTCGGCGAACGACTCGTTGAGCCACAGGTCGTTCCACCAGCGCATGGTGACCAGGTCACCGAACCACATGTGGGCCATCTCGTGGAGGATCGTGTTGGCCCGCTGCTCGTACTCGAAGTCGGTCACCTGCGAGCGGAAGATGTAGTGCGCCTCGGCGTGCGTCACGCAGCCGAAGTTCTCCATCGCCCCGGCGTTGAAGTCCGGCACCCAGAGCTGGTCGTACTTCGGCAGGGGGTAGCGGACGCCGAACTGCTCGTGGAAGAAGTCGAAGCCCTGGGTGGTGATCAGGTTGAGGTCGTCCGCGTCCATGTACTCGGCCATGCTGGCCCGGCAGTAGTAGCCCAGGTCGATTCCGTCGTGCGTGTAGCGCACCTCGTGGTACGGCCCGGCGCACAGCGCGGTGATGTAGGTGCTCATCCGGGCCGACTCGGCGAAGTGGATCGTCTTGGTGTCCGGTCCGGCCGGCTCCGTGGCCGCCACCGGGGAGTTGGACACCACCCGCCAGTGTGCCGGCACGGTGGCGTGCCAGGTGTAGACGCTCTTCAGGTCCGGCTGGTCGAAGCAGGCGTAGGCCCGCTGGGCGTCCGCGGTCTCGAACTGGCTGTAGAGGTAGGTCTCGCCGTCCACCGGGTCGACGCTGCGGTGCAGGCCCTGTCCGCTGTTGGAGTAGAGGAAGTCCGCGTCGACGACCAGGGTGTTCTCCGCGGCCAGCCCGGTCAGGGCGAGCCCGCTCTCCGCCGACCACCCGGAGAGGTCCACCGCCACCCCGTTCAGGGTCGCGGAGCGTACGGAGTCGGCAGCGACCTCGATGAAGGTGGTGGCCCCCGGCTCGGAGCAGCGGAAACGGACCTCGGTCACCGTGCGGAACGTGGGATTGTTGGTGGCATCAGCTGCGGCGGAAAGATCCAGATTGATGTCATACCCGGTCACGTCCAGCAGGCGGGCCCGTTCGGTCGCCTCGATCTGGGTCAGGTTACGCACTCCCGGCACGTGAATCTCCATCCGTATCTCGCCTGCTGCCCCCTTTGGCAGCCACAGAACCACCCGCCGTGGTGGCTCAGAACGAGTCTTCCATGCTGTGTTGATCCTGGCGGGTGGTCGAGGTCACGGTCTCATTCCGGTGCCGCTGCCCGGACCGTGGGGTGATGATCTGCGGGACAGGGCCGCCATCGGGGCGGGCCAGATAGGAAAGGAACTGCCGTGCCTGAGCGCGCGAGCGTGGACATGTGGTTCGACCCCATCTGCCCGTGGGCCTGGCTCACCTCGCGTTGGTTGCTGGAGGTGGAACGGGTACGCCCGGTCGACGTCCGGTTCCGGGTGATGAGCCTGTCGGTGCTCAACGAGGGCCGCGACCTGCCGGAGCAGTACCGGTCGTTGCTGGAGACGGGCTGGGCCCCGGTCCGGATCTGCATCGCGGTCGAACAGCGGTACGGTCAGCAGGCGGTACGTGACCTCTACACCGCCCTCGGCACCCGGATCCACGTCAACGGTGAGGAGCGTGGCACCGGGCTGTACGCCGCCGCGCTGGCCGACGCCGGCCTCGATCCGGACCTGGTGAAGGCCGCTGTCTCGACCGACTACGACGAGGCGCTGCGGGCCAGCCACAATGCGGGCATGAAGCCGGTCGGCACCGACGTCGGCACCCCGGTGATCCACGCCCCGGGCCCGGTCGAGGGGGAGAAGGTGGCCTTCTTCGGCCCGGTGGTCACCCCGGCACCGAAGGGTGAGGCGGCCGGTCGGCTGTG
Source organism: Micromonospora sonneratiae (assembly GCF_042679305.1). Taxonomy (NCBI): domain Bacteria; kingdom Bacillati; phylum Actinomycetota; class Actinomycetes; order Micromonosporales; family Micromonosporaceae; genus Micromonospora; species Micromonospora sonneratiae. Next base: position 18,348 of record NZ_JBHTMP010000072.1, on the reverse strand, counting down.
GGACGGCGTACTGCTGGTTGCCGGCACCCCGGGCTTCTTCGAGCTCAAGCGGTCCCGCGACCAGGACCCGATCTTCGACTGAGTCGGCCGGTTCCGACCGGGACGGGCAGCCGAGCCGGTCGTCGTCCCGTCAGCCGAGCCGGTCGTCGTCCCGTCACCCGGTCCGGTCATTGTCCTGGCTGGTCAGCGCCCTGACTGCTGATCGCCCTGGCCGGCGGCCTCCCCGATCCGGTGAAGCCGCCGGCCGGGCGTGGAACCCGAAGCTATCGGCATTCGCCGATGCTGTCGCCGTGACCGTGGGCCGGCGGGCTCGTTGCACCGGGTGTCGATTCAGCGGTCCGTACGGATCGCGCCCCTGCGAAGCCGGAGAGCGTTCGATGGCCAGACACCGCCGTACGTCCGGGTACCGCCCGCAGCCCCGCGACGCGGTGGCGGAGAGCCTGGGCGGCGGATACTGGTCGGTGGACGCCACCCGGTGGGCCACCGTGGCGCCGCAGCTCCCCGAGGAACTGGCCGATCTGCTGGCCCCACCGATCGTCGTCCGGGTCGCCCCGGCACCGATACCTGCCGGGGTCCGGCCGAACCCGCCCGGTGCCGTTTCCCGGTCACGACGTACGGGCGGCCGACACCGCCGCCCGGCGGCGACCACGTGACCTGACTCATGCGCCGCCCGGCAGTGACGTGGCTGACTCGACACCCGCACTGTCCAGGGCCGAGCGGGCCGCTACGGCCCATGAGTTGACCAGCGGAGACCGGCTGACCGGCCCGATTCCGGCTACGCCCAGGGGATGGACACGACGCGGGGTATCGGCCGTCACACCGCTGCCCGCCGGTAGCGTGGGCGGACATGACGGTCGTGCATCCGATCGCCCGGGCCTGGATCACCACAGGCGGCACCGGCGCGCAAAACTACGACGAGTTCGCCGACGACGCGGAGATCACCGCGATCATCGAGGCCAACCCGCACAGTGCCCTCGCCATCGAGATGCCCCACCGGGCACCGGAGAGTCTCGGCCAGTCGCTCGTCGAGGCGTTGCCGGCTGCGGCCGACCGACTCGCCGAGGCCAAGGCGGAGGGCAGCTACACCCCGGCCGAGCAGGTGGTGGTGCTCTACCGGATCACCTCGCCGGTGGACGAGCCGGCCTACGGAATGTTCGTCATGGTCGACACCGACCAGATCTCCACCAGCGCCGACGAGCCCGGTCTGGTGATCCGTAACGAGGACGTCTTCATCGCCAAGGTGCGCGAGCGGGTGGCCCTGGCCGAGGCGGTCGGACACCTGCTCTCCCCCGTACTGCTGTTGCAGACCGGCCGGGGCGACGAGTTGCACGCGGCGCTGGCCAAGGCCACCGACGCGGCCGGGGTGCCGGCGGCGACCGACATCGACCAGGCCGGGCGTACGCACGCGATCTGGCCGTTGGAGCCGGGTGCGCTACAGGACGAGCTGCGGGCGTTGGCCGGCGGCGGGGAGCTGGTGGTGGCCGACGGCAACCACCGCAGCCTGGCTGCCCAGATCGGTGAGCTGCCGCGGTTCCTCGCGGTGATCACCACGCCCGCCTCGGTGGCGATCCAGCCGTACAACCGGCTGGTCAGCGAGTCGGGCACCACCCCGGAGGAACTCGTCGACCGGCTGCGGTCGGCCGGGGCGCAGGTCGAACCGGTCGACGGCCGGCCCACCGTGCCCGCGACCGGTGGCAGCGTCCAGTTGTACGCCGGTGGCCGGACGTACGCGGTCACGCTGCCGGCCGGTGAGGGCACGTTGGTGGAGAACCTCGACCACGCCCTCGTCGAGCGGGTGCTGCTGCGTGACGTGCTCGGCCTCGACCCGGGGGACAAGCGCATCAACTACGTGGGTGGCGACTACTCGGCGCAGTGGCTGGCCGGTGAGGTGGACGCGGGACGGGCCGAGCTGGCGATCCTGATCGCTCCGGTGACGGTCGACGACTTCGTGGCGGTGAACCTGGCCCGGCAGAAGCTGCCGCGCAAGAGCACCTGGTTCACCCCCAAGGCCCGGGGTGGTCTGGTGCTCGCCCAACTGGGAGCGTGACGTTCCGGGTCGGGGCGCGGCGTACCGCGCCCTGACCCGAACCTCCATGCTGGTCAGGTCTTCCGGTCCGATCCTGTGATCTGGAATGGTCGGGGCATGGCCCGCCTCAGCCTCCGCAACGGCCGGCTGTCAGACTGCGCGTATGCGCGTCTACCTGGGATCCGACCACGCCGGCTACGAGTTGAAGGGACACCTGGCCAGTCACCTTGCCAAGCAGGGCTACGAACTGGTCGACGTGGGGCCGCACGCCTACGACCCGGATGACGACTACCCGGCCTTCTGCCTGCACACCGGTGCCCGGGTGGTGGCTGACCCGGGCAGTCTGGGAGTGGTGATCGGCGGTTCGGGCAACGGCGAGCAGATCGCCGCCAACAAGGTCTCGGGGGTGCGTGCCGCCCTGGCCTGGAACATCGACACCGCTCAGCTGGCCCGCGAACACAACGATGCGAACGTGGTGGCCGTCGGTGCGCGCCAGCACAGTCTCGACGAGGCGACCGCGATCGTGGAGGCGTTCCTGACCACCCCGTACTCCGGCAACGATCGGCACTCCCGCCGGATCGGCCAGGTGGCCGCGTACGAGGACTCCCGTCAGCTGCCCGACCTGCCCTGACCCCCGACCCTGGCCCGACCCGGGCCCTGGTCAGACCTCAGGATCCGCGTGATCGGGGAGCAACCCGCGCAATGTCGCCGGTGTGTCGGCGATACGGGCCCCTGATCACGAGGATCTTGATGGTGGCGACGGTGCGGTGTCGTCGACGCGGACCCTGACGACCGGGACGGTCAGCGACCGCTGCGTGGCAACTTCTCCCGAGGCACCCAGTTGCGGCGTACCACCACCAGCCGTTCCTCCGCCTCGGCCAGGTCGGCTGCGGTCGGTCGGGCGGCATCCCGGGCACGCAGCGCCGCGCTCACACTGACCTGGGAAGCACCCGATCCCAGGAGACCACGGAGGCCGCGCTCGCTGTCCCGATCCTCCGCCGCCGGTACGGCCATCGCCGTACGACGGGCCCCGCCCGCTCCCGACCGGGCCGTCGGTTCCGGCGCGTTGGCGGTTCGCCCGGTAGTAGCCTGTCTGCCCCTTGTCGGTCGGGCCGGTGCTGGCCCGGAATCACCCGATCCGGCATGATCTGACCGGGGAGCGCTCGGCCTGGGCCTACTCCGCTCGGTGCCGCCCGCTTCGGTGTCCGCCGCCTCGGCCCCGGACACCGGCGGTCCGGCCGGCCGCAGCGGTGCCGGTACGACCGGATCGGCCCCGGCCTCGTGACGCAGCCGACGACGCCGACGTTCGGGATCAGCCATGGATCGACCGTACCGGACCAGACGGCCGAGTGATCCGATGAAGCCCGTCGCTCGGAGACCGGAGCCGTCGCTCGGACCGGAAGACCGGAGCCGTCGCTCGGTGCCCGGAGCCATCGATCGGTGCTGGTTCGGCGACGCATGTGCCGCCTGGCTACTCTCGGAGCGGGACGGGTGGAAAGTGCGGCGGAGGAAGCGGTGACACCTGTCCCCGATCGGGGAGGACGAAATGGTAGACCAGACGCAGCCGTGGGCCGAACGAACCGTCGAGGTGCCGCCACAGCGCAACGCCGGCTTCCGCCGGGGTGTCGCCTCGGTTGGCCAACCTGCCAGCGAGCGTACCGAACCAACCACCGAGCCGTTCCCGGTCGCGCCGCATGAGCCGACCGGCAGCGGTTGGCCGGGTGAGCCGACGCCGCGGATGCCGATGAGCTACCAACTGCAGCAGCTACGCAAAGGCGGCGAGTGGAGTGCGGTGGGCGGCCTGTTCGCCTTCGTCTGCTGGGGGATCTGGGCACTCTCGGGACACGGCGATCTGACCAGTCCGGTGATGGCGTTCGTGTTGACGCTCCTTGTCGCCACCGGCCTGTTCGGATTGTCGCGCCTGCTCGGCCGACTGGTGTGGGAACGGCAGTTCGGTCGGATCCGGCGTACGGCCCGGGGTGCCCATCTGGTGACCGGGGTGTTCCTGTTCGTGGTGGGTCTGGCCTACCTCCGGCAGACCGAGTGGGTCATCGACGTGTGGAACTGGGTGCGCGGAATGTGACGACCGGTGGACCCGTCAGGGGACACCGGAACGTCACCGGCTAGGTGCCGACTGCGGGGCCGGCGGGTGCGTCGTGCTCGCCCAGTGGCCCTACCGACCAGCCCCGTCGGGCGCATTCGTCCAGGAGGTACGGCAGCGCCGCGAGGCTGGCTCGCCAGGAGCCCGGGGCGGACGCACAGTCGGAGTCGTGCAACAGAACGGTTCCGCCGCCGGTCAGCCCGGTGGTCAGATTACCGAGCACCGAATCGACGGTGGCCGTACGGGACCAGTCCCGCCCCCAGGCGGTCCACAGCACCGGGGTCAGCCGCAACCGGTGGGCCGCCACCAGGGAAGCACTGCTGAGCACGCCGTACGGCGGTCGGAAGAACCGGGGTGTCCGTCCGGTCACCGCACCGACGAGATCCCGGGTCCGGGCGAGGTCGCGGTACGTCGCGGCCGGGCCGCGGAACAGCAGATTGCGATGCGTCCAGCCGTGTACGGCCACCTCGTGCCCAGCGGCGGTGAGGTCCCCACCCAGTGTGGGCTCCCGGGCGAGCATCGAGCCGATCAGGAAGAACGTTGCGCGTACCCGGTACCGGGCCAGGGTCTCGACGAACCGGGGGGTGACGTTGGGGTCGGGACCGTCGTCGAAGGTCAACGCCACCCGGGCCGGGTCACCCAGCCCGCTCAACGCCGGAAACAGCCGGATCCGGAGGGCCGGCAGTGACGTCAGCGCCGGCGCGGCGTGGACCACCGCTGCGGTGCCGGCCGCAACGGCCAGTCCGGCCAGTCCGGGCGGGCGGGACGAGTGCCGCAGTCGGGGCAGTTGGGGCAGCCGGGGCTGGCGTGCCTGCCGGTCGGTCATCCTTCCGGATTGCCGTTCCCGTTGTCCGTGCGGGCTCGATTGGGGGGAGTGGCCGGGCGGGCGTGCATGGTGCTGACGAGGACGCTCGCGACGGCAGCCAGCCGACGTACCCGGCTCTCGTGGCGTACCTGGTCGGCGTCGCGTAGCGGCTTCGTGGCCAGTGCCGTGGCCGCGACCACGGTGGCGGCGTCCAGGTCGGTGCGCCCCCTCGGGCCAGCCATCGACCGATCCTGCGGTCCCTCGTTCATCAGCCGTATCAACGCTGACTCCAGCACATCGGATCGCCGGATCCAACTCGCCACCTGGGCGCCGGCCATGATGGCGGCGTTCGCCGTACCGTGCCCGGGGATCGGCCGGTAGGTGGCCACCGGCAGTCCACTGGCCAGGGCCTCCAGACAGGTGAGTCCACCGGCGTTCTCCACCACCACGTCCACTGCCCGCATCAGCGTGGGCATGTCGTCGACCCAGCCGAAGACGTGTCGTACCCGTCGACTGAGCCGTCGGTGGAGGGCGGCGTTACGGCCACAGACCACCACCGGGATGGCCGCCCGGGTACGGGCGACCTCCGTGGCCGTGGTCTCGACGTCACCGACCCCCCAGGAGCCGGCGACCAGCAGCGCGATACGTCCCTCCTCGGGCAGCCCGAACTTCTGTCGGGCCTGGCGTTTGGTGCCGGCCGTAGCGGGTCGAAAGCGATCGGAGACCAGCGGAGCCACCACCCGGACGTCCTGTGCACCGAGGGCCCTGGCTCGGACGGCCGTCTCCGGATGTGCGGCGCAGTACATGTCCACCCCGGGAGCTACACAGAGGGGATGTACGGAGAAATCAGTCAGATAAGCAATTACCGGCACGTCGAGTTCGCCCTGCTCCCGTAGCGAGCCGAGCACCTGGCTGGCGAACGGATAGGTCGACACGACGGCGTGGGTCTCCGGCGGCAGCAACCGGCGTAGTCGGCGGCGCAGCGGGCTCAACAGCCGCTGGGCGACCGGGGTGGTGTTCCGGGATCTGTTGGTGATGGCGAACAGTGCCGCATAGCTCCAGGGTGCCCGGGTCAACAGGCCGTGGTACACCCCGCTGATCAGCCGTCCCATTCGCCACGGAAAGGCATCGAGTACGTCCAGGTGGTCGACCCGGAACCCCTGTCGTTGCAGCCGTCGGGCCAGCTCGCGGGCAGCACCGTCGTGTCCGGCCCCCACCGCAGCCGAGATCACCACGATTGCCCGCTGCCGCTCGTCCACGCCAGCGGGTGCCCTCCGCGCAGTCACGATCGGCGCATACCCGGTGTGCCGGGAATAAACGGCTGGACCGCTGGCTGTCGGCGTACGGATCGGCCGCCGTACCGGTGCTGGCGGAGCGTCGTACCCGTGTGGTTGCCGTCCGGTCGCGGTGACCCCGTCGGGGCGACCATCCGTCGGTCGACCGACCGGCGTACCCGGGTGAGCCGATCATTGGTCAGCAGGTCGGCTTGGCAATCCGATGTGGACCAATCAGGTGACGCACATCGTCGGTTGTCCATCGAAGGATGGCTACCGAAAGCTTGATGCTCATTACTGAAAGCGATTCCGCTGCCGTATTCCGGACGCTTGTCGGGGTGGAGGTGGCCTGAGTGGACAAGGCACGCTACTTTCGGGACGCGGCAATCCGCGCATGAGCATCGTGCGCACCAAGGGGAGGCTCCCCCAAACGGGGGGTACGACGAAGGAACGGGGTGAACCCACCTTGACGACGAGTACGCCAGGCATGGGCCAGGTGCATGCCACGCAGGACCAGCTCAACACGATGGCGCAGCGGTGCCAGGATGTCCGGGAGTCGCTGTCGAGCGGCATGGCGCAGCTGCTGGACCGGATCGTCGACCTCGACGGTCGCGGCATGGCTGGCGCGGCGAACACCGCCCTGCAGACCGTCTCGGCCGAACTGAACTCCGGACTGACGAGGATCCTGAACGCGCTGGACGAGCTGTCCGGCAAGATCAGCAGCGCATCGTCGGAGTACGGCGTGAACGACGACGAGGCCGCAGAGGACATCCGCAGCGCGGCAGCGGCCACCGGTAACACCAGTGTCATCACCGCCCTGCGGGGCTGAGTACCTCAACCGAGTCGAGAGGCGTCAAGCTAAATGACTATCACCTACAACTTCGGCGCAATCAGTGACGTGGCGACGGCTATCGGCACCTACCAGGGCATGATGCACGGCTCCCTGGAGGATCTCTACGGCCAGTTCACCCAGCTTTTCGCGAACGACTGGGCCGGTTCCGCCGGCCAGGCCTGTGACGCGGCGCGGACCGAGTGGAACAAGGGCGCCAAGGAAATCAACGACGCCCTGACCGCCCTGGGCACCAAGCTCGGTGCTTCCGCCGAGCGGATGCAGCAGATCGATCAGAAGATCGCCGCTGGCATGTGAGCTGCGTGTGGTGCCCCGCGGACGATCGTCGTGCGACGGGGCACCACGCGGCTCATCGGAATGACCGGCGGGCAGCCGGTGGTAGTGATCGATGTCCGCCATAGCGTGGTGGCGTCGGGGGGAGTCGGGCACGAGGTGCCTGTGCGGTTGAGCACGCATCGTGGGCGGGGAGGACAGCGTGGGAAAGCCAGATCTTGATGGCGGTGGGAGCTCGTCGGGCTACGAGTCCTTTGCGGGGCCGGAAGTCAGCGTCGACATCGACGGTATGTTGGCCTACTACAAGGAGATGCTCGACATCCAGATGGCCGCCGCCGCTCCCTCGGTGATGGAGGTCTCGGCGCTGTCCGAGTTCATCCGGCTCGGCCTGGAGCCCAGCCCGGCCACGCAGTTTCCCGAGGGCGCGGTGATAGCCCGGCAGCAGCGCCACCGACAGAGCGACTTCCAGCATTTCCTGAAGGACGTGCTCGACGGGATCCGCAACATCGGGTCGGCCGCGATTGTGTTGGCCGAGATCTATGAGGGCGGGGACGCCAGGTCGAAGGCCAGCCTCGATGACATCAAGTTCGCGTTCTCCGACTACAACGCCAAGGCACCGGAGGGTTTCCGCAAGGTCGAATCCTGGTCGGAATACGAAATGCGAATGGCGCAGGAGGCCGGTTCGATGTCGATGTCGATGACCGGCAACGACGACAATGCCCAGGTCATTCGGCCGGCTGCCGGCGTCACCATCTACCTCTACCCGGACGGATCGTCGAAGCAGGTCATTTCAAACGGGTACGACCCGAGGGTGGGCACCGTGACGACCACGACCACCGTCTACGGGCCCGGTGGCGCCGTCCTCCAGAAGACGACCCAACAGGACGGTAAGGACGACCAGGGAATCCGGACCCAGACCACGTCCGTGACGAACTACAACGGCGACGGTACGGGCACCCAGTCCAAGACGTCGACCGTCACCGGTAACGACGGGACGATGACGATCACCAACGAGACGACGCTGCTCGACTCCGAGGGCAAGCCGAAGGGTGATCCGACGACCTCCAGCCCGGTGACCATCACCCCGGGCCAGCACACGACCGAGCAGCAGGAGCAGGGGCCGGTCGAGGAGGCCGTGGAGCAGACCGGATCGCACGGCACGGACGAGTACGTCCGGGACAACGGCCGAGTGTACTGAGGGCGGGGGCATGGCAGGCGAGGGCGACTACTTCGGTTACACCTCTGCGCAGAACACGGAGTTGCAGGAATCCCTGCGGCTGGCCCGTCGGATGGGCGAGGACATCTCCCACTACCCGCCGCCGGACGACGGTGGCCAGTACATCGAGCCGACCGTCAACTGGAGCAAACCAAACTTCAGGGATGACCAAACCGAGCAGGCGGCGCGGTCCAACGACACCATCGAAAAGATCAATAAGAGGATCATGGCGCAGGACAGCAGCGCGGTCCTCGAGTTGTCGGATCAGTGGTACCGCGTCGTGCAGGTCATCGACGACATTCGGGCGCGGGTGCTGCTGGCGGCCAATGGTCTGAAGCACGGCGGTGACGGTTCGCCGGGCAACAAGAAGGGCTGGACCGGGGACGCCGCCGACGCGTTCCTCGCCCGGGGCCCGGGGGCGACCATCAAGTCCCTCGACGACTGGCGTAGTGCCGCGGTCACCAACTGGCTGGGGACCTCGACGCTCGCCTGGGCCATTCCCGGGCACAAGTCGAAGATGTCCAAACTCTATTCCGACTACAAGGCCGCCATGGGGCGGGCCAGCACGGAATGGCGGGACGAGTACATCGATGGCAAGTCCATCGATGAGGCCAACGAGTCGCAGCGGGACATGTACGTCACCCATCTGCGTCAGATCGAGTTCTGGTGGAGCCTCGAAGCCCAGAAGATCCAGTACGACATGGCCAAGGAGTACTGGTCGGTGATGACCGAGGAGCTCAACGGCGGCTTCGCCACGGTCTATGAAGGGCCGCCGGACGCGGTCCAGCCCAACCCCGACTTCATCACGCGGGCGATGATGGGCGAGTTCGGCATGCCGCCCAACGTCTCCGGTGTGCCGAACGTGGGCAATCGGCCCGCGCCCAAGGTGAAGACACCTGATGTTCGGGGCCTGCAGGACAGGGCGGTAAACACCAACGCCCTCAAGGAGAAGATCCCGGACGACGTCAAGAAACCGGACGTCACGGCCCCGGATGTGAAGACACCGGCGGTGGACAAACCAAATGTGATCCCACCCACCGTCGCGCCGCCGGTCCTTCCGCCGGTGCCGGGCAATGGCCAGTTCACGGGTACGCCTCCGGTGGTGCGGCCTGCTCCGTCGCTCAACAACCTGGGCAACAACCTGCTGAACAACCTGCCGGGGCAGGGCCAGAACTCGCCCAGCGTGTTGCGTCCCGGGGCCAGCAACCTCTCCGCGCCCGGGACCGGGGCACCACCGTCCATGCCCCAGTCACCGATGAAGGGGCAGCCGCCACCGAACGTCAAGGGCCGTGGTCCGGGACCGAACATCACGGCTCCGCCGGACCCGAGCAAGGCCTCCCCGGGCACTCCCGGTGCTCCCCCGGGACGGGGCACGCCGGCGGCCCCGGGAGCCCCGGGCCGGCGGGGGCCAGGCGAGGGGACGCCGGGTATCCCGCGACAACCGGGACAGGTGAACCAGTTCAGCAACCCGACCGCTCCGCCGTCATCACCGGTGCTGCGGGCACCACGATCGGAGCAGACATCCCAGCTGCCCGGATTCGGCCGACCCACGGGGGCACGTGGTCCCGCGCGTAGCGGGTCGGGCGGTTCACCGCCGATCCGGTCCGACGCCATCCCGTCGGTGCTGAGCCGTCCGAGTCCACGGCAGCCGGCGGAACCCGTACTGCCGCCACCCGGCCCAGCCCGGCCGAGGCAGACCGGCGACGACATCCTGGCCCCGCCCCCAGTGCCGACCTCCCGGCCGGTGGTGGGCCGGGTGAGCCGACCCGAGGCCGGGCCGCAGCAGCGGTTGGATGCGTCGACCGGCGTGTTGCGCAGTGCGCGGCAGAGCGGCTCCCCGGGGTACGAGGCACAGCTCGGTTCGCGTAACAAGCAGTCGGATGCGGACCAGGAGTTCGCCAAGGTCCGGCAGCTTCTCGACCAGGAGGAGACGTGGACCGTCGCCACGCCGGGCGGCGGTGTGCTGGACAGTACCCCGACCCGGTCGACCAACGTGACGTCCGAGCCGAAGCCGACACTTGGCGCCTGACATGTCGTCAGTAGAGTTCGGTCCAGGGGAAACGGGGGGAGAGACGATGGGGAAGCTGGCCGATCTCGGCACGGTGGGCATGGTCGGAGCGTTGCTGGCTGCCGGGATGACCGGCTGCGGGCAGCCCGACGCCGATCCGGCGGCGGGCCCGACCCTGCCTCCCGAGTACCTGCCCCGGACCGGTTCGCCGACGGCATCGGCGTCGGCCACGCAGAGCAGCGGGAGCGGCGTCACCTATCGGCTGCCCCCGTCGCTCTGCTCGGTCACCGACGTCAGTCCGCTCCTGGACGTCTTCCCACGGGACGGGGGCAAGGCGGTCGCCGACAGCTCGGGAATCTGCGCCACCTCCCGTTCGTCGGCGACGATGGCGGTGAACCTGATGGTCGACTCGGAGCTGCTGCCCAACGCCGAAGCCGGCAGGAGGTATCTGGACACCGGACGCAGGCTCGCCAAGAGCACACCGACGGACATCGCAGGAGTGGGGTCGGGCGCCTTCTGGACCGGTGACCAGCGTGAGGTCAAGCTGGTGGCGTACGACGGCAACCTGGTGCTGACCGTGACCTGTTCGACGATCGACAGGAACCACCAGCTTCCGTCCGGGATGCCGGAGCGGTTGGGCCGGGTCGCCGCCGGTACGTTCGCCCGGCTGGCGTCGTGACAGCTCCCGAGCCGGGCGCTGCCCGGCCCGGCTCACGATTTGCGATGAGTGTCATCCACCCGGGATCGCCGACCCTGCGCATGCGTTACCGGCAGGGGGTCCTGGTGACGCCGAGCGGATTTCCCGACTGGGCGCTCTGTGCGCGGGCGCTGGTCGAGTTACCCCCACCGGTGGCCGGCCTGACCCGTGACGAGGTACGGGTGGTGGATGTGCTGGCCGCGAACGGGATCATGGCGCGGTTGGCAGCGACCCCGGGCGGTGACCCGCTCTGGGCACCTGGCCCGGCCGGTCGCGCGGTGGCCACGCCCAGCGGTTGGTGCTGGGCGCATGTCGGTGGAGCCCGGCAGGTCACGTTGGTGCCGATCGAACTGCACGCGTCCTACCGCCACTTCGGTGGAATGAGCTTGCTGGCGGTCGGCGGCCGGGGACAGCGCGTCGACGCGACCCCGGTACCGGTACGGCCCGGCCCCGGCGACGAGGTCCCGGACGAACTCGTCGACCTGCTCGAACGCCTACTGGGCGGCGAACTGCCTCCGGTCTACCGGAGGTTCCTCGCCGACACCAATGGTGCCGGACCGAGCACCCCGGGAGTGCTACCCGGGTTCGGTTTCGTGGTGGACCAGCCGCTGTTCGGGATCGCCCGCGAAGACCGGCACCAGGATCTGTCCTACGTCCCGGAATGGTGCCGGGACCGGTTGACGTCGGACTTCCTACCCATCGGTTACGTGCAGGGCGGGCTGCTGGCAGTCAAGGTCGCCGGCGACGACCGGGATTCCGTCTGGTACCTGGACGATGACGACCCGCGCGACCGCGACCCGTACGACGCGGAACACATCTCAGCCCACCTGCTGCGCCGCTGCGCCGACGACATCGACGGATTCTGGACGGAGTTGGCGCAGCCGGCGACGGAACTGCTGCGGATCGCCGAGGACTGGCTTGACTCGGGTCAGGTCGTTCAGGTTCGGGACGAGACGATCGGTTTTGGCCTACCGCCGCAACTACGGGCTCCCTGGCAGGCATCGACCCAGCCAGCCCGCCGGGACCCGTTGACCGCACTTTTCGAGGTCGGCTGACCATGGAACCAGGCGCAGTCCCGGGAACGTCCCGAACGGACGCTGGCTGGAGACCAGCCAACGAAGCTGAACGTAAGCTTCGTACGGCGGTGGAGGCCAACGACGTCTCCGAGGTACGCCGAATTCTGCTGTCCGTACCACTGGTGCTACCGGGGTTCCCCGACGAGGAACCGTCGGGGGCGAACGGTCGGCGGCAGAAGATCCTGACCCGTGACCGGGACGGCGTGCCGTACCTGCTGGTCTTCACGTCGGTCGAGACGATGCGGCAGGTGCTCGGAACCGATGGTTGGCGCCCGACCACAGCGGTCGAACTGGCTCGCGCCTGGCCGGGGCTGACCCTGGGTAGGCCGCTGGGGTTGGCGGTGAATCCGGCCACGCCCGTCGTCCTGCTGGTCGCGCCCGAGGACGTCCCGGCGCTCACCATGCGCCCGCCGTCGGGGTCGGATCCGGCGCTGCCCGCCGTACCAGCCTCGGCGGATTCGGAGCCGCCCGACTCGGACTCGGAGTCGCCCGACCCGGACCCGCAGGCGAGGCGGCTCCGTCCGGCGATGTCCGTGCCAGCGCCGGTACCGGAACGGGCGGGTGAACGCGGTGTGCCCTTCACCCCTGCCAACGACGTGGAGCGGGTGCTGAGCCAGGCGCTGGAGGCGGGCGAACACGAGGTACTGCTCGACGTGCTGGTGACGTCCCGGGTGATCGTCCCGGTCGACGGGCTGGTGGTGGACGGGGTGCCCACCGTGCCGGTGTTCACCTCACCGGAGCTGTGCGCCGCCTTCCTCAACGGGCTGGACGTCGCCACCGTGTCGATGGACCTGGTCGCCGTACTACAGCAGTGGCCGGCGGAACACCACAGGCTGGCCGTCAACCCGGGCTCGCCGATCGGCTTCTCGTTCGACGGCGAACCGGTCGCCGGGCTGCTGGCGTACGCGGTCGATCTCGCCCGCCGCTGGGTCGGTGACCCGGAGGTTCCGGCGGAGGTGCCGGCGCCGGAGGGGGATCGGCCATCCGCGTCGGCGCAGGCTCCGCCGCGTGACCAGCCGCCGGCGGCGCGGACCGCTGCGGGCGGTGTGCCACCGGTCGTGGCCCCTGCCCCGGACGACGATCCGCCGGTGGTCCTGCCGCACGGCGGTAACGTCCTGGACCTGTTGCGCGGATTGGAGTGATGTCGGCGGGCGGCCATCAATTATTGTCGGGTCAGGCCTTGCGTGTCTGCGGGGGCGGAGCGCGTGGGCCAGGGGAGGTGAGAGCCGTGGAACGTCCGCAGTGGTCAGCCGTCCGTGACGTGCTTCGGGAGTTGAACAAGAGCCTGGAGAACGTGACGGAGACGCGGCAGAAGGTACTTGAGGTCACCGGTACGGCCTGGTCGGAGGATCGGATGGTCAAGGTGACCGTCGGGCCGCGTGGCCAGTTGACCGACCTCGACATCGACCCGCGCGTCTTCCGGACGCCCAACTCGAAGGCCCTCTCCGCGTCGATTCTCTCCACCGTGCGGGCAGCCGTCGAGGACGCAAACCGGAAGACCCGCGAGATCCTCGACAAGGCTGTGCCGAAGGGACGGGAACTCGGCCTGGGTGGGGAGACCGAGCTGGACCGGATGCTGGACAGCCACGACAGCGAACTGCCACAGGTACTCAAGAAGGAGGATAGCCGTGGTTACATTCATTGACATCGACGGAGATCCGAACCAGGTCAGTGCCACCGGTGCGGTCCTACGGGCGATGGCCGAGGGCTTCCGCGGCAAGATCCAGGGGATCAAGGGAGAGATCAGCGGAATCGAGAGCGAGCGTCCCTGGGGCAACGACAAGTACGGCAAGGCGTTCGAGACCACCTTCAACCAGGTTCCCGACGGCGGCGAAAGCTCGCTGCGTGACTCGGTTGCGGACGGCATGTCGCGGGCAGGTGACGGACTGATCAAGGTCGGTGACACCACGATTCTTGCGATGACCAGTTATCTGGGCGTCGACATCGAAGGTGAGACCGAGATCAATCAGGTACAGGTATAGGCGCTTCGCAACCTGGACGGGTCGGAGCCGAACGGCTCCGACCCTGAAGGCGCGTGATGGCCGTAGCGGGGGAGAGGGTAGTTCGAGATGGATGCGGATCGGTTGGTCGCGACGGTGCGACGTCGGCTGGTGTCACCCGACCTGGAGATCGAAGGTCGGCGGGACTGGCCGGACCGTGTCGTGTTCAAGACGAACTGGCACTTCTACGAGGCCCAGCCGGCTGACTGGCTGATCGGCGGTGCGCCGTGGGTGGCGGAGGCGGTCCGGCTGGTCGCCACCGACGGCGTCGGGAGCATGGCCCGGACGTACGGGCTGCTGTTCGGCCGGTCCGGCGAGGAGTTCCTGCTCAACGACGTCCAGACGGTACGGACGCTCGGCGGACGGCTGGGCGACGACCTCGACCCGGTGGCGTACGCCGAGGTGCTGGCCGAGTTGTATTCGGGGCGGGACATCGAGGGCCCGATCGTCACCCCGGTTTCCGTGTCCGAGTGGGCACGACCGGGGGAGCTCGTCCGTGACGTGGCGGACGTCGTGGCGAAGTATCCGTTCGTCGCCCCGGAACTGGTCGCGCCGCCCGCCGTCGAGGTCGTCGACGACGAGGTCCGCCTTGCCTTCCACTCGTGCCACTACCGGCGGGGCGGCAGCGGCGGTGGTCTCGACATTCTGCATTGGACCGTGACCGGCGGAGGTGGTCGGCCGGCGGCCTGGAGCCGACGGTACGTCGTGGAGGACCTGCAACGCCCGTGATCGTCAGCGAGAACCTGAGCGCAGTTTCGTAGGCGATCGAGCCCGGGAGGGGAGGGCCGTCAGTGGGCGACAACGCCGTCGAGGACGGGGCGAATGCCGTCCTGGAAGAGGTACGTCAGTTCTTCGCCGAACTGAACAAGTACGTCCCTGTCCTCGGGGACTTCCTCGAAATGGTCATGGAATGGCCAGAGGGTCGCCACGAGCAGATGTACGCCCTGGCGGACCACTACGGCGATGCCGCCCAGGCCTACATCGATCACCTGGACGAGGTTCACGGCTACCTTCGTGACCTCGACGTCTGGCAGGGCGACGGCACGGCCGCGATCAACCGGGCCTATCTGCAGGGCTACCTGAACGAGCTCAACGGGATGGCCGAGGCGGTCGGTGCCCTGCAACAGACGGTGCACGGCAAGGCGCTCGAGATCGAGTCCATGAAGTGGATGGCGATCATCAATCTGGTGATGCTCGGCATCGCCATCATCCAAATGATCGTCTTTGCCTGGACCGGGGTCGGGGCGGTGACCGGGGCGGCACAGATCGCGGGGACCCGGCTCACCATCCGGGAACTGGCCCGGCAACTGCTGGCCCGACTCTGGCAGCAGACCATCAAGGGCGGGTTCCAGAAGTTCGTCCAGGCCGGCGTGAAGGGTGCCGCGAAGACGGCGCTACGTGGTGGGCTGATCTACGCCGGCTTCGTCACCGGAGCCAAGGGTGCCATCACCCTGTTGCAGGCCGCCGAGGGACACGACCCGTTCGTGGAGAACTTCGGTACCCGGTTCGCGATGGAGATCGCGGACGCCTTCATCGCCGGTGCGCTCGGTGGCCCCCTCACGATGGGTGTCAGCACGCGGCTCACCGAAGCCCTGGCGTACGGCGTCGGCCAGACGCTCGACAACATGTTCCAGATCGGGCGGGACAGTCTGCTCGAGGCCGCCGGCCTGAAGGACTGGGCGCAGCGCAACGGTCTCTGGAGCGGGATGACCTGGAAGCACGTCGGGGAGGCGATGACCCCGGCGATCCTGATCCAGAGCATCATCACCGACACCCGGCGGGGCAACCTCGACCTGGCCGCGCCGCAGGTCAGCAGGGGTACGGCCAACCTTTTCGGGCAGAACGGCGCGGGGGCGCCGAACCTCGGCCAAGCCGACCTCACGGGTACCCGGAACGCCCCGTCCCTGTTGCCGAACCCGGCGACCATGCCGAACACGGGTCAGCTCGGGGCGCCGGCACCGTCCCAGGTCGGTGCACCCCGGGTGGGGGAGAGCGGCGTCGGGCAGCCCAGCACGTCGAACACCAACTCCGGTGCGAACACCAACTCCGGGGCGTCCCGTACCACTTCGTCGACCTCCACCACCCCGGCGACGGCCGCCACGAACTCGCCGTCCCCGGGGACGTCAGCCCGCGACGGTGGCTCCTCCGCGCCCTCCGGTGCGTCCCGGGACAGCAGGGCGACGGCAGACTCCCCCACCCCGGACACCGCGCCGTCCACGGGTTCCCGGGACGGGGACTCGTCGGCCGGAATCCGGGCGGACCAACCGGACGGCGGGACCGGTCGGCAGCAGACAGTCACGCCGGACGCGGCTCAGCCGAGCCAGCCCGCCGTGCCGACGCAACGGGGCGAGAGCGCGCCGCAGGTGGCACCGCCCACGCCGGCCCCACACGTCGACGGTGGGCCGACCCCGGAGCAGACCCGGGTCGGCGAACAGCCGCCCGGCCAGCGGGCGGTGCCGGATACACCGGCACCCGAGCCGACCACAGTCTCGCCCGGTGCGTCGACACCGCATCGGGCCGATGCGCCGACATCGACTGCGGGTGATCCCCCGACGCCGCCGACCCGGGTGGATGCGCCACCGCCCGCCCGGGTGGATGGCCCCACCCCCACCAGGGTCGATGCACCACCGCCCGCTCGGGCCGATGGTCCAACGCCCCCGGTCCGGGCCGATGCCCCGACGAACACACCCGGGTCGCAGACCGGCCAGGGGCACACCGCAGCCGGTGGCGATCCTCGTACGACGCCGGGTCGGGATGGCGGCCCGACCAGGGACGGTACGACGAGTGCCGACTCCCGTAACGGTGACCGCTCGTCGACCCGGTCGGACTCGGCTGACGGTCCGGCGACGCGAACCACCGATGGTGATTCCGGCCCGGCAACCCGGGCAGACAGCGACGGTGACCAGAGTGCTGGTCATGACAGCTTGCCGGAGCATGGGGACCCGGATCGTGGACCGGACACTTCGAGTGACCGTACCGACGCCGATCGCTCGGACTCGCCGGACGACGGGCCCGACACTACCTCCCCGCCCCCTGACGGCGACGGCGACGGCAGTGGACCGAGCCGTGAGAAGCCGAAGTGGTGGGAGTGGAAGAAGCGCGCTGATCTGCGCTTCCAGGAAAGCTACGCGGCGGCGGTCGCCAACCAGTTCGGCCCGGCACAGGGCGGTCACCTCGACGGTCAGAGCGCGCCACGACTCACGCCGGACATGATCCAGCACGCCATGAACACCCGGCCCGAGTCGCTGAACGTCTACGGCCACCGGCTTCGTAACTACCTGGAGCTGAACTTCACCAGGGTCGACGACGCCGGCGTCCGGCGGCCCATGACCGACGCGGAGATCGCCACCAAGCTGAACGAGATGCGTGGCGACACCGCGGGGGCGCGGACGGGGGAGCCCGGTCGTACGGATTCGGACGATGGTGACGGTGCCGGGACGCGGGATCGGTCCGGTGAGGATCGGGCTGGGGATGACGGTGCCCGGTCGGAGTCGGGTCGGGACGGGGAGTCGCGGCCGGATCGGCCGGCTGACGAGCCGCAGCTTCGTGACCCGGACCGGGCCGAGGGCGACGGTCGACCGGAGAGCCCGGAGAGCCCGGAGAGCCCGGAGAGTCGGGACGATGGGCCGTCGACGCCGGAGCATGAGCGTGCGCCGAGTGGTGACCGGGTCGACGACCCGTCTCGGGTTGATGTCGAGCCGGAGTTGCGGCCGACCACGAATCTGGGGCCGGCTTACCCGTCGGCTGTTGGGCGTACGGGTGCTGATCTGCCGCAGCAGGTGCGTGATCTGGTGGATCAGGCGAAGCAGCGATTGTTGTCGACGTATCCGGAAAGTGACCGGTTGACCCAGCGTCTGCGGGACCTGGACGACATCGCGGCGTTGGCTGACCGGTTGGACACGGCGGCGGACCATGCCCGCCGGTCGGGTGATCTGGGTGATCTGGTGCAGCGGGTGCGGGACCTGAGCGCCGGGGTCAACGACTATGCCAGCAACTACCGTGACTGGCAGAACTTCGACCAG
>NZ_JBHTMP010000071.1:0-33076 GCF_042679305.1 Micromonospora sonneratiae | reverse complement strand
ACGACATCCTCGCCAAAGTCCAACTCGTTCAAACCAACATCAAGAAACTCGTGGCAAACAACTCAAAGTAAACCGATCAGGATCACGAAACACTAGTAGCCCGTAAAGCGTCGAAGCCATGTCTGAGATTCAACCGCACCTGGCTGATCTACGTGCGACAGGCTCTCGGCGATCAGCGATGATCGAACTACTGGTCGATGGCATGGGAGAAGACGACGTACGGCTGCGGTGCCGCCACGACGGGCTGCCGGCCGTGACCGGCTCCGCGTGGCTTCACGACTGGTTTCGCCCCGACGGCCCACCATCTCACCTGCTGCCGCCACTGGTCGGCGCTGTGCGCGTCGGCGAACCGCACGACGGCCGAGCGCCTTTGGCGAAATGTCGACGTAGAGCAGCACTGCCCCTCCTGCTGGTGGCAACCAGCGACCGGTACCAAAGATGGCGGCGGCGAGAAGTACCAGGCGTAGACACCGGGAGCCGGCAGGCACAGGGCTGGCCCGCTCATGATCTTTTCAGTCCGGTAGAGCCGTGCCGGACGGAGCAGTGCTCCTTGCGGTGCCACTGATGCTCCTCAGGCCAGCGATGTGCGGGCGCGGACGGCAGACATCGAGAAGCGTGCCGTCAGGGGACGTGATGCTCTCGGTGGTAGGCAAGCTGAGTGGGATTGATGGTATGCGCGGGGGACGTCCGGAGCGGGCCGATTTCTGCGTGTGAGCTGCTGTCACGGACCACGCCGGTGGCGTCGACGTAGATGGATCCGGCATCGAATCGGACGTGGTCGTTGGGACAGAGGCAGAGCACGTTGCTCGGTACATCCGGCCCATCGTGGGGCCTTCCCAGAGCCCGGATATGGGCAGCCTCCGCGTAAGGGCCTGCGGGCGTCATGAGCCGGAGGCCGCACACCTGGCAGGTGAAGTCGTGCGTCAGCTTCACCCCGACAGCAACCTTGGTGCTGCGGATCAAGCGCTGTACCACCGTCGCGACCCGCTCGGCGGGCCCTGCAACACCTGATGGGAGGGGCGGCAGGTCAGCGCCGTCGAGCGTCACCAGCCGAAAACGCCAGATCCGGAAACCGTCCTTGCCCGTCTCGTGCCAATGGTCGACTACCCGAAACTGGCCGTCATACCGGAGACCACTCGCAGGGGAGTACTTCGGATCTCCGCCGGCGCCCCGGATTACCCGCACCGGCCGGCCGTCGAGTTGGCTTCGCGCCAGGCCAGCATTCCCCCGCGTCAGCTCCTGGTCCGCAACCTGCCGCTTCGTAGCCGGATCGTTCCCACCCTGACCGGTGTAGACGAGCTCGTCACCGTAGTCCTCATCATCGACATACCCGCCGGAGACGACGATCGACTCCGCGCCGTCGATCCCACCGCAGATCCCGCCCTGGAGCGGCCGGTGAACCTTCGATGCTGTCAGAGCTGCCCGGTTGACGAACGTCGTGCCCGCAGGGAAACCGGGGATGTCGCCGTAGGTGCGGTCGGCCATGGCGGCACTCTAGGACACCGGTACGACGCTGCGTCATCCTCATTCTGCGGCTCGCCGGGTGAGAGGGGTTGACAGGGACAGTGTTCACTGGGGTGTCGGGGTACGAGTCCCAGTGCATAGCCATGTGCCAGCACGTACATAGCAGCCATCGGCGTTGGCAAGTGTGTTCGGGTGGTCGGCAGTGGAGGCGCCGGCCCGTGCCCGAAGCTCACCAACTACGCAATGTGACGGTAGGGCGACCTGGCAGCGCGGATTTGCCGATGAGCGGCTTGGGTACGTGGGGCGCGCTGGAAGGTTCAGTCGTTCGGGTGGCGTTTGTCTTGCCGGCACCAGACTCGTCGTGCGCGAGGTACGTAAACGGCTCGTGGTGGGCGCCGACCTGGGCGAGCAGTCTTGCCCTCGACCGGACAGCGTGCACGGCATCGGTGCCGCCGACCAAATCCAGCGCCGCCCAAGGTGCTCGTAGGGTAGAGTTTCTGCGCCGACGAAGGAGGCACATGCCACTGGACGAGGGTACAGCCCTTCTGCGCGGACGCTACGAGCTAGGCACGCGCAGGTCGGCCGCCGGAGACGCCGAAGCGTGGACCGCTTACGACGAGGACGGGCTGCAATACCTTGCCCGCACGTGGGCCTACGACGGCGACGAGCCCGACCCCGTCCAGCGGGCACTCTGGGACGCCGAGTTGCGCACTCTTTACAAGGTCGGCAGCAGCCCTGGCGCCGACGACACCCTGGCAGTCCTCAAGGACGCCGGTCTCGACCGCAACGCGAAGTCCTTCGTCATGGTCCTGCAGGCGCCCGGCTACGGCAGCGTCGCGGACGCCCTCGCTGCTCGGGCCGAGCACGGCTGGCTCTCCTCCCGCGACCCTGCCGATCGGCGGGAGCTTTGGCGAGCCGCTAGCCGTGTCGCCGCCGGCCTGGCCGTGCTGCACTCCCAGGACATCCTGCACCGTGACGTCGGTGCGGCAGCCCTGCTGTACCTGCCCGACGAGCCCACCGAGTCCATCCGGCTCGGCGGCTTTGAGTGGTCGGTCCGGCTCGGCCGCCCTCTGGACGCCGACCCGCCCGTCAGTTGGTCCTCGCCGCCCGAGCGGCTCGCCGGCGACACCGCGGCCTGGCGCCCCGACGACGACTGGTTTGGCTTCGGCATGCTGTGCGCGCGCCTGGTGCTCAACCTCGAGCAGTACGCGAACAACGCTCCGGCCGAGCGGTACGCCCGTGTGGTCAAGGCCATCGAGGCCGCCAAGACCACGCTCACCGAGCCCGAACGGGCACTGCTTCTCCGCCTGATCGACTCGAACCCGCTCGAGCGGATGACCCGCCCGCACGATGTCCAGCTCTCCGTTCGTGGGATCGTCGCGCTGCTCGCGGCCCCACCGGCAGCCCGCGCGGACGATCGGCCTTTTACGCTCATCGTCGACCCAAAGCAGGCCCGGCTCTACGACTACCTGCTGGAGCGAGGGCTACGAGAGCACCTCGGCCTAGACGACGGCCAGCCCTACAACCCGCGTGACGTCGCCCACACCGACGGCTTGACGGTGTTTCTGCGCCGCGACCTTGACGGCGGATCCCTGTACGCCGTGCCGAAACAGGAGACCGTTCTACTGGTTGGCCGGCGCACCGTGGTCAGGCTCCGCAAATACTCCGACCGCGGCGAGGCGCCCACATGGCAGACCGCGTTCTGTCTAGGCCCAGCCCAGCTCATGAACAGTGAGGGAGGGTCGGCCCGCGTGCGACTGCCGGCTGGCCGCCTCGCGGTCCGATCGACAAGGGCCGCCCACAACGACCGTGGCCTGGCCCTGGCGTCCGCGACATGGGACATGGTGTTGCCCCGCATCGATCGCGGCGCCGACATGGCGCGTGACCTCGCCCAATTCCACCAGTTCGTCCGCGCCACTCACCAGATCGAGCTGCTCATGCTCGACGCGACGATCTTCCCCATCGAGCTGGTCGCCGGGCCGGATCCCGCCGACGACCCTGGCTTCGAGGAAATCACCGTTCGTGAGCGCCTACGCCCTGAGAACAGGCAGGTCCTCGCGTTCCTGCACAACGACGACCTCGCCGGTTTCCTCCAGCGCGAACTCGAGGCCGGCAAGCCTGACAGCGGCAGCGTCATCCTGTCGGGCGAGCACGGGGACGCCCTGGCACTGCCCGCGGGCGGTAAAGATAACCAGTGGCGCGTCTACGCCGTGGACGACGCGGCGCGGACTGCGACACTCAGGCGCCCGACTTTCGACCCCGACCGTCCGCCGCCGCCCGACTGCGGATACCTGCGCGGCGCGGGCATGCCTGGTCAACTCAAGCTCATCCGACGCCGCAAGCAGGCCATCGACGCCCTCGACCGCCACAGCTATCTGCTGCGCAGCCTGGCCGCGCCCGGCCAGGTGTACATCGACACCGGCGCGGCCGACCTACCTGTCCGGCTCGCTCCAGAGACCGTCGACGAAGCCAAGCGCCGCGCGATCGAGGACATCCTGCGGGTCCGGCCCATCTACGCCCTGCAGGGCCCGCCCGGTACTGGGAAGACCACGCTGGTCGCCTGGCTTCTGCGCGAGATCCTCCACGACGACCCGGTCGCGCAGATCCTGGTCACGGCCCAGGCACATGGCGCCGTCGACGTCCTCCGGGCACGGGTAACTGAGGCATTTGAGGGCGTCGCATCGGAGCGCAGGCCCCTCGCGGTCCGGCTCGGATCCCGCAGGGACGACGACACCGCCCAAGACACCGTAGAGGACGTCGCCCTACAGGTCCTGCGCGACAGCAGCAGCAGCCTCGCTGACCTGTCTGACCGCACGCCGGCCCAGCAGGGTTGGCTCGACCACGCCACGGCGATGGCCGACGAGCTCGCCAGCCACGAGGCACGAGGGACCGGCGCCGCAGACTTCGTCGAACTGGTCAAGCGCGGCGCGAACCTGACTTACTGCACGACCAGCGCTGGCGAGCTTGAGGCCATTGCCGGTGACCAGTCCTTCGACTGGTCCATCGTCGAGGAAGCCGGGAAGGCGCACGGCTTCGACCTCGCGCTGCCCCTGCAGGCTGGCCACCGGTGGCTACTGATCGGCGACCACAGTCAGCTCCCACCGTATCGGTACGAGGACTACCTGCGCGGTGTCGACGCCCTCGATGCGGTTGTTGAGGCACTGCAAGCGCTGCCCGATACCGGGCCTGGCGTCCTGGACTGGGAGTGGGTCTCGTCGTGGAAGGACAAAACCACCGAAGAACGCGCCGCCTTCCAGGGCTACGCCAAGGACTGGCTCAAGACCTTCAAACGCACGTTTGAGCACTGCCAGGTCGCCGTCGGCCAAGGCGACGCCGGGCAGCGCTTGACCGACGACTCGGCGGGCGGCGCCGCCGCGGGCGTGCTCATCGAGCAGCACCGCATGCACCCGGACATCGGCGAGCTGATCTCGCGCGCGTACTACGGCGATCGGCTCGTAAACAGAACTGTCCAAGAAGGTAGGCCCTTTGCCCGCGTGTTGCACGGCTTCGCCGAGCCGCTCGATATCCGCGGGAATGCGATCGTCTGGCTCGACGTCCCGTGGTGCCGCGACGACCCCAGGACCGCCGAGACCGGGCCGGCCCAGGGCCGACCGCGCTACACCAACGACGCCGAGGCCACAGCCCTGTCAAATTTCGTGGCGTCGTTGCGGCGAGAGGCGCCTGGCGCCGCGGAGCTCGCCGTCCTGTCGCCGTACAACCAGCAGGCGTCTCTGCTGCGACGCCGGATGAGGAAGGCCGCCCTCCCTGAGGGGATCGAGCTCAAGCCCACCCTCAACGCCCGCCCTGGCGCTCCCGGCGGCACCAGCGGCGTCCACACCGTCGACTCTTTCCAGGGAAACCAAGCCGACGTCATCGCGGTGAGCCTGGTGCGCAACAACCTTCACGACCCAGGACACGGCCTGGGCTTTCTGAACGAAGCGAGCCGACTCAATGTGCTGCTGTCCCGTGCCGAGCGGCTGCTCGTGCTCGTCGGCTCCTGGGACTTCTTCCAGGAGCAGGTCCGCACCGTCGAGCTCGACGACACCGCAAACCCCCTGTGGCACCTCAAGCGGATTGTCACCGACCTGAGCGAATGGTTCGCCTCTGGCCGTGCCGTTCGGCTCGGCGCCGACCTTGGTGGCCTGTCATGATCGTCCTGTTGCCAGTGAGCCGGTTTCGCGTTCCATACGACCTCGCCCGCGGCAAGCCGTACAGCCGGCTTGAGCACATGGTGCTCAACGCCGTCGCCGACGGCCGCGCGACCCTGCGGTCGCTGGCCGAGGCTTTCCGCGTGCACGACAGGCTTCTTGTTCAGGCCGTCGTGACGCTCGTCAACGCTGGCTGGGTCGCCGTCCAAGGAGGGCCGCAAGCGTCGTTCGTGCTCACCGGGGCTGGGCACGAGGCTGTCAGCGGGGACCGTGAGCCCGTGTCGGTGATTGTCGAGACCGCCCGTCCCGGTATCGTGGTGATGGAGCGTCACTCCGGTCAGGTCGCCCGGCAGTCCGAGGCTCGGTCCTACCGCCGGGACGACCTGACCGAGGTCTGGGACACCGCCCCCAGGATTGGTACGAGGATCGTGCGCGACTCTGTGGACGAGGCGCAGGTCCGGAAGCTCCTGCACCGCGAAGCCGGTGAATGGGTGCGCCGGATCGGCCGAATCGAGGAGATCAGCCGCGACGCGCACTGGCTCCCTCTCGACGTTGACATTGACGCCAAGCAGGTGCTCGGCCTGCCGCCGCCCTGGCGCCACGCCCTTACAGCCCCAGCCCTGGCCGCGGCCGCCGCAGCGGTTGGCGGTTCTCCCCGCGCGATTGCATCGTCTCGCGGGGCGGCCCGTCCCGCGCGGCGCCGCTTGCTGGGCGTGACCGACGAAGACCGGGTACACCGGCGCGGCACCACCGTGCTGCTCGCCGCCGACGACGTACTGCGCGGCGAGCAGGCGCACGCCTCCGCTCTGGCCCAGGCGCTCCAGTCGGCACGGACCAGCGTCGCTTTGGCCATTCCCCGTCTCGACGGGCCGGACGTGTTCGAGGCCTTGGCCGCTGGCTGCGCCGACGCCGTGACGCGGGGCGTCCGCGTGGACCTGCTGGTCGGCTCCACCGACGGGGACCCTGCCGCCCTGACCGCCGTCGCAAACCGCATCGGTTACGGCGCCGACGCCCGCCGCGGCCGGGAGTTGCTGCGGACCCGCGTCACGGGCAGCGGTGCCAGCCTGCTGTTGTGGGACAGGGGGCCCGGACAGCTCGTCGGCGTCGTCACCGGCCACGGGTGGGTCGGCGCGACAACAGGAAGCCCCCACGCTGCGGGTATAAGAGTCCTTTCGCCAGCATTATGTGCCGACCTCGCCCGCGCCGTCGCCTCACTGTGGACTGGTCGTAGCGGCGATGATTTCGCGGGCGAGCCGATTAGATGGCGGCACCTTGCCGACGACGTCGAAGAGGAGGCCGCTCGCTCATTGGACGCCGCCGTGGACGGTACGGCCACCACAGCCGAGCTGCTCGTCGACGAGGAGTGCCTGGCCGTGGACGACGTCCCGGCCGCCGACGCCGCCGTCGGCCTGTACGTCCCGGACCCGGCGGGCGGCGATGCCGGGCGCAGAGGCATCCAGCTGATCGTGCGTGGCCCCGGCGCCCAGCTTGTCCGAGCAGCTCTGGACCCGCCTGAATAGCGCCCGTCAGCGAGACTCGGACCGCCAGATCCCGGATGGGCACAACCTTTGACGGTCATCCAACGGCGGTACGCACCGGCAGCCGCCGAGCGTCAAAGCCATGAGCTGGCGGGCCGCAGACGTCCGCTCATGCTTGATGTGCAGGTAATCCTCGCTGACTCAGTGTCGGCTGCTGCCGGCGGGTCAGACAGAGAGGCTCCTGTATGTCGTGGGGGAGTTGTGTCTACGGCGGTCCCAACCGGCTAGAACCGGCAGGATCATGGCTTCTTCAATTGGGTGACGCAAGCCTGAAGCAATGTGTTGACGGCAGCGCCCTCGGGCAGGTCGTCGATCATGAGAAGGTCGGGCCTCTTGGAGATCTGCCTGTGCAAGGCATCATCGCCTTGATTGCGGAAGGAACTTAGCCGGTTAAGATAGCGGCCGTCTGTCTTGCCCCACGGATGGCTGCTTACAACTCCCGCGAAGGTCTTCTGGCCGAACAGCGGCAGCACATGGTCCAGCAGCGCCCGCAGCACCGCGTGGGCAGCGAAAACGCAGCCGGTGCGGACGCAGGTGTCAAGTTCGTCCACCAGGGCGATGAGCTTGCTGCTGTCCCACACCGCGCACTCGATGTCGCGTAACTGGTCCAGCACCTTGGGGTTGAGGTAGGTGCGGGTTGCCGGCGTCACTTCTACAGGCTCCACTGCGGGCTGTCCAGTTGGTTGATGGCGCTGTCGTTCCTCCTCATCCCAGGCCACCAGGACATCGATAAAGCCCTCAACGGATCGCACGTCCCTGAACCGGCGTACGTGTGGGCCGAGGTTGAAGTGCCAGGGCGTGCCGTCCGCGGGCCGGCCGCTTCCTACGCTGCCCCAGTAGTGCACGCTGAGGAGGGCGAACAGTCTGTCCATCGTTCCCGGATCGGTTCGCAAGATTGGGGAAATGGCTCGGAGCATCTGCTGGCGGTTGACCCTGATCGAGGTCTTGCCTGACTCGGGTTCGCGCTTGATCTCCTGGCGTGCGCACCAGCGCACCGCGCGGAGGAACGCCTCGACGTCAGACTCCGCACCTGCGCAGCGCGCAACCGCGCTGATGGTCAGAGTGATCGTGCCCTGCGGGCGGGCTCGGAGCGGATACGGCTGCCCATGAGGAGACCCTCGGGCAGATCCCGCATGACCGTCACCGCGCTAAGGACGCTGCGGCGCTTCACCTTGATGAACGCGCGGTCAACGGCGTACATCGTAGGCCAGACTGCCTGCTTGCAGAACTCGTCGTAGACAGCCTGCACGAGAGCCATCTGAGCCGCCGAAAGCTTGACCATCGTTGCACCTCGGCGTTCGGCGATGCCCCACATCTACCGCGTCCTTTCCTTCCGGGCCAGCCCCAAAATCCGGGTAGGCTACGTCGTCACCGAGGGCGTCACGATCGAGAGCGGCACCGGGTGCAACTGGGTCATCGGGCTGCTGGTTATGTCACCGGCGCCGCCCATAGCCAAGGTCGTCACCTCGGTGGTGTCGACCGTCAGCAGGTCAGCCTGCCCCTTGTCCGCGAGGACCGCCACCGCCTCGACCACGGGCACGTCGCGGAGGTCTGCCAAGATGGCTGCGACGCGGCGTTGCTCGCCATCACGGACTGAGGTTGTTGATCCGCAGCGACAGAGCGCTGCTGGCGAAGTCCTCGCGCTGCGGCATGAGGTAGCGGTGAACAGTCTGCCGCCGGGGTGCACCTCCACGGCCACTGCTTCGGCCAGTGGTCGGGGGGGGCGGATCGCGATGCTCCGGCGGTTGTTCGACGAGGCTGGCTTGGACATCGGCCGACCTGGTGACCGCCTCCAGTCGGGTTGCGCATGGAAGGGGTGGCGTAGCCTCCAGTCGAAGTCATCGATCAAACGCAGGGTATCGTCCCGATCTCTCATCGTGTCACCATGTATGGACAGGCGCGGATTGCTGAACGCTCGGAGGTTCGATTGGCAGGCACCCGGCGGATCGACCAGTTGCAGAACAACGACCGTTCCAGGACCCTCTTCAGGGCCATCGCGGTGGCCCACCGTTACACGCAACGCACCCAGGCGATCAGTCTGTTCATCTCACTGGTCGTCGCGGGCGTCGGCGTTGTGGCCAAAGTGGCGCAGCCCCCGCTGCAGCCCGCTGCCTCGATCATCGGTGCGTTCTGGGCAGCCGTCTATGCGGTCGTATTGGCTCCCCAACTCGGCCGACACCTGCGAACCAGCGCGACGTTGCAGGAGATGCTGGACACCGACCTGTTCGGCTTGCCATGGAACGCGGTCCTGGTCGGTGACCGACTGTCTGAGGATGAGTTGAGCCATCTCAGCCGGCGCTTCCGCGGCGACGAGACGTCGCTGCGGGACTACTATCTAGTCGCGGCTGTCGCCGCTCCGTACGATGTGCTCTTCTGTCTGGAGCAGAACCTGGCGTGGGGCTCGCGGGTCCGTCGACGCTTCGCTACCGTGTTGCTTAGTCTCATCGCAGTCTGGTGCGTGGCGGGCACTGCCGTGGGCCTCGTGACCGAGAGCACGGTCGGAAGCCTGGTCAGCGTATGGTTCGTGCCATCGCTGGGTCTGCTGCTGTGGTGTTTGGACATCTCCCGCGCTCAGATCCTATCCACTCGGGACCGGACCCGGGTGCTCGGCATGGTGCGCGGAGTCATGGAGGAATCGTCTTCTACCGCAATCGCGGATGACCAGGCGTTCACCGTGTTCGCCCGGCAGGTGCAGGATGCGCTGTTCGTCGCCCGCCGGCAGCAGCCTCGGACGCCGGAGTGGTTCTTCCGCCTCTTCCACGACGACGATCTGGTCGACTTCCGGTACAAGATGCAGGTGCTCGAGCAGCGGGTGGGTCTCAACTCTTAGCGTGAGTCGGCTCTTTGTCAGCTGTCGCGAACCCGTGCGCCTCTCGATAGTGTGACCAGGGTGCCGGATGATGGAAAAGTCCTCCTCGCGACCGTTCTCGGTCCTGAGGCCGCCGACGCATTGCAGCTCTCTGCGCGCTCTCGGAACCGGGAAGTAGACCTAGCCGAGCCGCCCTGGACGGCGGCGGGTCACACCGGGGCGGTGCTCGCCGCAGTAGTGGAGGTCTCGGCTCCTCCGGCGCCTCAGCGGCCCAAGAAGTACGTCGTCAAGGTCTGTCCGGCGGACGGGCTCCGGCGCGAGGGGGCCCGCCACCATGCCGCGTTGAGTCTTTCGCCTGCCGATTTCGCCCGTCGTCACCTGGTTGGGATGGCAGGCGCTCCCGTCCTGCTGCCAGGCGGCGGCGAGCTGTTGCTGCAGAAGATCGCGGACGACAATCTGGCGCGCTGCCGAACGATGTCCGGCAATAGCCTCGACGAGTGCGTCCTGACCGCCACGCAGATGGTATCGGCGCTGCTGCGGGAATGGACGAGCAACGCGCACCTGCGCGTCGACGAGCTCACCGTTGCGGATTTTCTTGCCAGGGAACTCATCGATGCGGAGCGCGTCGAAATCAATGCCGGCTCGGACTGGATCGAGCCCGAAGGCGAGCCGGAACCGCAGCCCCTCGCCAGTCCGTTGGCGCTGTTGAGGGGGTCGGCCGGTGGTCGTGTTCAGTTCCTCGCCGGTTTCACGCACGGCGATCTGCACGAGGACAACGTCCTCGTGCCACGCGTCAACGGTGTGGTCCGCCACGATGCCTGGCGGCTCGTCGACCTGACGACGTTCGACGAGGCTGGCCCGCTGAGCCGTGATCTCGCCATGCTGACGGTCTCGGCGATCACGCGTCGTCTCGGCGGGTGCTCGCCCGCCGAGGCCGAGGCGCTACTGCACTACGTCGTGGACCGTACGGTCGAACGCGCCATCGGGGCTCCTGCCGGCTTGCGGGCATACGTCGACGCCGTCCGGTACGCCGACCGTCCCCTACTGGCGGCCGCCGAGTTCGACGAGAACTGGTCCGAGCAGTTGCTGCTCTCGCTGATCGCCGCCGCAGTGCGGCACCTGTCCTTCGACGATCTCGGCGAGGACGAACGGTGGTGGTCGTTCCGGCTGGCAGCCCACGCAGCGACCGAGTTCCTAAGTCGGCGGGGCATCGCCGCCCCCGAGCGGGGACGTTTCGTCGAACGGCATGTGATCACGGCCATGATCGACGGGGCCCGACCGGCTGTCGGCGCCGAGGCCGCCGCCGGTGTCCTGCCCATCGGCGACGGATACCATCGCTCCCTGATGGTGGTCGCGCCCGAGGACGACGGGGACGACACGGCTGCGACCGTGATCCGCGCATTCAACGCCATCGGCTACAGATGCGACGACGTCATTTCCCTCACCGACGCCGATGAGATCCGTGGACGGATCGCGGCGCGTTTGGCGGGCGCAGGCCCGACGGACATCGTCGC
This sequence comes from Micromonospora sonneratiae, assembly GCF_042679305.1. Classification (NCBI taxonomy): domain Bacteria; kingdom Bacillati; phylum Actinomycetota; class Actinomycetes; order Micromonosporales; family Micromonosporaceae; genus Micromonospora; species Micromonospora sonneratiae. Next base: position 21,603 of record NZ_JBHTMP010000071.1, on the reverse strand, counting down.
TGTCTACCTCGCCGGTACGGTCGAGGCTTTCGATCACGAGCTGGGTGGCCTTGTCGTGCACACCTCTCGCTCCCGGCCCGGCACCTCCATTGGCGCTATACCGCTCGCCTCGCTGCTGGAAGGACTGCGGAAACGGCCCTCTGGTGCGCCGGCAGCCCAGCTCCTGCTCGTTCTCGACGTGCGGGGAGCCGATGTCGCCGAGGTGGTCCACGCGGCCGCCGGCGTTCGCGTGGCCCCGAACACCGTCTACGTGGTCACCGCCACCACACCGGCCGGACCCAACCGGTTCGCCGGGTTCTTGGCGAAGGTGCTGACCGGCGTCGAGGTGGCGCCACGCGACCAGCCGTACCTGGATGTGCACCAGCTCGCCGAACGGCTCCGGTCGGCCGCGCCACCCGGGAGTGCGGTACAGACGGCAGCAGTGTCCGACACCGGTCGCAACCATTGCCTGCCGAATCCCCGTCACCATCTCACCGGCGTCGACCCGGACGAAATGACCTTTTGGTGGGAGCCGACCGCGCGGGCGAACTGGGGCGCGACCACACCGCGGACATGGTTCTTCAGCGGACGCCACCGGCTGAACCGACGGGTGGCACGCTGGATCGTCAACCCCGCCGAGCCGGTGCTGGTTCTCACCGGTCCGCCGGGATCCGGTAAGAGCACCATCATGGCGCGATTCGTCGTGGCGACCGTGCCCGACATCCGGGAACACCTCAGAAGTCGACCGGAGACGTTGCGGCCAGACGAGTCACCGCCTGTGGACTTCCGTTTCGCGCTCACCCTGCGCCTGACCGGCCGCACTTTTGAGCAGGTACGGGACAGCCTCGCCGCAGTGGCGGCGGACGGTCACGCGGACGCCGGTTCGGCGGCTGCGGTCATCGCCATCGATGGCTTGGACGAGGCAGATCAGCCGCACCGGATCGTCACCGAGCTGTTGCGTCCGATGGCCCAGAAGGCTCGAGCCGGGGGCACGCGACTGCTCGTCGCTACCCGTCGTCACCCGGTCGGTCACGACCCCGACGATCCCGGCGCACCGCGCGGCGATCTGATCACATCCCTGACCAGCGATGGCGGCGAAGCCCTCGACATCGGCAAGCCACCTTGGCTGGAAGCCGGAGACATTGCCGAATACTGCGACCGTCTGCTGGCGGTCGCCATCAACGACTGCGGCCGCCCCAACATCTACACCGGGCTGACCGGCGCCCGGCGCGTGCTCTCCCGGGCAATCGAGACCCAGGCTCGCCACTCCTTTCTGCTCGCGGCCCACGTCGCTCGCCGGCACACCCTCGACAGCGCACCGGCCGATTCGCTGAGCCCAGCCTGGCGGCGGCAGTTTCCGCGCGGCATCGGTGACGCGATGCGCCAGGAGATCGAGGCGCTGTACGGCGTTGACGAGGCCGACCGGCAGCTCGCGCTCTTGCGTCCCCTCGCGTACGCCCAGGGCGCAGGACTGACCCGTGAACCTGTGGCCGGATCGGAGCTGTGGGCGGTGCTGGCGAGCCGGCTGGATCCGGACGGGCGATCGTTCACCGCCGCCGACGTTAGCTGGCTGCTTGAACAGCGCATCGCCACCCACCTGGTCACCGGCGTCGACCTCGGCGGCATCGCGACCTATCGGTTCCATCACGAGGCACTGGCCGCGTCGTTCCTCGCCGACCGTGCCGATCGCGCGGCGGCGCATCGCACGATCACAGAGGCTCTGCTCGACACACTTGTCGCCGGTGGGTTGCGGGACTGGACGCGGGCGGGGGTTTACACGCGGCGTGCGTTGCCGGCACACGCCCGCCTCGCCGGAACCCTCGAGATGCTGGCCGAGGACGCTCGGCTGCTGATGTACAGCGACCCCGACCGGGTGCACGAGGCCCTGGTGACCTCGGACTCGCCGCGGCTGGTCGCCATGAGTCGGCTGCTGCGCCCGTACCTGCATCGCCTCCAGGCCGCCACCCCGCCGGGACGCGGATTCCTGCTGTCCGTGGCGGCCACGGTGATGGACCGGCCCGGTCTGTCCGAGGCCCTGGCCGCCGCAGCGGGCCTGCCGGTAACGGTTCGGCACGTCCGCGTCCGGCACGAGGCGCTGCGGCAGTCGATCGCGGAAGGGCCTCCGGTGGGGGCGCTGGATTGCGTCGTCGATCGCGACGGCACCCCGCTGGTCGTGCTTGCCAACGGCCAGTTCCTCGACGTACGAGACCCGGAGTCCGGAGCGCTCGTGGAGACCGTGCTGTCGGGCAGCGCCGCGGTCACCTCCGTTCTCGGCTACGTCGACGAAGACGGTTTCCCGGTCGTCGGCGCGGCGGGTGGCGAGGGCGGCGTGCGGGTCTGGGATGCCACCACCCGCGCCCTGCGTGCCGAAAGCCCGGTCGACTTCCGTCGAGGGATGGTGCTGGGGCGGGGCCGTGACGGCGCGGTGCTACTGGCGGGTTGGACCGAGGAGCAGGTGAGTGTCTGGCGTCCGGGCAACGACGAACCACCGCTGGTGCTGCCGGTGCGCTGGGAGCCGGGACGTCAGCCGATCACCGGGGCCGCAGTGACCTGTGACATGGACGGCTCCGACCTGATCGCGGTCGCGGCAGGCGGGCGGGTCACGGTGTGGGAGCCCACAACGGGCCACGAGCGGTACGCCGTCGATCTAGGGGATTCGTTCAACATCCAGGTCGTGGCCCTGCAGCCAGGAACGCCGGACGGCCGGCTGCTGATCACCGCCGGGCTGCGGGAGCGGAAGGCCCTGTTGTGGCGGCCATCGACCGGCGTCTACCCCTGGCCGTGGCGAGAGGCTCCGGTCTGCGTCGCAGTCGATACCGACACGGAGGTCGCCACGATCGTTCTCGGATATCTGTCCGGTGCTGTCGACACGTGGGACGGAGATGAGCGGAGCTCCGGCCGGCGCCTGCTGGATGCCGGCCTGTCAGTCCACGCCGTGTATGTCGGCCCACACGGTTCCTCTCGGCCCGCGCTGGTCAGTATCGACAGGGTGGGCCGGATCCGTCTGTGGGAACGTCGCTTCGGACGCGACGCCGTGACCTTGACCGGCTCGACACCGCACGCGGTGTCAATGGGCTTGCTGCGGCAGGCCGGCCGCTACCTAGTTGTAGGTCGCAACGACGGGGCCGACCTGTGGCGGATCGACGAGGTCAGCCAGGACCCCGAGGCCGCAGACCTCCACGATGGTGATGCCGAGCGGATCGTGGCCGATCCGGCCTCTGGCTACTTCGCCACCGTTGGCGACGACGGGAGCGTCCATCTCTGGTCCACGCGCAGCGGCGGCGCGCTGGGGGCGCTGCCGATACCCAGCGGTGTGCCGTTCGCCGCCGTCGGATGGGCGGTCGGTGGCACAGGCCGGCTCGCAGTGACCTCCTCAACGCTGTTACTGATCACCGAAATGCGGCCGGGCGGCCGGCCACTGCTGGAGCGCGAGATGGAGGCGCCCGGAAGGATCGCTGTGCTCGACCAACCCGGGACTGTGCTGCTGGCGGTGACTGACCGGTATCGAGTGTGGTTGGTCGACCCGGACTCGGGCGACGCCGATCCCCTCGAGACGCCGGAGACGGCGTCGGACGGCCGGCGATTGTCGACAGCCGCCCGCAACGCCGTTAGCCTGACCTGGACGGCGTCTGGCGGTGCGTACCTGGTTGCCGGCACCCAGGGCGGTCTGCTTGCCCGCTGGTCACGCCGCGACGGGCGTCTGCTCGAACCGATGGCTCCACTGGCTGGTGACATGGGCATCGTCATCGTGGCCACAGCGGTGCCTGGCGGTAGCGGCAGCCGGGTGCTCGTTGGAGGTCATACCGGCGTGCTGCGGATTTACGACGCGCACGACGGTGACGAGGTCTTCGACCTAACCATGGACGACAGCCGAGTGATCGGCGCTGCCGTGGTCGACACGGTGCCCCCGGTCGCGGTCACCGCCCATCTGTTCGACGAAAAGGCCGAGGTGCGTGTCTGGAATACGGCAAACGGCCGACGGCTGCGGTCGGTCGTCCATCGGGCGCGTTGGGGTGACGTCTTCGTCGGCCCGCCACGAGCCGGGCGTACAGCGGCTGGGCGGCCGTTCGTCGTCTATGTTGTCGAGGACGGCGTGGAACTTTTGTGGCTGGACCACATGGCCAGCGACGAGGAGCCGATGCGGCTGCTGCTGCCCTTCACGGTCAAGGACGTCGCAGCCGAGGACGGCCTGCTGTTCATCGCCGGCGGTGGTGGCTTCCTGATCCTCGCCGTCAGGGCGGCGGCGGGCGGGTCGCGGTGAGCCCATGGGTCAGCTGCTGCGGCGTTGATCCGGTCGGTCGTCGTCGACGATCGGCAGACGCACCACCCTCCGGACGGCGGCCGGGTGTTCCCGGAGCGGGAGGCTGCCGGACGCCCATCGGATGAGTTCGTCGAGAGTCTTCTCGAAGGTACGGTCGTCCAGGAGCGGTCGGCTTCGGCGCTCTATCTCGTCATAGAGGCGGCGTTGCCGCGGACTCGGCTTCACCTGCTGTAGCTCCTCGACCGTACAAGTGAGCTGGGCGTAATGGTAGGCCTGCTGCGCGCCAACTGGGTCACCCTGCGGAAAAACTGGAGGTTGCCGGCCTTGGTGTCATGGTCGGCGAGTTCGTCGAGAACTTCGAAGAGCGTGAGGCACCGAGCGTTCATCTGGTCGAGATCGCGCACGATCGGTGTGCTGCGGGCGAGCCATCCGCGCTGGCTGTTGATCTCCTCACGGAGTCGCTTGGCCGCGTTCGCCACCTCGACGCGATCCATGCTGGCGATCAGCCGTCGGTCCGGCTCTCGTCGAGCAGATCGAGCAGCGCGTCGAAATGCCCGCGGATTGCGTCGGCCGCCTCGGTCAACTGGTCGATGTGACGCACCCGAATCCGGGCGTCAGTCCTGGTTCCGGGCAGCAAACGGTCAAGCCGGTCCAGGCTGGACCAGGTCAGTTGGTACTGGGTTCGCACCTCCATCCGCCATTCCAGACAGTCTCTCGGCTCGATATCGGGAAGCGCGATGGTGCTCAAGAGATCGCTCAACTGCGTGGTGATCCGCACGGACGAGTAGGACAACATTTCCCACTCGTCGGCCAACGCCGCAGCGGCCACCCGGCCCACCGCCTCGACCAGCCGATCCGTCAGATCGGTGACTTGCTCGCCCACGGTCCGCCCAACGGGCTGGCCGGAGTCGGACGGCGCGGGGAACGCGGTCAGCACCTCGACCAGATCCTTACGGTCCAGCACGGTGACCGCCGGGAGGAGCTTTCTCGGCAGACGCCGCGACTCGACCCACTCCCACAACGCCCGCGCATCGGCCAGCGGCTCCCGGATGTCGAGCCGACCGGCAAGGTCGGCGAGGTCTGCGCCCAACGCGGCACAGAACTCCTCTCGGATAGCAGCCGGATAGCCGATGACGGGAACCTCCTCAGTGTCCCGCGCCCGGGCGCGGGAGACGTTACCGACAGCCGGTGGAAGCTCGAACCCGTGTCGGGCCTGGCCGCGCGATGCGGCGAGTGCCGGCGGGGCCGGGTCGCTGATGGCCGGAACGATCGGCGAGGAACCGGTGGGCCGCGCGTGCCGCGAGCCGCAGGTACCACCACTGGCCGTCCGCCCCGGCGTCGTTGTACGAGGTGTGAATCAGCGCCTGCGCGACGACCGAGAGCAGGTACTGCGGACGCCAGGAGTCCTGGTATGCGGGCAGGACACGCCGGAAGGCCGAGTAGACGTCCCGTACCGCCTCAACGACGTAGGGAGCCACCTGCGGCTTGACCGTCTTATTCTCCGGATTTAGGACGAGGTCGATGAGCTTGGTGTCCTCGCCGGGGCGCAGTGGTGTGCGCACCACCTCGCTCACCAGGGACAGTACGAGGGTGGCAATGTTGCGGGAGAGCGATGCCTGCGCTTCGAAGGTGGCCAGGTCGATCAGGCGAGCGTCGTGGACGCGTAGCGTGCCGTCCTCGCTCACCCGCGCCAGGATGTTGTCGGCGTGGAGATCCCCGTGCGAGAGCCCGACCAGGTAGGTCAGACCGATGCCCTCGAGCAGGGAAGCGTCTCCGACCATCGCGACCGGGTTGGGTAGCGGCTGGGCCGAGTCGCCACCGTCGATCGTAATCCAGCGCGCCTGCGGGTCCAGCAGGCCCACGCGATCGGCCCAGGCTCGCGTTTCGTGTATGCCGTCCAGCGCGCCGCTACGGTCTCGCCGACCCGGCTGGTAGCGGACGGTCTGGCCGTGGCACCGAGGTACGCCAATCGGTGCACCTACGATCCGACGATGATTTCGATCTCTGGAGGCGACGACGCGTGTGGGGTTCCGGTATCGATCACCCCTCGGACACCAGAATACGATCCCTAAGACACCGCAGGCCCCCTCCGAAGAGGGGGCCTAAAGCGTTATGAGGGACCGTAGGGAAACTCAGATTCGGCGACGGATCACCAACACGTGACACGCTGGCCAAGTGATCTTGTCGTGCCCACACCGTATCTTCCCACCCACGACCGGATGACGGTCATAGAAGTCGGGGAGGAGGAGATTCGCGTAGCGAACCCGACGAGATCGTGTTCTGCGGTGAGTCGTTCAAGACGTTCCTGTGCCGGTACTGGCTGGAGAACGAGATCTGGTTCGCCGACGATGATGGCGCGCCGACGCCGGATGTGGCCGCCGAGTACATCAGACAGTACCGAGACTTCGGCACACGATGACCGGAACAGCGGACGGAGGCTGTGATGGACGAGCCGGTGGCATACCAGGAATGGACGTGGACACGGCCGCATCTGCCCCTGGGTTTCTGCCTGACCGTGGCGCGTGGCCTGTCCCCCAGCGCCCTGGCTGACCGACTTGGCGTAACGGCCGAGCGGGAGATACTCGGCTGGCACGAGGCAGTGGCCGAGTTCGGGGTCGACAAGCCACTCGCGCGGATCGGCGTCGTGGCCGACTGGGCGTTTGCAATCCAGGAGTACGGCGCCGAGGCCGGCCAACCCGACGCGCTGCGGGCGGCTGCCGTGGGAACCGACGCGGTCACCGTGTGGCAGACGGCAAAGGCGCTGAGCTGGTTCGGGCACGCCCGAGACAGCGAGATCCTGGTGGCATTCGAACTGGCCTCGCCGCACCAGCGCACCGGCGCTGCCCCGGACGAGCTGGTCGGTCCAATGACCGCGGTGGGTCTTCATCCGGACCGGCCGTGGCCGGTGGACGCACCGGTCAGCCCGGTGTTTCCCGGGCTGACCCTGCTGACCGCGATCACCGGCGTACGACTGACGAGGGCGGACCTCGAAGGCCCGCTGCTGACCGGCGAGCTTGTCGGCTGACCGGGGTTGGGATCAGCCCATTCATCGAGCTGCCTGGTCAGCTCTTGACGGAACCGGCCATGAGCCCGCCGATGAACCAGCGGCCGAGCAGGACGTAGACCACGAGGGTGGGCAGTGAGGTGATGAGGGCTCCGGCCATCGAGGCGGCATAGTCCGGCGACTGGGCACCGGCGAGGGCGTTGAGCGCGATGGTGATGGGGCCGTTGCGGGTGTTGGACAGGAAGATCGCGAACAGGTAGTCGTTCCAGGCCGATGTGAACTGCCAGATGATCGTGACGACGAACCCGGGGATCGAGATCGGAAGGATGATGGAGCGGAACGTCCGGACAAGTCCCGCCCCATCGATGCTGCTTGCCTCGACGAGTTCGGCCGGCACGGTGGTGGCGTAGTAGTTGCGGAAGATCAGGGTGCAGATCGGTATGCCGTAGATGACGTGGACCAGGAGCAACGTCGAGATTCCCTTCGGCACGCCGAGCCAGGAGACGACCTCACCGAGGGGGATCATCACCGCCTGGTACGGGATGAACATGCCGAAGAGGATGAGCGTGAAGAACACGTCGGCGCCCGGCAGTTTCCACCGGGACAGGACGAACCCGTTGGCCGAGCCGATGAACGAGGAGATGACCGCTACCGGGATCGCCAGGGCGAAGGTACGGAAGAACGACTCGTTCAGCCGGTCCCAGGCCTTGGTCCACGAGGCGAGCGTCCATTCGCTCGGCAGGCTCCACTGGCCGGTGACGCCGATCTCGCTGCCGGACTTGAAGCTGGTGACCACCAGCACGTACATCGGCATCAGGATCACCACCACGAAGCCGACGAGTACCGCGTAGCGGATCGTGCGAGCGGCGGCGGTACCGAATCGACCGGCACGTCGCTGGTGCACCGACCCGGACCGGACGGCCGGGGTGGTGCCGGTACGGGGCGGGGCGGCGGCCGGCTGGGCACTCATGAACGCTTCTCCACCCGGTTGACGTGAATGAGGTAGGGCACGATCACGAGCGCGACCGCGATCAGCAGCAGGACCGAGATCGCCGCAGCCTTGGCCTGGTCGTTGGTGAGCAGCGTCTGCCAGACGTACACCGCGGGGACCTCCGTGAGGTACTGCGGCCCGGACACCGACATGATCAGGTCGAACATCTTCATCGACATGTGCCCGGTTATGATCAACGCCGACAGCACGACCGGGGTCAGCTGTGGGAACAGGACGTGCCGGTAGAGCTGGAAGGTCGAGCAGCCGTCCATGAGTGCCGCCTCACGCAACTCGTTCGGGATCCCCCGGAACCCGGCCAGGAACAGCGCCATGACGTACCCGGCCAACTGCCAGATCGCCGGCAGGGCCATCGCCGCCATGCCCCAGTCCGGGTCGGTCCACCAGCGGTTCTCGAGGAAGCTCAGCCCCAGACCGGCGAAGACGGCGTTGAGTCCGCCCGCGTTGTCGCCGGTGCCCGCGTTCATCAGCCACCGCCACACCACGCCCGAGGCCACGAACGAGACGGCCATCGGGAACAGGTAGACGGCGCGGAAGAAGCCCTCTCCACGTACGCCACGTTCGAGCAGGAACGCCCACAGCAGCCCGAGCAGGATCGCCCCGCCGATGAACACAACGGTGAAGATGCCGAGGTTCTTCAGCGAGTGCAGGAACCGGTCGTTGATGTCGTCGGTGAAGAGGTTCGTGTAGTTGTCCAGGCCGACGTACCCCTCCGCCGGGCGGGCGTTGTGCTTGTCCTGCAACGAGAGGTTCACCGTCCAGCCGATCAGGCCGTAGACGAACACCGCCAGCAGGATCAGGGACGGTGAGAGCACGAGCAGCGCCGGGGCCCAGCGCCGCAACCGGTGACGCTTCATCGCGTCTCCTCTCTGACGATGACCGGCCCAGCGAGGACGGCCGGGTCCACGGCGTCACGCATGCCACAGACCCGGCCGCCCTCCCCTGTCATTTACTGGCGAACTGCTTCGCCGCCGCGACCAGCGCCGCCCGCAGTGCGGCCTTGTCACCGTCGCTGGAGAACTTGCCCATGGCCGAGCCGAGCGCACCCTGCCAGCCCTGCGAACAGGCCGAGCCGTGCGCACACGACGGCACCTGTGTCTGGGTCTTCCAGTCCGCGATCGCCGCCTGCTGATAGGTCGGGTAGTCGGCGGAGTCGGCGTCGGTGCGGGCCGGGATCGAGCCCTTCTTCGTGTTGAACGCCTTCTGCCCCGCCGCGCCGCCCACCGTCTTCAGCCAGCATTTGGTGCCTTCGGCGTTGCTGGCGTCCTTCGGCAGTACGAACGAGTCGGCCAGCCACTGGAAGGTCGCCCCGTTGCCCGGGAAGGTCGAGAAGCCGTACCCGGTGAACTTCTTCGCGTCGAGGTCGGCGGCCTCCCAGTCACCCATCAACTGGTAGCCGGCCTTCCCGTCGATGAGCAGCTTGGACGCGTCGGTCCAGTCGAACGTGTCGCGGGTGTCCTTGTTGGTGTAGGTCAGCAGCCGTTCATAGTCGTCGACGGCCTTGCCCACCTCCGGGCTGTCCCACGGGGTCTGACCGTTCCACAGGCCGGTGAACTTCTCCGGCCCCAGGTCGCTGATCAGTACGGCCTCGAGCAGCATCAGTTGGGTCCAGTCCTTGCCCAGCGCCAGCGGGGTGACCCCCTTCGCCTTCAGCTTCTCCAGGTCGGCGAAGAACCCTTCCAACGTCGTGGCGTCGCTGGTGATGCCAGCCGCTGCCAGGACCGACCTGTTGCTCCACAGCACGTTCGCCCGGTGGATGTTCGCCGGCACGGAGTAGATCTTGCCGTCGACGGTCAGGTTGTCGATCAGGCCCTTCGGGAAGGCGTTGGTCAACCCCCACTGCTGGTACTCGGCGCTGAGATCCTCGATCTGGCCGGCGTTGATGTAGTCGATCAGCTCGGCCCCGGCATGGGCCTGGAACGTGTCCGGTGGATCGCCCTGGCTCAACCGCGACGCCAGCACCTGCTTGGCGTTGGAGCCGGCGCCACCTGCGATCGCCCCGTTGACGAACCTGTATTCGGCACAGTCAGTGCCGAACGTGGCGACGAGACCGTCCAGACCCGCCTTTTCGCCGCCGTCGGCCCACCACGTGAACACCTCCACGTCCTTGGTGCTGCCGGCGTCGTCGGCTCCGCAGGCCGCACCCGCCAGTAGCGCACACACGCTGACCAAGGCACCGGCCACTCTGGTCGAAGTTCGCATACAACCTCCCGACAGGTATGAACTGGTTGTCTGGGCGATGTGTCGGCCAAGCTTCACCAGTACGCAAAAGTTTGTCAATGAATGATGTCGACTCATTTCGATCGCGAGAGGGCACGACGCACCACTTGGGACATCCCGTCGAGTCCGACGCCCGAGCCGCCGACGGGCTTCGCCACGCTCCCCCATCCGGCTGGACCGGACCGGGGACGGCGGGGCCGAAAACTTTCAGGATGACTAGATAACATTGTTAAAATCTTTCATCTTGCATCGACCTTCGTTATAGTCTCGCCCATGATCCATCCGCAGATCAACCGCGCTCTGCCAGCGGTGGCGGCCACTACCGCGCCGCTGCCATGGCGTCCGTCGGGTGCCTCGCCAACCGACGGCGACGAACGCGCGCCTCGGCCCGCTCCGGCGGTTCTCCGGTAACGCGTCGTACCGCCCCTCCGAGCCGGGATCCCCGACCGCGAACGGATTCCCGCCAGCGCAACGGGCTCCGGTCCGACGGCTCCAGGGCGGTACGGGATGAAGGACCCGGGCTGGGACGCCAGCCTCCGGTAGTCCTGTGGATCCTCGACGTCGGCGCACGTCTGCCCAGCCCGTGAGCCGGGGTCATCGCCCCTGCCCAGATCGGCAAGTGATCCACCCCGCGCACCACACCCGGCGCGGCTCACCCGTACCGGCCACCCCCAACCGCAGCCGCGGTCGACCGGTACCCGCTCCATCCCCCATCCCCATCCCCCATCCCCCATCACGTGAGGTGCTCATGTTCAGCAACTCGACCGCAAGACGTCGTACCCTGCTGGCCGCCGCAGCCGCCGCGGCCGGTGCCATCGTGGCGCCGTTCTCCCTCGGCGGCCGGGCACTGGCCGCCACCCCCAGGGTCTACCTCGACCCGGGGCACGGCGGCACCGACCCCGGTGCCGTTGGAAACGGCCTACAGGAGAAGGCCCTCACCCTGGCCATCGCTCTGCAGACCCGCGACATCCTGTTGGCGAACTGGGGCGGCGTCGACATCCGGATGTCACGTACGACAGACATCACCCGCGAGCTCGCCTACCGCACGAGTGACGCCAACGCCTGGGGCGCCAACCTGTTCGTCAGCATCCACATCAACTCCGGCGGCGGTACCGGATTCGAGAGCTACCGCTACCCGACGGCCGACAGCGCGACCGTGAACCTGCACAACGCGCTGCATGCACCGGTCCTCGCCGGCATGCGCACGATCGGCTCGGTCACCGACCGGGGCAAGAAGACGGCCAACTTCCACGTGCTGCGCGAGACCAACATGCCGGCCGTCCTCACCGAGAACATGTTCATCGACACCCTCGCCGACGCGAACCTGCTCAAGCGGGCCGACTTCATCACCGCCGTCGCACGCGGACACGCCCAGGGCATCGCCAACTACCTCGGGCTCTCCAGCACTCCGCCGCCGACCTACAGCACCATCGTGGACAACGCCACCGCCGGCCGCTTCACCGCCAGCGGGAACTGGGGTACGTCGTCGTACTCCGCCCAGCGTTACGGTGCCGACTACCGGTTCGCCAACCCGGTGCTCGCCAGCGACGCGGCGTGGTTCAAGGTGAGCATCCCGCAGAGCGGCAACTACCGGGTCGAGGTGCGTTACCCCGCCGACGCGGGCTACAACAGCTCGGCACCGCACGTCATCGTCACCGCCTCCGGGAACCAGACGGTGAACGTGGACCAGCGCAGCAACGGAGGTGTCTGGCGGTCGCTCGGCACCTTCAACCTCACCGCAGGCGATCGTGACCTGGTCGGGGTGAGCCGCTGGACCAGCGCAGCCGGATACGTGGTCGCGGACGCGGTACGGGTCACCCGGGTCTGAGCCGCCGGAGCCGTCGCGGTAGACCGGACGAAGGTCCGGCTGCCAGCTACGGCCATCGGGTCGCCCCGGTCGATACAGAGGTGACCGGGGCGACCCGATGGGCTGACCGCCCCCCGATGACGGCGAGCACGTTCCAGTGGCCCGGACCGATGCCGAGGACGACGCCCTCGGGGGGCTTTTCGTACCGGGTCAGCCAGCCAGGGCGCCTCGGTCAGAAGTCCATGCCGTTCATGTCGCTGGCAACCGGGGCCGCACCCTTCTCCGGCTTCTCCACGACGACCGCCTCGGTGGTCAGGAACAGGGCAGCGATGGACGCCGCGTTCTGCAGGGCGGACCGGGTCACCTTGGCCGGGTCGATGATCCCGGCGGAGAACATGTCCAGGTACTCACCGGTGGCGGCGTTCAGGCCATGGCCCTTCACCAGGCTCTTGACCCTCTCCACCACCACGCCGCCCTCCAGACCGGCGTTGACGGCAATCTGCTTGAGCGGCTCCTCCACGGCCCGCTCGACGATCCGCGCCCCGGTCGCTTCGTCCCCGGCCAGATCCAGGGTGCCGAACGCCTCCGCGCCGGCCTGTAGCAGTGCGACGCCGCCACCGGGGACGATGCCCTCTTCTACGGCCGCCTTGGCGTTACGCACGGCGTCCTCGATGCGGTGCTTGCGCTCCTTCAGCTCGACCTCGGTGGCCGCGCCGGCCTTGATGACCGCAACGCCGCCGGCCAGCTTGGCCAGCCGCTCCTGCAGCTTCTCGCGGTCGTAGTCGGAGTCGCTCTTCTCGATCTCGGCCCGGATCTGGTTGACCCGACCCTGGATCTGCTCGGCGTCACCGGCACCGTCGACGATCGTGGTCTCCTCCTTGGTGACCACCACGCGCTTGGCACGTCCCAGCATGTCCAGGGTGGTGTTCTCAAGCTTGAGGCCGACGTCCTCGCTGACGACCTGCCCACCGGTGAGGATGGCGATGTCGACCAGCATGGCCCTGCGGCGGTCGCCGAATCCCGGGGCCTTGACGGCCACCGACCTGAACACGCCCTTGACCTTGTTCACCAACAACGTGGCGAGCCCTCGGCTTCGACGTCCTCGGCGATGACGGCCAGCGGCCTGCCGGACTGGACCACCCGGTCCAGCAACGGCAACAGGTCCTTGTTCGCGGAGATCTTCGAGCTGACGATCAGGAGGTAGGGATCCTCCAGCACCGTCTCCATCCGCTCGGTGTCCGTGACGAAGTACGGCGAGATGTAGCCCTTGTCGAAGCGCATACCCTCGGTGAGCTCGAGCTCCAGCCCGAAGGTGTTGCTCTCCTCGACGGTGATGACGCCTTCCTTGCCGACCCTGTCCATCGCCTCGGCGATGATCTCGCCGACGGTGGTGTCACCGGCGGAGATCGACGCGGTGGAGGCGATCTGCTCCCTGGTCTCCACTTCCCTGGCGAGCTTGGCCAGCTCCTCCGCCACGGCACCGACGGCGGCCTCGATGCCCCGCTTCAGGGCCATCGGGTTCGCGCCGGCCGCGACGTTACGCACGCCCTCGCGGACCAGCGCCTGGGCCAGGACGGTCGCCGTCGTCGTGCCGTCACCGGCCACGTCGTCGGTCTTCTTGGCGACCTCCTTGACCAGCTCAGCGCCGATCTTCTCGTACGGGTCCTCGAGCTCGATCTCCCTGGCGATGCTCACACCATCGTTGGTGATGGTGGGGGCGCCCCACTTCTTCTCGAGCACCACGTTGCGGCCCTTGGGGCCGAGGGTCACCTTCACGGCGTCGGCAAGCTGATTCATACCGCGCTCGAGGGCGCGCCGGGCGTCCTCGTCAAACGCGATCATCTTCGAAGGCATCGTTCCTCCTGCTGTCCGTACGGTGAGCCGGGACGACGCCCGCGACGGACGCCCCCGGGCACCGGGGGCTCGCCACCCCGGCACACCTGTGGTTTGCGGTAGCCGGGCTCGAATGCCTGGCACCGTCCGCACGATAGCCCAAACTTGCGCGTCACGCATGTAGTGCGCACTACGCATTCAACGGCTACCCTGTGGATCAGGCACAGCACCTCACAACGCCGGCCGGCACCCTGCGGCCGGAGCGTGAGCTATCGAGAAGGAGGGAGGGAGATGGCCGGACAGATGCCACCCCCCGAACCAGTGATGGACAACGAGCCCCACGACCTGCGGGCCCGCAACAAGCAGGCCACCCGCGAGGCGATCAGCACCGCGGCGCTGCGCCTGGCCCTCGAACAGGGCCCCCAGGGACTCAAGCTCGTCCGGGTGACCGACATCGCCTCCGCAGCCGGAGTGGCACCCCGGACGTACAACAACTACTTCTCCAGCCGGGAAGAGGCGATCTGCGCCTTCCAGGCCGACCAGGCCCGCCGCCTCGGCCGGGCCCTACGATCCCGGCCCGCCGACGAACCGCTCGCCCAGGCCATCACCGCTGCGACGATCGACGTCTTCACCAATCCCGAACCCGACCGGGCCGGACTGGCCATGATCATGTCCACCCCCGAGTTGCAGGGCGAAGCCCTCAAGGCCTTCACCATGGCGGAGGAACCACTCGCCGTCGCGATCACCGAACGCGTCGGCGACGATCCACAGAGCGACCTGTCCGCCCACGTTCTGGCCGCCGCCGTTGCCGGAGCCGTCCGGGTCGCCGGCCGGCACTGGCTCAGCACCACCAACCCACCATCGTTTGCCGACGTACTCCGCGACGCACTCCGGCGGATCCTGCCCACCCGACCCGCCGACGATCGATGACGGTCCGGCGACCGAACCCGGGCCGCGACACGACCACACGACCACGACCGGAGGATGGCGTTCCGATGACAACGAACGAGAAACCGACCACCGCCGCCAGCGACTTCCTCCTCGGCGGTGACCTGCGGGTCAACCGGCTCGGTTTCGGCGCGATGCGACTCGCCCTCGGCGGCCGGATACGGGAACCCCAGGCGGGTATCGCATTGCTGCGCCGCGCTGTGGAACTCGGCGTGAACCACATCGACACCGCCGGCTTCTACGGGTACGGGGACCTCCAGGCGCACGAGATGATCCGGCAGGCGCTGTCCCCGTACCCCGCTGACCTGGTCATCGCCACCAAGGTCGGTCCGGTTCTCGAGGGCGGCGTCGTGCCCACCGGTCAGGCGACACCGGAACAGCTGCGCGGTCTGGTCGAGGAGGATCTGCGCCGCCTCGGCCTGGACCGCCTCGACCTGGTCTACCTGCGGGTGGGCGGCATGGGCAGGCCGGGCGGTGAACCGATCGGCAAGCGGTTCGCGGCCCTGGCCGAGCTTCGCCGCGAGGGGCTGATCCGACACCTCGGTGTCAGCCACGTCGACGCGGCCCAACTCGCCGAGGCACAGGACATCGCGCCGGTCGCCGCGGTACAGAACCAGTTCCACGTCCAGGACACAGGTGACTCCGACGTTCTCGCGAAGTGCGAGCGGGACGGCATCGCGTACGTGCCGTTCTTTCCGATGGGCGGCGGCAGGGAACTGACCGGGGCCCGACTCGCGGAGGTCGCCACCCGCCACCGGGCCACCACCGCGCAGATCGCCCTGGCCTGGCTGCTGGCCGTCTCACCGGTCACCCTGGCCATCCCCGGTACCAGTTCGCTCGACCATCTGACCGAGAACCTCGCAGCAGCCGACCTAGGAGTTACCGCCGATAACCTGACCAGGCTGGCGATGACCTGACCGAGCTGGCGATGGCCGCAGCCGCTGACAGTCCGTGACGCGATCACGGACGATCAGCGGCTGGATGTCGGACCGGCAGGCTGGCCGCAGCATGCGGATGCACACGGACGAACACCCGGGCCTCCGGGCACCGTCGAGCTACGGGTCGACTGTGAAGTTCCGCAGTAGCCAGCCGACGACTGCGCGGACGACGCCGGATACGGCACCGGTGACGGCGGCCAGCAGGATCGCGGTACGAGGGTTACGGCTGGTGTCGCGAGGCATGGATCCTCCCTGGATCTTCGTACGGAAGTGGAGCCGGCCGGCTGTCCTCCCAAGATGAACCCCGAAGTGGATCTCCAGATCAGTTGCGATGGGTACGGGAGTCTGGCGCGGGCCACACCCGATGGACGATGCTGTGGGCGATGAGTAGCGACGAGTCCGCTGCGGGACGACGCCGGCCCCGACCGATCGAGCCGCCCCGGCTTCCGCCCGGACCGTTGAAGGACCTCAAGCAGGCGGTGTACGCCCTGTACCTCGCAGCCGGTCAACCCACGCTCGACACCATCGAAACCGACGTGGCCCGACTCGCCGACGAACTGGACCTGGACGGTGTCCCGAAGCGGGACACGATCGGCCGGATCATCGGCGAGCCGGAGGTGCCGGCCGGCGTCGCGGACCTCACCGCAGCCGCAGCGGTGCTCGCGCGTCGCGCAGACCGAGACGTCGAGGTCGTCGTGGGGCAGGTCCGCCGGTTGTGGGAGTTGGCCCGTACGGCCCCGGTGCCGTACGGCATGATCCGGGTCCGTGCCAGCCGGCCCCGCCTGCTCGGCGTACACAACGCGATCCAGGTCGGCGCGGCCGGCCTCGCCGAGTTGCCGCCGTACGTGCCCCGCGACCTGGATGCGGAGCTGGAGGCAGCGATCCGGGTCGCCAGCAGACAGGGCGGCCTGGTGCTGCTGGTCGGCGACTCCTCGGTCGGCAAGACCCGGACCCTGTACGAGGTGGTCCGCGCGGCCCTGCCGAACTGGTGGCTGCTGCACCCGACCGACACCGAGGTGATCCGCGCCTTCGCCGCCGCACCGATGCCGCGTACCGTGCTGTGGCTCGACGAGTTGCAGAGCCATCTCGACGACCGTCTCCCACTGCGGGCCGGTACGGTGCGCGAACTCATCGGTGACGGGATGGTGCTGGTAGCCACCCTGTGGCAGCACGAGTACCGCGAGCGCAGCGTTCCCGGCCCGCCGGGCGGCCCGAACCCCGATGGCAACGACCGGGAACTGCTCCGCCTGGCCAGGGTCGTCCACGTCCCCGACACCTTCAGCGCGAACGAACGACGCCGAGCCGAGAAGCACGCAGCCGACCCACGCATCCGCATCGCCCTGGACACCCCGGATGCCGGCGTCACCCAGGTGTTGGCCGGTGGTCCGCAGTTGCTCGACCGATGGAACGGCGCGGACCCCTACAGCCGGGCGATCCTGACCACCGCCCTCGACGCCGCGCGTCTGGGCGGTCGCTCTCCCCTGCCGTCGGTCTTCCTGCGCGCGGCTGCGCCTGGTTACTGCACCGACGTCGAGCGTGCCCAGGCCCCGACGGACTGGTTCGAACGGGCCATCAACTACGCGACCCGGCTGCTGCTCGGGGCCGTCGCCCCGCTCACCCCGGTCACCAGCGGCATGGCCATGGGCGTCACCAGCGGGTACCGGCTGGCCGACTACCTCCTGCAACAGGTCCGCCACCGACGTCTGCCGCACAGCCCACCCGCCACCTTCTGGGACGCTTGCGTCACCCACCTCGACGATCCCGGCGACCTGGAACGTCTCGGTCACGCCGCCGACCGGCGCATGCGTTACCGGTACGCCATCCCGCTCCTGCGCCGTGCCGAGAGTCGCAACCCCTATCTGGCGGAACGGCTGGGCTGGCTTCTCGCCGACCAGGGTGAGTTCGACGAAGCGTTGTCGATCTTCCGGGCGGTGGCCAGGACGAACCCGGTGATGGCGTACCGGTTGCCCGAGGTCGAGAAGAGCGTGCACGACCTGCGGGCCATCAAGTGCCACGAAATCCCCTCGGCGGCAAGCCGGGAACACATGTTGCAGGGCCTGGCCGGCAGTCACGCGTTCCGCCAGCGGTATGCCCACGAGCCACCCGGGGTGCTGGCGGACCGGTTGACGGAGATGTTCGGCGACGTCGACGACCTCCGTCGCCGGGCCGTCGGTGGTGACCACAACGCGATCAACCGGCTGGTCAACGTGTTGACGACCCTGGGGGACCTCGAAGCTGCCCTCCCTCTCCTCCACGCCCTGGTCGATTCCGGACATCCGACCGCCGACACCATGCTGATCGCGACGCTGGTCGAACAGGGCAGGGACAGGGAGGCGCTCCGGCTGGCCCGCTACGGACTCACCGCAGCCGGGGACATCGAACTTCCACCCGTAGGTTGACCCGGGCGCTCGACGCACCGGTACGCCTGCTCACCCGACCCGTCATCCGCCGCCGGATTCTGTCGGTCCGGACAACTACGATCGGCACGTGACCGACGGGACCACCCTCACCCCACTGAAGCTCTTCGAATACGACCACGCACCCGGCAACTACTGCCTGCTCCTGAGTGACAACGACATGGTCGACACGGCGGCGGTCTTCGAAGAACACGGCTACGAGGGCGGCGGCTACGCCTGGGCCGGAGTGGCCAGGTCAGCCGTAGCCACCCACGCTCCCGAGTTGGCCGACCGGGTGAGGTACGACCCGGAGGCCGGCATGTTCGTCGCGTACGGCACGGACGCTGCGGCACTCGAACAGCTGGGTGGCCTGCTGCACCAGGCGTTCCACGACCGGGATGCCCTGGCCGCGTTGATCCGTGCCGGTGAGCCCGACTGGTTCGACTGAACCGCTGGGTGAAGTGAACGCTGTCGCATCCCGCCGCGAGCCATCCCGGTATCTGACGGCGGGGTCGAGGAGCCCTCTGAACCGGGCGGAACGAGAAACGCTCCCGGCCCGGATACCCTCGCCGCTCCCGACAGCCACCTACCTTGCTTCCGCCTTCAGCCGACCGATCCGTTGCCGCAGCAGATCCTCGGTCCCCGACGGCAGGACGATTCCGTACCTGCCTTGCAACCCGACGAACGCAAGGTCGAGTTGCGCGGCGTGTAGCCGTCTCACCCGAAGGTACGCAGCAAAACTGTCCCACCACAGGGCATACATTCTCATCCGGAACCGGCGAGGCGAATCGAGCAGCAGACGCACCTCCTCCCGGGTGACAGCACCAAGGTGACTCGCCGCCTCTGCTGTCAGCTGCCGGTACAGTTCCTTTGTCTCGAGTCGCAGCCCGAACAGCACGAGACCGAGCAACAGGACAAACCCGGGCCCCTTGAGTACCAGCAGGTTGAGTGGCTGGACCAGGAACAGCTGGATCACGGCCTCGTCAGATTCCCAGTAGTACCGCCCCATCGCCCAGATGTCCCAGACCAGATGGGCAGCGACCGCGGTGAGGAAGCCGCCCACCACGCACACCGCCCTACGCCACCAGCCGGTTTGCTGCGTGGCCAGCCCTACCCCGGCGCCGATGATGCCGGTATATGTGGCATGGCTGATCAGCAACCCTGTGACCTGCCGATACCAGTGCTGGTAGAGGATCGTGTCAACCCCATCTGCCATGTAGTTGAGCGACTCGGCGAACTGGAAGCCCAGCCCGACAGCAGCGCCGACCACGATGCCACCGAGCATCCCGTCGATCCGGTGGCGGGCAAGAAGCACGATCACCACCACGCCAGCGCCCTTGGCGAACTCCTCGGGGAACGCCGCAGCAGCAGCGTGGCCGATGATCGCCGCCAGTCCGGGCAACACCTCGTGTTCAATCACGACATGGGAGATCCCCTCGACGATCGACGCGAAGTATGCCGAGACTGAGACGCCCCAGAGGAACGCGACGAGAACGAGCCACCACGGCGTCTTCCGGTTGCGCTGCATACGCCGAAACGTCCACAACCCCAGAAGGGTCGTCGGCACGCTCAGCAGCGCGCCCAACCACGACGTCCCGACCAGTAGCAATGTGTACAGCACCAGGAGCAACACCGGCAGAGCGAACATCAGCCCGCCACCGATACGCAGTGTCCGGAGCCAGACCCGACGACGTGTGGTGCTGGCGCACACCGCCACGATCACCACGCTCGCGACGACGCCGATGAGCAGATTGACGCCACATACGACGAGGTTGACGACGCCGAGTCCGCGTACCGTGGCGTTGTCGTCGCGCACGACGGCGACGATCGACGCGACCGCGATGAACAGCAACATCAACGATCCGATGGCCAGGGCGGTACCAACGGCCTTCAGCTGATACGTCGTACCGTCGTTCTCCGGCTGCGATGTCCCGGCCGACGGCCGTACGCCAGTCGGCGGCGTCGGCCGGGACGGGGCCGGTGGCCACGGCGGTACCGAGGTCGTCACTCAATCTCCACGTGGATCCGGGCCAGCACCTCGGTCGTACGGCCCTGGTCAACTACGCTCAGGACAAACTGGTATCTGCCGGGCGGCACCGCCGCGGTCCCGCTCAACGGCACTGGCTCTGTCATCTCGCTCAGCTTGGAGCGCTCAACGCTGTTGGTGCGGTAGCCGAGCGCGTCGAACCAGGCGGCGTTGACTCGGCCGGTCGGCAGGTCATCGAGCTTGTCGAAGTCGATGCGGGCCACCGGGACCTCGCCCATTTCGAAGGTGGTTCGCGGGGTGCCGGAGAGGGTGCGGGTCACCGGGTCGTACGCATAGAGCGAAATCGGCACCTGAGCCGCACGCACCTCTGCCGACGGCCAGGTGGCGGCGAACACCACGGCGGAAACCCCGACAACAAGCAGGCTGACCAGCCCGAGGACTGCCATGAGCCAGAACAACGGCTTGGCCGGGTCTGCAGCCGCTGATCGTCCTTCTCGCATCGATCCTCCCGCGACCACGAGCAGTTAGCATAATCGACAGTCGTTGGAGTCGATGCCTGTGCGCGTGGACGGGGAACCGGGGGCCGGGGGAACATGTCAGCGGCACAAACGTTTCTCCTCGGCCTGTTCACCGACGATGTCCCGATCGACTGTGGCGGCATGGCCGATGGGCTGACGGGCTGCTACGGCAAACTCCCGGTCGTCGGCATCGCGGTCACCGCCGCAGTGGCCGGGGCCGCCCTCCTTGGCCATGCCGTTCTTGCCCTGCTGCTGCCACAGATACTCAACACGATGGTCGGCGTACCGGCACCCGACGACGGTGCCCCTGCTCCTGTCGGACAACTCGCCGAGCGCACTCCCCCCGTACAAGGTGTCCCGCGCGCCGTGTCTGCGTCGACAGTGCAGCCGGTGCCGGCGGTGCGTGGTGCGGTTACGGGTCCGAGCCCGGTTGGGGTAGCGCTGGGCGGGCACGGCGTCAAGTCGAACGAGATGCGTGGCGAGGCTGCGCCGATGCCGGAGCATGAGCGTGCGCCGGGTGGTGACCGGGTCGACGACCCGTCTCGGGTTGATGATGTTTCGCGGGTTGATGTCGAGCCGGAGTTGCGGCCGACCACGAATCTGGGTCCGGTTTATCCGTCGGCTGTTGGGCGTACGGGTGCTGATCTGCCGCAGCAGGTGCGTGATCTGGTGGATCAGGCGAAGCAGCGGTTGTTGTCGACGT